>JAVBXO010000083.1 GCA_030824535.1 Azonexus sp. | reverse complement strand
CAATGCGGTAGAAGCGTTCGAAAATGCGCTCGCGCTCGTCGGCGGCGATGCCGGGGCCGTTGTCCTCGACCTCGACAAAGGGCCGGCCGTTGTGATCAATACCGCTACGGGCGGTGACGCGGCCGCCGCTCGGGGTATAGCAAAGGGCGTTATCGATCAGGTTGGCGAGCATTTCCCGCAACAGCCATTCGGTGCCAGCGACGATGGCGGCCTCGGGCTCGAAGCCGAGATCGATGTCGTGCGCCAGGGCCTGGTCGAAGCAGCTTGAGGCGCTGGCTTCAAGCAGTTCGCCGAGGTCGACCGGGCGTTTTTCGTGCGAATCGTTGGCTTCCGGCACGGCCCGCGCCAGCGCCAGCAATTGGTGCGTCAGATGCCCGAGGCGGCGGGCGGCTTCGAGCAGGCGCACGCCGCGCTGGCGGTTGTCGGGCGGTAGTTCGGCGATATGCAGTTCGAGCTGCGTCTGCAAGCCGGCCAGCGGCGTCTTGAGCTGGTGCGCGGCATTGGCCAGAAAAGCCTGCTGGGCGCTGGCGGCGGAACGCAGGTCGGCGACCAGGCCATCCATCGCTTTGAGCAGCGGATCAAGTTCATCCGGCACCGGGCCTTTGGGCAGCGGGCTGAGGTCATGCGGCGCGCGGCGCCTGATCGCTTCACTGAGCTCGGTCAGGGGCGCCAGGCCGCTGCGTACGCCGAGATAGGCCAGCACCAGCGTTGCCAGGATGAGGATGACGTTGGGCAAGACCATCGCCGCGAAAATCTTCGAGCCGATGCGTTCGCGTTTATGAATGGTTTCGGCGACGGTGACAACGACCTGGCCGGCGGCCGTATCGATCCGGTAACTGGCTTTACGGACCTTCAGTCCACGGAATTCGCCATTGCTGAGTTGGGGATTGCGTCCGGGCGCCAGCGGGGCGGGCAGCAGGTCGGGGTCACCGGCCAGCAGTTCGTCATGCGGTGCGTAGATCGACAGGAATTCCTGGTCGCTGCGGTCGGCGCGCAACACGGCTTCGGCAGCGGCCGGCAGGTCAACCTGCAGGCGGCCACCCTGCCAGCGAACCCGACTGGCCAGCGCAATCGCGTCATCGGCCAGCGCATGGTCGTAAGCCTCGCTCGCTGGCTCGAAGGCGATCCGGTAGTCGAAGGCCAGGCTGATGATCAACAGTCCGGTCAGGGGCAGCACGAGCAACAGCAGCAGCCGTCGCCGCAGCGTGCCCTGGCGGTATTCAGTGCCGGGCAGTCTCATCGAGGCGATAACCGATGCCACGTATGGTGCGGATTTCGATGGCCGCCCCCTGCAATTTCTGGCGCAGGCGGGAAACATAGATTTCGATGGCGTTGGCAGTGATTTCGTTTTCCCATTCGCTGAGACTCTCGGCCAGGTGTTTTTTATTGACCACCTTGGGGCTGGCCAGCATCAATTGCTGCAGAATTTCCCATTCCCGGCCGGTCAGTTCCAGCGCCTCACCCTTGAGCAGGGCGACCCGCTGCGCTAGGTCGATGCGCAAGTCGCCGATGCTCAGGTCCGATGACGCGACCGAACGGCTGCGGCGGATCAGCGCCCGCATCCGCGCCAGCAATTCCGGCAACATGAAGGGTTTGATCATGTAATCGTCAGCGCCGAGATCGAGCCCCTTGATCCGGTCATCGAGGCCGTCGCGGGCGGTCAGGATCAGCAGCGGCGTGCGTACGCCGCGCTGGCGCAGGCGGTGAACCAGTGCATGACCATTCATCTTCGGCAGGCCGATATCGATGATCGACAGATCGTAATGGGTCAGTGTCAGCGCTGACTCGGCTGGTTCGGCAGCGCCCAGGTGGTCGACCGTAAAACCGCCTTTGCCCAGGCCTTCGCACAGGCTGTCAGCGAGCATGGTGTCGTCTTCAACAAGCAGGACGCGCATGTTTTTCTTTGAATTGGCGGGGGGCTGATGATACCGCTGTCAGCCATCAGACAGGCTTGATATTCGTCAGGGACGGCGTCGCGGCCGGGTGTATGCTGGTGCAGATATATTGGTGATATCTGCTGTTAGCGGGGTTGGTCATGACAATAAAAAATACATCCTTGCGCACGGGGCAGTCACTGAACAGTGACCCGGTCCTGGCGGTGAGAGAGTTGCATCGGGCGATTGCCCAGCCGGAGATGGCCCTGGTGATTTTCTTCTGTTCCAGCTACTTTGATCTCGGGCTGGTCGCGGCCGAGTTCAATGCACTTTTCCCGGCAACGCCGGTGATCGGCTGCACGACGGCCGGGGAATTCGGGCCTGCCGGCTATTGCGAGGGCAGTCTGGTCGGCGTCAGCTTTGCTGCCGGCAGCAGCAGTGTCCTTGTCCAGCACATCGCCGGCCTGACGAGTATCGATGAAGCGGCGGTGCGCGAGCAGGTCTGGGTGATGCGCCAGCAGCTTGCCGAGCAGGCAGGAAATCACTTCGCGTTGTTGCTCATCGACGGCCTTTGTGGCCGCGAGGAAAGCATCGCCCATGCCTGTCAGGCGGTACTCGGCAACATGCCGCTGGTCGGCGGTTCGGCGGGCGATGACCAGCGCTTCATCGCCACCCGGGTTTTTGTCGATGGTGCCTTCCACGACGACAGCGCCGTTCTCGCGGTGCTGACGACCGAGTTGCCGTTCAAGCTGTTCCGTTCCCATCACTTCATCGGGGCTGCCGAGCCCTTGGTGGTGACCGAGGCCGATGCGCCGCGCCGTATCGTGTACGAGATCAATGGCCGGCCGGCGGCGCAGGAATACGCACGGGCAACGGGCATCGACGTGGCGCAACTGAGTGCCGCCCATTTCGCGGCCGCACCGCTGGTGGTCAGGATCAATGGCAATGATTACGTGCGCTCGATCCGCCAGGTTAACCGCGATGGCAGCTTGACGCTGTATTGCGCCATTGAGCGCGGCGTGGTCTTGCACATCGCCCGAGGTCTCGATTTGCTGGAAATTCGCCGGGGGCTGTTCGACGAGCTGCGGCAAAGCCTCCGGGGGGCGCAGCTGGTCCTCGGCTTCGACTGCATCCATTGCGCGCTGGAGGCGCAGGGGAAAGCGCAAAAGGCCGGGATCGAGCACTTGTTCAAGGACAATCACGTGCTGGGTTTCAGCAGTTACGGCGAGCAATTCATGGGCATACACATCAATCAGACCTTCACCGGCATCGCCATTGGCGAACAGCAGGGAGAAGATCATGAATGACCTTGTGCAAACCGAAAGCGTGCTGCACTTGCGCGCCGAGGTCGTTCGCCTGGAGAAGGTCGTCGCGGCACTGATCGAGCGTGCCGAGACAGCGAATGATCACTTGCCGACGGATTTCGGCGTTTTCCAGATGATGGTGGTGCTGGAAGACAAGGTGCGCAGCCGGACGCAGGAAATCAATGCCGCGATGCGCAAACTGGAAGAGGCCAACCGGGCCTTGCACGAATCACGGGCCCAGTTCCAGGCGGTTTTCGACCTGATGCCCGACCCGGTCGCCTTGTCCACCCTTGATGGTCACTTGCTCGATGTCAGCCGCAGCTTCGCTGACTTTTTCGGCTATGGGCCGACCGAGATGATCGGTCGCGAGACCGGCCCGGACGATCTGGCGCTGTGGGCCGATCCGGATGATCGCGAGCATTTTCTGGCGGCGATTGAGGCGGGTTGCGGCATGGTCAGCGGCTTCGAAAGCAGCGCCCGGCGCAAGGATGGGCAACTGGCGCATGTGGCAATCTCCAGTCGCATCGTGAACGTCGACGGCGTGAACCTGCTGCTCAGTGAATTTCACGATGTCACCGAGGCGCGGCGGCAGGGCCAGCATTTGCGCACCCTTGCCGAACATGACGCGCTGACCGGCTTGCCCAATCGTTTGCTGCTGCTCGATCGTTTGCAACAAGCCGTTTTGCTGGCGCGCCGTGATCGCTCGCCGCTGGCCGTGTGTTATCTCGATCTCGATGGCTTCAAGGCGGTCAATGACCGCTTCGGCCATCAGGCCGGCGATCTGGTGCTGATCGAGACGGCGCAGCGTTTGCTGGCCGCCGTGCGCGCCAGCGACACGGTCGCCCGCCTCGGCGGCGACGAGTTCGCGATTCTGCTGCAGCAGGTGTCGGGGGTCGAGGAGTTGAAGAAAATCCTGCAGCGTATTCTCGATGCCATCCGCGTGCCTTATGCGCTGGATGCCGAGCGCGCCGGTGATATCGGCGTCAGCATCGGCTTCACGCTGTTTCCCGACGACGATGCGCCGGCCCAGCTGCTGCTGAATCATGCCGACCAGGCGATGTACCAGGCCAAACATGCCGGCAAGAACTGTTTTTGCGGCTTTGCCGACCGCGCGGTAGCGCTTTAAACCCAGGCTTCGCCCGGCACCTCGGCCTGACGCAGCTTTTCCGTCAGTTCGTGGGCGATTTTCTTCAGCGTCTCGTCCGAAATAAAGTGAAGTCTCGGAGAAGATCGACAGCAACGAGCAACGAAGTAAATCCTCCCGTAACCTGAAAAACAGGGCCAGGTAATAGCCGTCAGTCGCCTGAAGTTCCTGAGGCTGGGCTCTGTTGAGAGAAATTCTCATATTCGCGATATAGGCATGTGCAATAATCAAATAACCCTAATGGAAACATGACTATGAACAAATTGCCGAAGGTGGCGTCGTCGACACCCAAGAAGAGCAAGAGATCCCCCACTACCAAAGCCGAGTCAAGTGAAGCAGTAGCGCGCCGCCGTTATCTGGTTGGCATCGGCGCTTCGGCGGGCGGTCTCGAAGCACTTTCGGCCCTGATTTCGAACCTGCCCATCAAACTGGGCCTGTGCTACGTGGTGGTGCAGCATCTGTCACCGACCTATCGCAGCATGCTGGTCCAGTTGCTCAGCCGCGATACCGCCATGGCGGTCAAGGAAATCGAGGATGGCTGTGCGCCGGAGCCGGACACCATCTTCATTACGCCCGCCAGCAGCAACGTGACGATACGGGATGGCTGCTTTCATCTGGTCACCACTGCGCGCAAGATGGTGCCCAAACCTTCGGTCAACGTCTTCCTGACCTCATTGGCCGAACAATACGGCGAGGATGCGATTGGGGTCATCCTCTCCGGCACCGGTAGCGATGGTTCGCAAGGCATCCGGGAGATCAAGGCAGTGGGCGGTTTTACCTTTGCCCAGGAGCCTGTGTCAGCCAAGTACAATGGCATGCCGCAGTCGGCAATCGACACCGGTTGCGTCGACTGGACCTTGCCGCCCGACCAGATCGCCCAGAAAATCGCCTCCATCGCCGAATCACGGGAGCATCTGTCGCCGCCGGAAAAGACCAGCGGCAGCGCCTCGACGCTCAAGCAGCTGTTGATGAAGGTGCGCCAGCGCACCAAGGTCGATTTCAGCGGCTACAAGGAAAACACCGTCTGGCGTCGCATCGAGCGCCGGATGGCGGCCAATCACCTGGCCTCACTCGAAGATTATTTCCAGTACGTCGATGCCGACCCCGAGGAACTCGACCACCTGAGCAAGGACATCCTGATCTCGGTCACCGCCTTCTTTCGCGACAAAACAGCGTTCGATGCCCTGGCCAAGACCTTGCTGAAAATCGTCCAGGAAAAGCGCCCCGGCGACGAAATACGGATCTGGATTGCCGGCTGCGCCACGGGCGAGGAAGTCTATTCCATTGCCATATTACTTTGCGAGCAGGCTGGCCCGGTGCTGAGTCGTTTCAAGGTGCAGATCTTCGCCACCGACCTCGACCTCAATGCCATGGCGACAGCCCGCAAAGGCAACTATTCCGCAGCCTCGCTGAGCGAACTCGAGCCGCCGCTGATCGCCAAGTATTTTTCCGCCAGGAACGACAGTTACGAAGTCTCCAAGCTGCTGCGTGAAATGGTCGTCTTCGCCCGCCAGGATCTGGCGCAAGACCCGCCTTTCCTGCGTCTCGACCTGATCAGTTGCCGCAATGTACTGATTTATTTTCAGGCCGATCTGCAAGCCAAGATCCTGTCGATGTTCCACTATGCGCTGCGCCCCGAGGGCTACCTGTTTCTCGGCCGCTCCGAAAACATCTACCAGCAGGACTCGCTGTTCCGCCAGCATGAGAAGGATGCCAAGATTTTCCTGCGTGAAAACGTCTTGAACCGTCCGCCGTTCACCGGCGGTGCATTCACCTTGCCGGCGCCGGAGAAAGCCGCGTCGGCCCATGCTGCCAGCGCGGCAAAAAGCGGCGAGTTCCAGTATCTGGATGCAGCAGCGCGCTTTTATCTGCCGCCCGGGGTGCTGATCAATGGCAGCTTCGACATCCTGCATCTCTACGGCAACCCCGGCGAATATCTCAATATTTCCGACGGCAAACCCACCTTCGATCTGTTGCACATGATCCGGGCGGAGTTTGGTGCCGACCTGCAGACCCTGACCCACCAGGCCCTGCACAAGAAAGTTTCGGCCTACGGACGACCACGGGCGCTGAAACTGGAGAGTGGCAAACGTGTCGTCCGCCTGGCGGTTCACCATCTCAGCCATGGCAACCTGAACGGCTTGTTCCTCGTCTGCTTCGAGCCGGCGCCCAAGGCGCGCACGGTCGAGGGGCCGGTTGCCGGCGGCGACAGCATCAGCGGCTGGAACGTCAAGGAACTCGAAGACGAACTGGTGGCGACCCGCGAGCACCTGCAGGCGGTGATCGAGGAACTGGAAACCTCCAACGAGGAAATGCAGGCGCTCAACGAAGAAGTGCAGGCGGCCAACGAGGAGTTGCAGTCGTCCAACGAGGAGCTGGAGGCGGCCAATGAGGAACTGCAGTCGACCAACGAAGAGCTGACCACGGTCAATGAAGAGCTGCAGGTCAAGTCGGGCGAACTGTCCGAAATCGCCTACGACATCGAGAATGTCCAGAACTGCATCGGTTTTCCGCTGTTTGTCGTCAATCGCGACCTGGAGCTCGAACGCTACAACCGCCCGGCCGCTGATCTGCTCTTTCTCACCCCGACTGCCGTCGGCCAGCGCATCAACCGGATCAAGCGACCGCGTGGCATGGGCGACTTCACCGATACGGTGCGTCAGGTCATCATCGATGGCAAACCGGCCGAAACGGCGCTCGCCTCTGACAACCATCATTACAGCCTGCACGTCACGCCCAACTTCTCGCCGACCGGGGTGCGCGGCGCCATCATTTTCCTGATCGACAACACCGAGCTGAACGCCGCCGAAGTCGCGGCCCGCAACAGCCAGGAAAAAATGATGGCGATCATGGACAATTCGCACGCCCTGTCCTCGCTGAAAGATCCGTCCGGGCGCTACATCTTCATCAACCGCCGTTTCATCGACACCTTCGGCGTGCCTTCCGATAACGCCCTTGGCAAGACCGACCGGCAACTATTCCCGCGCCACATCGCCGACGAGTTCCGCCGCAACGATCTGGAAGCGATGAAGGTCAATGATGCGGTCGAGTTCGAAGAGTGTGTCGAAACGCCGCATGGCGAGCGGATCTTTCTTTCGGTGCGCTTTCCGCTGCATGACGCCGATGGCGTCGTCTACGCCGTGTGCACGCAGTCCACCGACATCACGGCGCGCAAGGAAGCAGAGAATCAGCTGCGTCTCACGGCGCGGGTCTTTGACCATTCTGGCGAAGGGATCGTGATCACCAACCGCCAGGGGATGATCATGACGGTCAACAGGGCCTTCGTCGAGGTCACCGGCTACAGCGAGCACGAAGTCATCGGCAAGAAGAGCAACCTGCTGAGTTCCGGCAAGCATGGCGCCGAGTACTACGCCGAGATGTGGCAACAGATCGAAAGCAAAGGCTGGTGGCAGGGCGAAATCTGGAACAAGCGCAAGAATGGCGAAATCTATCCCGAGTGGCTGACCATCAACTCCGTCAAGGATGGCCAAGGCGAAATCCTGCACTACGTCGGCATTTTCAGCGACATCTCAATCGTCAAGGAATCGCAGAAACGCATCGAATACCTGGCCACTCACGATGAGCTGACCGGCCTGCCCAACCGGGCACTCTATGTCGACCGGCTGAAGCAGGCCATTGCCAAGGCCGGCCGCTGCAACGCCCAGGTCGCGGTGATGTTTGTCGATGTCGACAATTTCAAGATCATCAACGACTCGATGGGGCACGACGTCGGCGACCTGCTGCTGCGCCAGGTGACTGGCCGACTGTCGGAATGCGTGCGCGCTGGCGACACCGTCGCCCGATTTGGTGGCGACGAATTCACCATCCTGCTGGAAAACACCCGGCCGAGCGAAGTCAGTGCCACCGCCGAACGCATCATCAATCAACTGTCGCTGCCGCACCTCCTCGAAGAGCGCAAGGTTTATACAACGGTCAGCATTGGCGTCTGTATGTATCCAGAAGACGGTATCGATACCCAGACCCTGCTCAAGAGCGCCGACGTGGCGATGTATCGCGCCAAAGACAGTGGCAAGAACAATTTCCAGTTTTTCACCGAGGAACTGAAGGCGTTGACCAGCGAACGCATGTTTTATGCATCCGACCTGCGTCAGGCGCTGGAGCGCGGCCAGTTGTATCTGGTTTACCAGCCGCAGATCGACATGCAAACCGGTCTTGCCGTCGGGCTGGAAGCCCTGCTGCGCTGGCGCCATCCAGAACGCGGCCTGATTCCGCCCGCCCGCTTCATTCCTGTGGCAGAAGAAACCGGCCTGATCGAAGTCGTTGGCGAATGGGTGCTGGAAAGCGTCTGCCAGCAAATTGGCGCCTGGAAATCGGTCGGTCTTGAGGCGCCGCGAATTTCCGTGAATATTTCGTCACGGCAATTGCGCAAGGCGCATTTCCCGGAAAGGATCGAGGGTTTGCTGCGCAAGTTCGATCTCGGCCCGCAGTGTCTGGCACTCGAATTCACCGAGCATGCCTTGCTGGATAATGTCGATTATGTGCTGGCCATGATCACGCAATTGAAAGCGCTGGGACTTCATCTCAGCCTCGACGATTTCGGCACGGGTTATTCGTCGTTGAGCTATCTCAAGCGCTACTCGCTCGACGAAATCAAGATCGACCGCAGCTTTGTCGATGGCATTGCCCACGAGGCGCACGACCACGCCATCGCCAGCGCCATCATCGCCATGGCCAATGCGCTGGACATACGGGTCGTCGCCGAAGGAGTGGAAACCGAGGAGCAACGAATGACGCTGCTCGCCAGTGGTTGCGCCATCGCTCAAGGATATTTGTTTTCCCAGCCCCTCCCGGTGGGCGAAATCGAAGTGCACTTTGGCGGCGCACCGCGTAAAAAGAAAAAACTTGCCCTGAGCCAGTAGCTTTGCCTGCCTGGCCGCCGGCTCGCCTGCTGGCGCTGCATGCGCCGGGCGAAGTCGCTGCCTGCTCGGTTTGCTCGGCGATGCGATCAAGGGGCGCTGAGGGCGGCGCTTATTGCAGCCACTTGTCCAGCGTGGCGAACAGCAGCGCAGGCTGGAAGGGCTTGCTGATGAAATCATTCATGCCCGCCGCCAGGCAGCGCGCCTTGTCTTCGGTAAAGGCATTGGCCGTGATGGCAATAATGGGCACACAGGAGAGCTTGCCCGGCAGGGCGCGAATCAGGCGCGTTGCTTCCAGACCGTCCATATTGGGCATTTGCATGTCCATCAGGATCAGCTCGTAACTCTCCTGGCTGGCGAGGTGGAGCGCCTCTTGTCCATCTTCGGCGAGGTCGACGACGAAGCCGAGATCGTCGAGCATGGTTTGCAGGATCTCGCGGTTGATCGGTTCGTCTTCGGCAATCAGCAGGCGTTTGCCGGCGTGTTCGCGTCCAGGTAGCGCGGCGCTGTCCGCCAGCGGCGGCAAGGCTGGCATTTCTCCGGTCGCCGTGCCTTTCTGCAGGCGCGCAGTGAACCAGAAGGTGCTGCCGATATCGGGCATGCTATTGACGCCGGCGTCGCCCCCCATCAGGCGCGCCAGACGTCGGGTGATCGCCAGTCCCAGGCCGGTGCCGCCAAATTTTCGGGTCATGCTGTTGTCGGCTTGTTCAAAACTGATGAACAAGCGGCTTTGGATGGCCGGGCTGATGCCGATGCCATCATCCTCGACTTCGAAGCGGATCAGGGCGCTGCTGGCTGATTCTTCGAGCAGCCTGGCGCGCACCGTGATCGTCCCTTGCGGAGTGAATTTGATGGCATTGCTGACGTAGTTCAGCAGGGCTTGTTGCAGGCGTAGTGGGTCGCCCTGCAGGGACTGCGGCAGCTGCGGCAGCTCGACCTGCAGGCGCAAGTGCTTGGCTTCGGCGTGGGGCTGCGCGATGGTGATGACATTGGCGATGACGTTCTCGATGCTGCAGGGCTGTGTTTCGATATCGAGCTTGCCGGCATCGATCTTGGAGAGGTCAAGAATGGCGTTCAGGATTGCCAGCAAATGTTCGCTGGCGATCTCGAGCTTGTTCAGCTTGTCGGTCTGGTAAGTGTTGACGCCGGCGCGCCGGATCAAGTGGGCCATGCCGGTAATGGCATTGATCGGCGTACGGATTTCATGGCTCATGTTGGCCAGGAAGGCGCTCTTGGCGATGTTGGCGGATTCGGCGGCGCTCAGTGCCAGACTTAGCGCCCGGGTACGTTCCTCGACCCGCTCCGCCAGCGCCAGTTCGATGTTTTTCTGCTCGCTCTGGTCGTAGTTGATGCCGATCATGCGCAGTGGCTGGCCTGATGCATCGAAGGTCGTATGGGCAATGGCTTTCAGGTAATGCACCGAGCCATCGGGCCAGACGACCCGGAATTCGTCGTTATATTGCAGTTCACCGCGCAAAGCCGCCTGCAGCTTGTTCTCGGTAGCGGCCTTGTCGGCGGGATGGACGGTGCGGGCCCAGGCATTGTAGGCACCCTCCCAGCTTTCTTCACTGACGCCATAGAGGCGGAACATCACGCGGTCCCAGACCAGGTGGTTGTTCGGGATGTCCCAGTCCCAGACGCCGATGATGCCTGCCGAGGCCGCTGCTTCCAGGCGCTCCTTGCTTTCCCAGAGAGCCGCCTCGACTTTTTTCAGGGCCGTGATGTCGCGGGCGGTGATGACCAGGCAGGGGGTATTGTTGAGATCGAGATGCGCCAACGAGAGCAGTACCGGGAAAACCTCGCCATTTTTCCGCCGGAAGCTCGTTTCATGATTGATCAGGATCGTCCTTTCGCCAATTGCCTCGAGCATTTTTCGCCGCCCCTCCGACGAGCCCCAGGTGCCCAGTTCGCGGGAAGTGCGACCAAGCACTTCGTCAGGCGTATAGCCCATGATGCGTTCAAAGGCATCGTTGACTTCGATGAATCGCCCGCTGGCACGGTCGGTGATGGCGATCAGGTCGGGGGTGGTGCGGAAAATCGTGGCGAATTTCTGCTGCGATTTCTTCAGCGCGCGGCGGCTGGCCAGCAAGCGTTGGGTGGCGATCAAGGCCGCCGTCAGCAAGAGCAGCGACAGCGTCAGCAGCAGCTTGACGTGATGCGCTGCCCAGAATGACGGTGGCTGCTTGATGATTCTCGCCCCGCTTGGCAGCTTGTCCGGCGTGATGCCGAAGCGTTCCATGACCTCATGGTCGAAGATATCCGTCGTTGGCGTGGTCATGACGACGGGGATGCTGTCGGCTGGGCTGCCGTCGAGAATGCGCAGCGCCAGCAGGGCCGCAGTCTTGCCCTGTTCGGGGGCGGTAATGATGTGGCCGCCGATGGCGCCATGGTTCAAATGAAAATCCCAGAAGGTATAGCTGGGGAAAGGGCTGGCCGCAGAAATCAGGCGACCGTTCTCTTCCGGCGACAGCGCGCGTCCGGCGCCGGTATTGCGTGCCTGGCCGCTGAGAAAAAGCAGGGTTTCCGCAGGTAACTGGCTCAGGCGTGCGTGGATTTCGTCAACGGAAGCATCTTTCAGCACCACGACGTCAAAGCGTTGACGCAAGGCCGGAAAGACCGATTGCTCGGCGACCTCGGCGATGCGCTTGCTACTGGCGTCGCCGGTCGACACGACAAAGGCCAGCGTGCGGGTGCGGGGATGAATCTTCAGCGCCATCTCGACATTCGCCAGAATGTCGGTTTCCTCGTTGACGCCGGTGATATTGCTGATTCCTTGCAGGACGTCCGGACGAAAGTTGTTGTAGCCGGTAAAGACGATAGGCAGGTCGGGAAAGAGTTTTTGGCGGTATTTGATGGCGAAATCAAAGGCCGCGTTATCCGAAACAATCACCAGTCTGGGATGGTAGTCGGCGTACTTGATGGCCATTGCCTGCGCCATGGCTTCCTGTTGCCCGGGGTGGGCGAAGCGCCGGCTGTCGAGATACTCGACCGATAATTCGATGGATCGGCTGGCGCCGTCCAGGACCGTACGCAAGCCTTCCTCGATGCCGTCACCCCAGGAATAACCGCGATGGTAGGCGTTGATATAGAGAACGCGGGCTGCCGGAATGTCGGAGGCGAAACAGGGG
Organism: Azonexus sp.; assembly: GCA_030824535.1. Taxonomy (GTDB): domain Bacteria; phylum Pseudomonadota; class Gammaproteobacteria; order Burkholderiales; family Rhodocyclaceae; genus Azonexus. The sequence continues at coordinate 5,413 of JAVBXO010000083.1, read as the reverse complement.
GGAAGTGCCAGGATCAGCAGGCTTAGTGCCCGCAGTAGTTTGGCAGAGCAGCTGGCGAAACATCCGCGCCACTTCAGGGCAAGGCTCGGAACGGCAAGGCTAGGGCGGATTTCGGTCGGGTTGCGGCGCATCCGCGGGATTATCGCAAGAATCGCGGAGGGTGACAGGCGTGCTTTAGAAAAATCGCCCGAATTTTGCGGTCGACCGCAAAAATCAGGCAATTTTCAGCGTCAGCCTCGAATGGCCCTTACTTAAGTCAAAAACTTGCATGTAGGTGCGAATTCATTCGCACAAAATACCTTGACCGTGCGAATTCATTCGCACCTACGCATCATCGTCTTCCTCTAAAAATGGGGTCACAACATCGAGTTTTATAATCCCCTTGGCTTAAGCAAGTGCCATTCACGTCAGCCCCGACTTATGCGGAGCGATTCCTTGGGGCCGCGATAGATCAGCGGCTGATGCGGCACCGCCTGACCCAGCGTCGAGCAGCCGGAGGCGCGGTTTTCGGCAAGGGTCACGGCGGCGAGCACTTTCGGATGGTGCGGGCTTTTGCTGCAAACCGGATCGGTGGCGTCAGGGTCGCCAGCGATCAAATAAGCCTGGCAGCGGCAGCCGCCGAGATCCTTTTCCTTGTCGGCGCAGCTGCGGCAAGGCTCCTTCATCCAGCCGGTGCCGCGATAGCGGTTGAAGCCGTCGGATTCGAACCAGATTTCCCGCAGCGGCATGTCGTGCACATTCGGAAAACTCAGGCCGGGGAGCATCGCGGCGGTGTGGCAGGGCAGGGCGGTGCCGTCGGGGGTGATGGTCAGGAAGACGTTGCCCCAGCCGTTCATGCATTTCTTCGGCTTGGCTTCGTGGTAATCCGGCGTCACGAAGAAGATGCGCATCTGGTCACCCAACTTGGCGCGCCAGCGGTCGGTTTCGGCTTCGGCGTCGATCAGTTGCTGGCGGGTCGGCAGCAGCTGGTCGCGATTGACGTAGGCCCAGGAGTAATACTGGGTGTTGGCCAGTTCGATGTATTCGGCGCCAAGTTCGTGGGCCATTTCGATGATGCGGCCGATGTGCTCGATGTTGAGGCGGTGGATGACGACATTGATGACCATCGGCCAGCCATTGGCCTTGATGATTTTTGCGACCTCGTGCTTGCGCTCGTAGGTGCGGGTATTGGTGATCAGATCGTTGATTTCCCGCGTCGAATCCTGGAAGGAGAGCTGAATATGGTCGAGGCCGGCGGCGCGCAGGCGGGCCGCGCGTTCGGCGGTCAGGCCGATGCCCGAGGTGATCAGGTTGGTGTAATAGCCGAGCTGGCGGGCTTCGGCGACCAGTTCTTCGAGGTCGTCGCGCAACAGCGGTTCGCCACCGGAAAAACCGCACTGCACCGCGCCCATGGCGCGCCCTTCGCGCAGCACGCGCAGCCAGTCGGCGGTCGACAGCTCCCGCGTCTTGGTCGCGAAATCGACCGGGTTGTAGCAGAAGGCGCAGTGCAGCGGGCAGCGGTAGGTCAGTTCGGCCAACAGCCACAGTGGCGGATTGGTGCCGGACGGGGCCATTTTCGGTTCCTGGGAAGCGTTGACCGCAGAATTCATTTTCCGGGCTCCTGAAGGCTGGTTTCGGATGTGAGCGTGTGGGTTGCTTCGTCATCCCCGCGAAGGCGGGGATCCAGTTTTTGGCATTTCCTGGGTTCCCGCCCGCGCGGGAACGACGGTAGGTTTTTCACCAGCTCACCCAATGTTGCGCCCTGGCCATTTCCAGAAAAGCCGTGACGTCGTCAAACAAGCCGCTGGTATTGAAGGCGCTTTCAAGATCGCCGACGATGGCCGCGACATCGCGCTCGCCATTGCAGCGGCTGAGGATTTCACCGGCGCTCTGGTTGAGCTTGACCATGCCTTCCGGGTAGAGCAGCACATGGCAGTTCTGCGCCGGCTCCCACTGAAAGCGGAAGCCGCGCCCGATGACCGGGCGGACGTCGGCGGCCGGGGTGCTCATGTGCGCACGCCGTAATGCTGGCCCATGGCGTCGTTCATGACCCACAGGATGTCGAGTTTGAACTTGAGGATTTCCAGCGCCCGATCCTGCTGGGCGCGGGTTTTGAAGTGGTCGAGGGTCAGCGCCAGTCCTTGCAGCACATCGCGCGGCGCCTGGCTGGTGCGGTTGCGGAAATATTGCAGGCCGGCGGACTCGATCCACGGGTAATGCTCGGGCCAGGTGGCGAGGCGCTGTTTGTGGATGATCGGCGCGAACAGTTCGGTCAGCGACGAGCAGACGGCTTCCTGCCACGGCGCCTTGCGGGCGAAATTGACATAGGCATCGACGGCAAAGCGCACCGAGGGCAGCACATGGCGCAGGTCGACGATTTCCTCACGCGTCAGGCCAGTGGCCAGGCCAAGGCGGATCCAGGCTTCGATGCCGCCTTCGTCCTTCCATTTTTCGCCCGCATTTGCGTCACCTGGCAGGCCGTACTCGAAACCGTCGTGGTCGAGAATGCGCTGCACCCAGCCCCGGCGCACTTCGCGGTCCGGGCAGTTGGCCATGATCGCCGCGTCCTTGACCGGGATGGCGATCTGGTAATAGAAGCGGTTGGCGACCCAGCCACGGATCTGTTCCGGCGTCGCCTTGCCGGTGTTGAGCATGACGTTGAACGGGTGAAAGATATGGTAGGACTCGCCCTTGATGCGCAACTGCTGTTCGAATTCCTCGCGGCTCCAGGCCGGGCGGCCGTCGTCGAGGGCGGGGGCTTCCTTGAGAATGTCGGAAAGGATCATGGCGGGCTCCGGGTCAGAGGTCGATCTGCAGGCCGTCGAAAGCCAGCTCGATGCCGTGCCGGGTCAGTTCGGCGCGTTCGGGCGAGTCTTCGTCGAGAATGGGATTGGTGTTGTTGATGTGGATGAGGATCTTGCGCGTCGTCGCCGGCAATTCGTCGAGCCAGGCGATCATGCCGTCGGCGCCGGATTGCGGCAGGTGGCCGATGTCGCGGGCGGTCTTCTTCGACAGGCCGAGGGCGATCATCTCGTCGTCGGTCCAGAAAGTGCCATCGACCAGCACCACGTCGGCCGCGGCCATCGCCGCAAACACCGCCGGGTCGCGGGCGCCGAGGCCGGGGGCGTAGAAGGCTTTCTTGCCGCTGACGGTGTCGCTCAGCGTCAGGCCGATGTTGTCGCCGGGCACCGATTGCTCGCGGTGCGGCGAGTAGGGCGCGGCCTTGCTCGACAGCGGCAGCGCCGAGAATTCGACACCGGGCACGCCGGGCATGCGGAAGGGCGTGCCGTCGAGCGGCACCGTCTGGCGGTCGATGCCGCAGTAATGACCGAGCACCTTGAGGATGGGATTGCCGGTGGTCAGGTCTTCATAAACCGGGTCGGTGCACCAGAACTGCATCGGCACGCCGCGTTCGCGCAGCATGAAGAGGCCGGTGGTGTGATCGATCTGGCAGTCGACCGGCAGCACCGCGGCGATACCGGTGTCGCGCAGGCCGCGATTGGGCTGCAGCGCCGGGGTGTGGCGGATCTGTTCGAGGATGTCGGGCGAGGCATTGAGCAAGGCCCAGTCGCCACCGCCGCCGACGATGATCGACGACTGGGTGCGGGCCTGGGCGCGGACGCTGCCGTCGCGCAGGCCGGCGCAGTTGCGGCAGTTGCAGTTCCACTGCGGGAAACCGCCGCCGGCGGAAGCGCCGAGTACGATGATTTGCATGGTCGAGGCCTTGAGATGTCATTCCCGCGCAGAGCCTGCCCTCGACCTGATCGGGGGCGGGAATCCAGGAGGTTCAGGACGCTGGATCCCCGCTTTCGCGGGGATGACGATTCAATCAGCGCTGCCTTAGCGGGCGGCGATGTACATCGTGATTTCGAAGCCGAAGCGGAAATCACAAGCTTTCGGGGTCTGCCATTCCATGTTTGTCTCCTGGTGGGTTGAATGTCGTGGAGCCTTGTTGGCCCCGGAACTCATCATCCGCCGGCCGGCAAAAGCCGCCATCCGGGCTTTCATGAAAGAAGGCTCATGAAATTCTGGAGCCGGGGGCGGGTGCTAAAATCCGCCGCCGATCAAACCACTTCACCAGCAGACCGTCATTCCCGCGCAGGCGGGAATCCAGTTGGCTGGCTTTACCGGGCTCCCGCCGGCGCGGGAGCGACATTTCCTGAATTTTCCGGTTTTCCCGAAAGCGAAAGACTCCCCATGCAATTTGACGTGATCATCATCGGCGCCGGTGCCGCCGGCATGATGTGTGCCGCCCAGGCCGGCGCGCGCGGCCGTTCCGTGCTGCTCATCGATCACGCCGAAAAGCTCGGCGAGCGCATCCGCATTTCCGGCGGCGGGCGTTGCAATTTCACCAACCGCACGGTGAGTGCCGAGAACTACCTGTCGCAGAACCCGCATTTCTGCCGCTCGGCCTTGGCCCGTTTCACGCAATGGGATTTCATCGCCATGCTGGAAAAGCGGCGCATTCCCTATCACGAGCGCGAGCACGGCCAGCTGTTCTGTGACGATTCCGCCGAAGACATCATCGCCATGCTGCGCGACGCCTGTGAGGACGCCGGCGTGCGCTGGGCGATGCCGTGTGCGGTCAAGGAAATCCGCCGCGTCGAGCCGCAGGGCGAGCGCCAAGCGCGTTTTGCGGTCGACACCGAAAAAGGGCGCTTTTTCAGCCAGTCGCTGGTCGTCGCCTGCGGTGGCCTGGCGATTCCGAAAATCGGCGCGACGCCGTTTGGCTACCGCCTGGCCGAGCAATTCGGCATCCCCGTCGTGCCGCCCAAACCGGCGCTGGTGCCGCTGGCCTTGGCCCCGGAAGTGCTCGAGCCGATCAAGCCGCTGGCCGGATCGACGCTCGATGCCGTGGCGCAATTTGACGAAGCGCAGTTCCGCGAAAACGTGCTGATCACCCATCGCGGCCTGTCCGGCCCGGCAATTTTGCAGATTTCCAGTTACTGGCAGATGCAGGAATACCGGCAAGGCAAAAAACGCCCGGTAGCCATCGACCTGCTGCCCGGCCGCGATGTCGACGCCTGGCTGGCCGAACATCGTCAGGGCCGCATGCTCTTGCCCAATCTGCTCGCCGAACACCTGCCGCGCCGCTTTGCGCACGAATGGTGCGCACTGCAAGGCGGCGAGAAGCTGCTCAAACGACCGATGGGCGAACTGGCCAAGCGCGAGCTCGAAGCCGTCGCCCGCGCTCTGCAGGGCTGGGAACTGATGCCCGCCGGCACGCTGGGTTTTGCCAAGGCCGAAGTCACACTCGGCGGCGTGTCGACCGACGCGCTGTCATCGAAAACCCTCGAAGCCAAGAGCGTTCCCGGCCTGCATTTCATTGGCGAAGTCATCGACGTCACCGGTTGGCTGGGCGGCTACAACTTCCAGTGGGCCTGGTCCTCGGGCTGGGTCGCCGGGCAGTTCGCGTGAGCTCCTTAGGCAGGAA
>JAVBXO010000377.1 GCA_030824535.1 Azonexus sp. | reverse complement strand
CTGGCAGGCGCGCTGTCTTTTGTTGATTGTCCCGCCTTCCGCTCAAGCAACAAGCTGAGTCAGCACGAAGGAGCGACGCCCCTTGTTTTTCATCCAAGGGGGCGGTGCCCTGTGCTTGAATACTCGCGTAAGCAATTGTTTTTATATATTTTTATTTGAACTGTGCAGGTGCTTTATTCTCGCCTTGAGCGCTCATTCCTCTCTGTCTGAGTGGTCAACAAGAAAAAACTTACGGCCCGCGCACTTGAAATTGCCTGTAGCCGTCCCTATTATTAGCACTCGTTGGGGGTGAGTGCTAATAGCGCTGCTTCCCCTGCGCCCGAGCCCAGCTTGCTGCGGCCGGCCAATTTCAAGTTTGTTGTCACTTATTTATCAGGAGTCTGTTGTATGAATATCCGTCCTTTGCACGACCGTGTGATCGTCAAGCGCGTTGAAGCCGAGCGCACCACTGCTTCCGGTATCGTTCTTCCTGATTCCGCTGGCGAAAAGCCGGATCAGGGCGAAATCCTGGCAGTCGGTCCGGGCAAGCGTGACGACGCCGGCAAGTACATCGCGCTGGATGTCAAGGTTGGTGATCGCGTGCTGTTCGGCAAGTATGCCGGCCAGACCGTCAAGGTTGACGGCCAGGAAGTCCTGGTCATGCGCGAAGAAGACATCATGGGTGTCGTGCAGGCTTAATTCTGCGGTCGACCTTCCCTACAGATCAAATTTCAGGAGTTTTAAATGGCAGCTAAAGACGTCAAATTCGGTGATTCCGCCCGCGCCCGTATGGTCGAAGGCATCAACATCCTCGCCGACGCGGTCAAGGTGACCCTCGGCCCGAAGGGTCGCAATGTGGTGCTCGAGCGCTCCTTCGGCGGCCCGACCGTGACCAAGGACGGTGTTTCCGTCGCCAAGGAAATCGAACTGAAAGACAAGTTCGCCAACATGGGCGCCCAGATGGTCAAGGAAGTTGCTTCCAAGACCTCCGACATCGCCGGTGACGGCACCACCACCGCGACCGTTCTGGCCCAGGCTATCGTCCGCGAAGGCATGAAGTATGTTGCCGCCGGTATGAATCCGATGGATCTGAAGCGCGGCATCGACAAGGCTGTGATCGCCACCATCGCCGAACTGCAGGCAATTTCGAAGCCTTGCACCACGACCAAGGAAATCGCCCAGGTGGGTTCGATCTCCGCCAATTCCGATGCTGACATCGGCGAAATCATCGCCAATGCCATGGAAAAGGTTGGCAAGGAAGGCGTCATCACCGTTGAAGATGGCAAGTCCCTGGCTAATGAACTCGACGTCGTCGAAGGCATGCAGTTTGACCGTGGCTACCTGTCGCCGTACTTCATCAACAACCCGGAAAAGCAGATCGCTCTGCTCGACAACCCGTTCGTCCTGCTGTTCGACAAGAAGATCTCCAACATCCGTGACCTGCTGCCGGTCCTGGAACAAGTTGCCAAGTCTTCCCGTCCGCTGCTGATCGTTGCTGAAGATGTCGATGGCGAAGCGCTGGCTACCCTGGTCGTCAACAACATCCGTGGCATCCTCAAGACTGTTGCCGTCAAGGCCCCGGGCTTCGGTGATCGTCGCAAGGCCATGCTCGAAGACATCGCCATCCTGACCGGCGGCACCGTGATCTCGGAAGAGACCGGTCTGACCCTGGAAAAGGCTACCCTGAAGGATCTGGGCCAGGCCAAGCGTATCGAAATCGCCAAGGAAAACACCATCATCATCGACGGTGCCGGCGACGAAGTCAGCATCCAGGCTCGCGTCAAGCAGATCCGCGTCCAGATCGAGGAAGCTTCCTCCGATTACGACAAGGAAAAGCTGCAGGAACGTGTGGCCAAGCTGGCCGGCGGTGTTGCCGTGATCAAGGTTGGCGCTGCCACCGAAGTCGAAATGAAGGAAAAGAAGGCCCGCGTTGAAGATGCGCTGCACGCTACCCGTGCTGCCGTTGAAGAAGGCATTGTTCCCGGCGGCGGCGTTGCCCTGCTGCGCGCTCGCGCTGCGGTCAAGGCGGTCAAGGGCGACAACCACGATCAGGATGCCGGTATCAAGCTGATCCTGAAGGCCATCGAAGCCCCGCTGCGCGAAATCGTTGCCAACGCTGGCGACGAGCCGTCAGTGGTGGTCGACAAGGTCGTTCGCGGCAAGGGTAACTACGGTTACAACGCTGCCACCGGCGAGTACGGCGATATGGTTGAAATGGGCGTGCTGGATCCGACCAAGGTCACCCGCACCGCACTGCAGAACGCCGCTTCCGTTGCCGGCCTGATGCTGACTACCGAATGCATGGTTGCTGAACTGGCTGACGACAAGTCGGCTGGCGGCATGCCTGACATGGGTGGTATGGGTGGTATGGGCGGCATGGGCATGGGCATGTAAGCCAGCCAGCTTCCCGGCAAGAAAAAACAGAACCCCGCTGCGGCGGGGTTTTGTTTTTTGGAAATCCCTTTTGTTTCAATATGATTAGCGGTTTTTGTTAACTTTGATGCAACTCATTTATTTCTGTAAGTTAGCTGTAAGACCCCACGTTTAAATTAGCCTCCGCAGCAATGCCTCTATAACCAAAAGTCTGAGGAGCAAATCAATGCAGAACGACATTTACGAGAAAATTCGGGTCAACCCGAAGTATCGACAGTTGAAAGATACGCGTAGTACCTACAGCTGGGTCATGACGATCCTGATGCTGGTGGTTTACTACGGCTACATCGCCCTGATCGCTTTCAACAAGTCCTTCCTGGCGCAGCCGCTGGGTAGCACCGGAGTTACCACCGTGGGCATTCCCATTGGCGTCGGCGTGATCGTTTTCACCATCGTCATTACCGGTATCTACGTTCGTCGCGCCAATGGCGAGTTTGACGCGCTCAAGGAACAGATCATCAAGGAGGCCAAGTAATGGCGAAGTACCTCAAGCAACTGGCGGCCATGCTCGCCATGCTGGCTGTCGCCGGCGCAGCCGTCGCGGCTGGCGCTGACCTCGGTCAGGCTGAAAAGCAGGAGACCAACTGGGTCGCCATCATGATGTTCGGCGCCTTCGTTGCCGGCACCATGTTCATCACCAAGTGGGCGGCTTCCAAGACCAAGTCGGCTGCCGACTTCTACACGGCTGGTGGCGGCATCACCGGCTTCCAGAATGGCCTGGCCATTGCCGGCGACTACATGTCTGCCGCTTCCTTCCTCGGTATTTCCGCTGCCGTTATGGCCAATGGTTACGATGGCCTGATTTACGCCATCGGCTTCCTGGTCGGCTGGCCAATCATTACCTTCCTGATGGCAGAGCGTCTGCGTAACCTCGGCAAGTTCACCTTTGCTGACGTTGCTGGTTACCGCTTCGCCCAGACCCCGATCCGTTCTTTTGCAGCGACCTCCACCCTGATCGTTGTGGCTTTCTACCTGATCGCCCAGATGGTTGGTGCCGGTCAGCTGATCAAGCTGCTGTTCGGTCTGGAATACTGGATCGCGGTCGTCGTCGTCGGCGCGCTGATGATGGTGTACGTGCTGTTCGGTGGTATGACTGCCACCACCTGGGTGCAGATCATCAAGGCCATCCTGCTGCTGTGCGGCGCTTCCTTCATGGCTTTCATGGTGCTCGCCAAGTTCGGTTTCAGCCCGGAAGCGATGTTCGCCAAGGCTGTGGAAATCAAGACCATCCTGGCTGCCAAGGCGCTGACCGCCGAAGCTATCAAGGCCGGTGCTGATGCTGCCACGGTTGATGTAACCGCTGCTGCTGCAGCCAAGGGTCTGTCGATCATGGGCCCGGGCAACTTCGTCAAGGATCCGATCTCCGCCATTTCTTTCGGTATGGCCCTGATGTTCGGTACCGCTGGTCTGCCGCACATCCTGATGCGTTTCTTCACGGTGCCGGATGCCAAGGAAGCTCGCAAGTCGGTTTTGTGGGCAACCACCTGGATCGGTTACTTCTACATCCTGACCTTCATCATTGGTTTCGGCGCCATCTGCTTCGTGCTGACTGACCCGACCTTCCTTGATGTCAAGGGTGGCCTGAAGGGTGGCGGCAATATGGCTGCTATCCACCTGGCCAACGCTGTCGGCGGTAACGTCTTCCTCGGCTTCATCTCTGCGGTTGCCTTCGCCACCATCCTGGCGGTGGTTGCTGGTCTGACCCTGTCGGGCGCTTCGGCGGTTTCCCACGACTTGTACGCTACCGTGTTCAAGAAGGGCAATGCTGATTCGGCTGATGAGCTGCGCGTTTCCCGCATCACCACGGTCTGCCTCGGTGTCGTTGCTGTGGTCCTGGGTATTGCCTTCGAAAAGCAGAACATCGCCTTCATGGTTTCCCTGGCTTTCGCCATCGCTGCTTCCGCCAACTTCCCGGTGCTGTTCATGTCCGTGCTGTGGAAGAACGCCACCACCAAGGGTGCCGTTATCGGTGGCTTCCTGGGTCTGATCTCTTCGGTTGGCCTGACCGTTGTTTCCCCGTCGATCTGGGAAGCTGTCCTGGGTAACCCGAAGGGTTCGGCGCTGTTCCCCTACGCCTCGCCTTGCCTGTTCTCGATGACCATCGGTTTCGTTGGTATCTGGTTGTTCTCCATCCTGGACAACAGTGAGCAGGCCAAGAAGGAGCGCGCTTTGTTCGCCGATCAGGAAGTTCGTTCCGAAACCGGTGTCGGTGCTTCTGGCGCCAGCGGTCACTAATCGCTAGACTGGTTTCATCCCGAAAAGCCCAGGGGTTTCCCCTGGGCTTTTTTCAGTTTACGGTTTTATCGGGGCTGGCCGGGTTTTGTTGTGTTTATGCATGGTTTGCGCGCGTCGTGCTCCGCAATCGGCGAGCAATAGTGGCGGGATTTCGAGCGCGTACAGTTACACCAGGGCTGGCGGGCAGAAACTGGGTAATTGAGAGCTGAAGCAGGGGGGCTTGATTGTCCGGGCAAATCATCATCGCGCTGAGTGGCGAAGCTTGTGCACTGCGGAATTTCCGCGGCCAAATATTTGCTAGACTGTAACGGTTTTGCTGGGAAAAAAACGGTAGGGGGTACCCAGTGCAGGATCGGGTAGCCCCCTGAGTCGCGGCCGGGCCGCGTACTCCAAGACCATAAAAGGAGAACAGCCCCTGCAGGATAGTTTGGCAGGCTTACAAAAATCTTACATCCCACGGGGATTAGCCGATAAATGCGAATTCTGATTGCCGAAGATGATGTGCTCATTGCCGACGGACTGAGCCGTTCGTTGCGACAGGGGGGGTATGCCGTTGATTGGGCGGCGAACGGGCAGGAGGCGGATGCTGCCATGCTCACGGCTTCCTACGATTTGTTGATTCTCGATCTGGGTTTGCCCAAGCTGCCAGGCCTGGAGGTGCTCAAGCGCCTGCGCGCCAGGAACTCGCAGGTACCGGTGCTGATATTGACGGCGCTCGATGGTACGGGCGACCGCGTCAAAGGCCTGGATCTTGGTGCCGATGACTATATGGTCAAGCCCTTTGAACTGGCCGAGCTGGAAGCCCGGGTGCGGGCGCTGACCCGGCGTTCCGCCGGAACGGCGCCGACTATCCGCTGTGGCACACTGGCCTATGATCAGGTTGGCCGGGTCGCTCAGTTACAGGGGCAAATGCTTGATCTGTCAGCGCGCGAGATCGGTTTGCTGGAAGTCCTGCTCAGCCGCATGGGGCGTCTGGTGAGCAAGGATCAACTGGTCGATCATCTCTGTGGCTGGGGCGAGGAAGTCAGTCACAACGCCATTGAGGTTTATGTCCATCGCCTGCGCAAGAAGCTGGAGCCGGGCGGCGTGAAGATTGCAACGGTACGTGGCTTGGGTTATTGCCTTGAACGCCCCCAGGGAGAGTAGTCCGCTGATGCCGGGGGGGGAAACAGAACGTTCGCTGTTTGGCGAGATTCTTGACTGGATGCTGGCGCCACTATTGTTTGTCTGGCCATTGAGTATTGCCTTCACCCATTACTTCGCCAATAACGTCGCCAATTTCCCCTACGACCAGTCCCTGCGCGAGCATGTCGCAGCGATTGCCCGGCAGGTCAAACTGGTCAATGGCAAGCCGCTGCTGACCTTGTCGGCATCGGCGCGGGCCTTGTTGCGGGCAGATGAGACTGATAGCGTCTATTTTCATGTGCTGACGGGCGATGGGCATTTACTGGCGGGGGACAAGGAGTTGCCGGTGGTCACGCCCGATCCTCTGGAAAATGCCATTCCTGGCGACATCTATTTGCGGGACATGGATTTCAAGGGCCAGGATCTTCGCGTGGCCTATACCTACCTCGCCGAGATGGATATGCCGAAGGCGCGCTGGGTGCTGGTGGAGGTCGCCGAGACCACCGAAAAACGCAGCCAGCTAGCCAACAAGATCGTTGCCAGCGTGATCCTGCCGCAATTCATCATTATTCCTCTGGCGGTGATGTTGGTCTGGTTTGGCTTGTCGCGAGGTTTGCGCCCTTTGACCCGTTTGCGCAAAACCATAGAAACCCGCGAGCCGGATGATCTGTCGCCGATTGCGACCCGGCGTGTGCCGGAGGAACTGGAGCCGCTGGTCGAGGCCTTCAATGAAATGCTCGAACGGATGAAGCGCAGCGTTGAGGCGCAGCAGCGTTTTGTCGCCGATGCCGCGCACCAGATGCGTACGCCGCTGACCGGCCTCAAGACTCAGGCCCAGTTCGCCATGCGCGAGACTGATCCGGAAGCCCTACGCCATGCCCTGAAGCAAATTGCCTTGGGCGTGGACCGGGCTGGGCGTCTGGTCAATCAGTTATTGACCCTGGCGCGCACCGAAGGCGGGGCGCTGGCCGAGCAGCGCCATCAGCCACTGGATCTGGCCTTGCTGGTGCGCGAAACGGTTGAAGACTGGGTGATGCTGGCCATCGAAAAGGGGATCGATCTGGGCTACGAGGCTGATGCGGAGTGCATGATTGTTGGCAATCCCTTTTTGTTGAGCGAACTGACCAAGAACCTGATTGATAACGCACTGCGCTATACCCCGGCGGATGGTCATGTCACTTGTCGCGTCCTGAAGCGTCCGCCGTCGATTATTCTTGAAGTGGAGGATGACGGAATAGGGATCAGCGAGGAGCATGCAGAAATGGTCTTTGAGCGCTTTTTCCGGGTCGACGATGCGACCACCGAGGGCAGTGGTCTGGGGCTGGCTATTGTCCAGGAAATTGCCGTGCAGCATGACACCCATGCGAGTTTGCGTCCCAATCCCCGAGGGCAGGGCGCCATTGCCCGGGTTCCTTTCGGGTTCTGGCAGGCAGCGCCACTGCCACCGCCGCCGCCAGACGATTTCTCGGAGTTGTATCGCCAGTCGCCACCGATTGGGACTTGAGGCGGGGTGAATTCAAGTTTTTTGAAAAAATCCTTGCCAAGATAAAAATTGCAATCTATAATGCACACCTCGTTGGCCAAGTAGCTCAGTTGGTAGAGCAGCGGATTGAAAATCCGCGTGTCGGTGGTTCGATTCCGCCCTTGGCCACCAAGGTATTCAAGCAAAAAAGCAAGCTCATGAAGCTTGCTTTTTTGCTTTCTGCCGTTCTGGAATTGAAAGGTTTGCCGCAGCAGGGAAGGATCGGAGGGAGTCAGCCCGGTTCGTCAGGTCGGCGATCCGGGGTTTACAACGCGTCCTGGTTGCCCAACGGGTTGCTGGCGCTGCGCACGACCTGTTCGGTCAGGTGATCGGCGCACAATTCGATGAAGCGGTAGGCATAGCCGCGCAGGTAGTGGCCCCGGCGGACGCCAATGCTGGTGATGTTTTCCGGGAACAGGTGGCGGGCGTCGATCAGGCGCAAGCCTTCGTCACGCTGGGGGTTGAAGGCCATCGAGGCCATGATCCCGACGCCCAGCCCGAGTTCGACATAGGTCTTGATCACGTCGGCATCAAGCGCAGTCATTTCGACATCGGGGGTCAGGCTGGCATCGGCGAAAGCCTGGTCGATGCGGGTCCGGCCGGTGAAGCCGGCATGGTAGGTGATGATCGGATAGTCGGCGATGGCTTCGAGGCTCAGTGGCGTTCGTTCGAGCAGCGGGTGGCCGACCGGTACGACCAAGGCATGATGCCAGCGGTAATACGGAAACAGGGCCAGTTCCGGCATCTCGGCCAGGCCTTCGGTGGCGATGGCGATGTCGGCCTCGCCGCCGAGCAACATGTCGATGATTTCCTGTGGTCCGCCCTGGTGCAGCTTGAGGCGGACGCGCGGGAAGGATTTCTTGAATTCGGTGATGACCTTGGGCAGGGCGTAGCGCGCCTGGGTATGCGTGGTGACCACGGTCAGTTGGCCGACATCGCACTGGCTGTACTGTTCGGCCAGGGTCTTGATGTTTTGCGCATCGTGCAGCATGCGCTCGACCAGCACCAGCAAGTCCTTGCCAGGGTCGGTCAGGCCGAGCAGGCGCTTGCCCTTGCGCACGAACAGTTCGACGCCGAGCTCTTCCTCAAGATCCTTGATGTGCTTGGAAACGCCGGACTGCGAGGTAAATAGCGCATTGCCGACCTCGGTCAGGTTGAAATTACGCCTGACCGTTTCACGGATGATGCGTAATTGCTGGAAATTCATGCCTGGGCTCCCGGTTGCTCAAAGACTTTCAGGCGTGATGGTAGCAGGCGGACCAGTTGCCCGTCGGCCAGGGCCAATTCCTTGACCTGCTCGCGGGTCAATTCGACCTCGAAGTGCTGACCGGTTGAACCATTGACGCCATCGAGCTCGATCCGGGCGGTCACGCCGAAGGACAGCACGCGATTGATGCGGGCGGCGATGCCTGCGGTCGACTGCGGATCGACGACGATTTCCAGTTCGTGCGGACGGGCGAAGGCGACGACTTCGGCGCCATGATCAAGATCGCGCCGGTCGTGCGCCAGCGTGTCCTCACCGACGCGCAGGTCGTCACCATCGACCCGGCCATGAAAGAGATTGACCGCGCCGAGGAAGCTATAGACGAAAGGCGTGGCCGGATGGCGATAGACCTCTTCCGGCGTGCCGATCTGCTCGACATGGCCGTGATCCATCAGCACCACGCGGTCGGCGACTTCGAGGGCTTCTTCCTGGTCATGCGTGACGAAGATCGAGGTAATGTGCAGTTCGTCGTGCAGCTTGCGCAGCCAGCGGCGCAATTCCTTGCGCACCTTGGCATCGAGCGCGCCAAAGGGCTCGTCGAGCAGCAGCACGCGCGGTTCGACAGCCAGCGCCCGGGCGAGCGCGATGCGCTGGCGTTGGCCGCCGGAAAGCTGCGACGGGAAGCGATCAGCCAGCCATTCGAGTTGCACGAGATTGAGCAGTTCATGGACCTTGTCGCGGATTTTGGCCTCGGAAGGACGTTGACCGCGCGCTTTCATGCGCATGCCGAAAGCGACGTTGTCGTAGACCGTCATGTGGCGGAACAGCGCGTAATGCTGGAAGACAAAACCGACCTGGCGTTCGCGGACGTGGGTGGCGGAAGCGTCGGCACCGTCGAGCAGGACACTGCCGGAATCGGCTTGTTCCAGGCCGGCGATGATGCGCAGCAGCGTCGTCTTGCCGCAGCCCGAGGGGCCGAGCAGGGCAACCAGTTCGCCGGTCGGGAAGTCGAGGGAAATGTCGTCCAGCGCCGTGAAGTTGCCGAACTGCTTGTGGATGTTGCGTACCTGAATACTCATGATGGGATGTCCTGTTGGTCGCGATACGAGCGGGCCGCCTGATATTCAACCCAGTTCTTGATCACCAGCGTGACCAGCGCGAGCATGGCGAGCAGCGAAGCCACGGCAAAGGCGCCAGCGAACTGGTATTCGTTGTAGAGAATTTCGACATGCAGCGGCAAGGTGTTGGTTTCGCCGCGGATGTGTCCGGAAACGACGCTGACTGCGCCAAATTCGCCCATGGCCCGGGCATTGGTCAGGATCACGCCGTAGAGCAGGCCCCACTTGATGTTCGGCAGCGTGACATGCCATAAGATCTGCCAACCGTTGGCACCGAGCACCACCGCTGCCTCTTCTTCTTCACGGCCCTGCGCCTGCATCAGCGGGATCAGTTCGCGGGCAATGAAGGGAAAGGTCACGAAGACCGTGGCCATGACAATGCCCGGCACGGCGAAGATGATGCGTATGTCGTGTTCTGCAAGCCACGGCCCGAGCCAGCCCTGGGCGCCGAAAACGAGCACGTAGATCAGGCCGGCGATGACTGGCGACACGGAAAACGGCAGGTCGATCAGCGTGATCAGGAAATGCTTGCCGCGAAACTCGAACTTGGCGATGGCCCAGGCCGCAGAGACGCCAAAGACCAGGTTGAGTGGCACCGAAACGATGGCGGCGAGCAGGGTCAGCTTGACCGCCGACAGCGCATCCGGATCGATCAGCGCCGCCAGGTAGGTATCCCAGCCTTTGCGCAGCGCTTCGACGAAGACCGCAATCAGCGGCATCAGCAGGAAGAGCGCGAAAAAGCTCAGCGAGATGGCGAGGATGGTCCATTTGACCAGTGGCGTCTCGCGCGTTGCGGCGCGGGATTCGAAGCGGGCGGCATGGTCGCCACCGAGTTTTAAAGTTGTTGCGCCGGCCATTTAGCGGTCCCTCCCGGTACGTTTGGCAGTCCACGCCTGCAGGCAATTGATCAGCAACAGCAGGGTGAAGGAAAAGGCGAGCATCACGCTGGCAATCGCGGTGGCGCCGGTGTAGTCGTATTGTTCGAGCTTGGTGATGATCATCAGCGGGGTGATTTCGGAGACCATCGGCAGGTTGCCGGCGATGAAAATCACCGAACCGTATTCGCCAACGGCGCGGGCAAAGGCCAGCGCGAAACCGGTCAGCAGCGCCGGGAAGAGAATCGGCAGGATGACGTGCCAGAAAGTTTGCCAGCGCTGGGCGCCGAGGCTGGTCGCGGCTTCTTCCAGTTCGGTGTCGAGATCTTCGAGAATCGGCTGGACGGTGCGCACGACGAAGGGCAGGCCAATGAAAATTAGCGCCACCAGTATGCCAAGCGGCTTGAATGCGACTTCGATGCCGAGCGGTTCGAGCAGCTTGCCGAGCCAGCCGTTTTTGGCATAGAGCGCGGTCAGCGCGATGCCGGCGACGGCGGTCGGCAGCGCGAAGGGCAGGTCGATCAGCGCATCGACCAGCTTCTTGCCGGGAAAGGAGTAGCGCACCAGCGCCCAGGCCAGCATCAGCCCGAACACCGCGTTGATCGCCGCAGCGAGTAGCGAGGCGCCGAACGACAGGCGGTAGGAAGCAAGGACCCGGTCGGCGGTGACGACCGTCCAGAATTGCTCGAGGGTCAGGCTGCTGGTCTTGAGAAAGACCGCCGCCAGCGGCACCAGTACAAGTATTGAAAGGTAGCTCAGGGTGTAACCGAGCGTCAGCTTGAAGCCGGGCAGCACATGATTGGTTTTTGCGGTCGACATCGGTTTTTGGCTAAAAATGCTTGGGGTAGGTGAGCCAGTGTAGGGATGCCGCTTTAGTATCCAAACTAATAAAAATGGATTTTGATATTCCTTTTTATGGCTAAGGCGCCGTCACTCGGGCGGCTGGGGGAGCTTGGTGGAGAGGGGGGCGGCAGCGCTGCGATTGTAAATAGAAGTAACTTTGTCAGCTATTTGTCAGCTTGCGCGTTTTAACACGGTACGGAAGTTTGTTTTAACCTGGCCGCTTCTGCCGCATTGGAAGCTGCTCACCATCAGGAGTCAGTCATGTCACGCTTTAATCGCCGTCTTGCCATCATCTTCGTTGCGCTTTCCCTGGGGGCTTGCGCCAACATGAATGCCCAGCAAAAACATACCGCCGTCGGGGCCGCCATTGGTGGTGTCGCCGGCTCTATCCTGACCGGGGGCAGTACCCTGGGAACAGTCGGTGGCGCAGCCGTCGGCGGGGTGATCGGTAATCAGGTCAAGCGCTGATGTTCCGCCTTGCATCCATCCGCAGCGGCGCGCAGCGTTTCATGCTTGGACTGGCCTTGTGCGGCGGCATGATCGCCACGCCAGCCAGTGCCGGGGTGACGGTCAATATTGGTCAGCCGGGTTTTTACGGACGTCTCGATATCGGGGGCTTCCCCCAGCCAGCCTTGCTCCATCCCCAGCCGACGGTGATTTATCGGCAGCCGACGGCGATGGAGCCGCTCTATCTGCGCGTGCCGCCGGGGCATGCCCGGCATTGGCGACGTTACTGCCAGCGTTATGGCGCCTGTGGCGTACCGGTCTATTTTGTCCGCGACGACTGGTATGAGCAGCGCTATGTGCCGCTGTACCGGGAACGCCATGGTCGCGAGTGGCGGCACGAACGCGATGAATATCGCGATGAACGCCATCATCACCACGGCCATGGTCACCGGGATTGATGTGGAGAGTTAAGCCGTTGCAGGTGCTGGCAAGGCCGTGTTTTTTGCTTCCGCCAGACAGATCAGCAATTCCGCCTGCTTTTCGCAGGCCTCCCGGACTTCGCTGTTGAGGGTGCTGAGCCAGCGTCGGGGAATGGCGGCGAGGCCATACCGGGCGCCGGCGAGCATGCCGGCAATGGCGCCGGTGGTATCGGCATCACCGCCGCGATTGACGACGTCAATCAGGCAATCCTCGAAATTTTCGGTCGCGAAAAAGGCCTGGAAAACCGCCTGCATCGTTTCGACGATATAACCGCTGGGATTTTCGCAACGCTTGCGGTCATAGGCGAAAACCGGCAAGGCCGCGCTCAGGCCGGCGGCGTGATCGAGTTCGATGGCGACGACGTCGCGGCCGATCAGCAGGTCGTGCAGCATCAGCGTCAGGGTTTCGCAGGCAGCGTCGGAAAGCTTGTTGTTGTGCGTCACGTGCGCCTGGGCACGGCTGGCAAAAACGGCCTCTTCAGGCGGTTGACCGTAGCAGGCGAGGGCGGCCGGTAAAACGCGCATCGCCGCGCCATTGCCGGCGTCGTGTTCCGAGGCCGGCGCTTCCGGATTGCCGGTTTTGCGATAGCCGATCAGGTTGCGCCGGACGGTATTGCCGATATCGACCGGCTTGCCGCGCATCCACGCGTCAAAGGCGGCGGCAGCGCTACTGGCTTCGAGCTTGCCGCGAGTCAGGATGGCTTCGCCCAGCGCCAGCGACATCGTCGTGTCGTCGGTGACCTGCCCGGCTTTCAGGCGCAGCCAGCCGCCACCGCTGATGTCGCGGTGCACGCCATGAGTCTGGCGAATTTCCTTGGGGGTCATGAACTCGACCGTGGCCCCCAGCGCATCGCCGATGGCCAGGCCCAGATAGGCCGCCACCGCCCGTTCGTGCAGCGGCGAAGCCAGCGGATTGGCGCGACGCCGCACCGGTGCCGTGCGGGCGATCAATTCTCCGGACCAAAACATTTTGCGTAATCTTTACAAACGCCACAGGAAGGGGCGGGGCAGACGTAGATGCCCTCGCTGGAGCAGAACTGGCGATAGAGGAATTTCTTCCACTTCATGTCACCGGTGTTGGCGCGGGCGAGGCCGGGAAAATTGATCCACATCAGGCGCGTCAGTTCATCGCGACTGGCGAAGCCGAGATCCTGCCAGAGGTGGTCGCGACCGGCGCAGGCGCTGGCGACGATGTTGGCCATCAGCAATTCGGAGCGAAACTCGCGGGCGCGATGGTCGAGCAGCAGCTTTTGCAGGTCTGCCCATTCCGGAATTTTTTCCGGCGTGTTGCTGATCTGGGGAAGCTCGACGCCGGGGAAATAGTCGGCGCAGAGTTGGGCGAAGCAGGCGGCACCCAGACCCAGGTCGCCGGGCAGGCAACCGTTGCCGCCTGCCTGCCCGGCGATGATGCTGGCCAGCAGCGGACGGTTCGGATCGTTGGCCGCCACGCGCGTTGCCGGCGCGGCCAGAAGACCGGTGAGCAGGGCGAGCCTGACGGGGAAACGATCCGGACCGTTCATGGCATTACTTGCTCGGATATTCGACGAGGATGTCCTCGTCGCGGACGATCATCTGGCAAGCCAGACGCCACTGGGTCGGCGGGATGTCATCGACGTACATCTGGTCGATTTCGGCCTTGGTGATGTGGCCGAGTTCGAGCAGCGCAGCGACTTCGCGGACATTCAGCGGGCCGCCCATCGGGGCGCGCTTGCCGTCAACCGATGAGACCTTGACCAGACAGGTACCACAGTTGCCTTCCTGGCAACCGAAGTCGATCGGGATATGGTGCTCCTTGGCCAGATCGAGAATGGTCTGGGTGTGGCTACCGGCGACGGCGTAGACCGTCTTGTCTTTGTGCATCGGGCTGCTGAAGGTGATGAGAGCCATTTTGTGCTTCTCCTGAAAACGGGTGGTTGAAGTTCTCTGTTGTTGTTGGGCGACTGTGCTTTTAATCTTGTTCGGTTGTTGTCGTCATTCCCGGCTTGACCGGGAATCCAGCGGTCTTGACTTCTGGATTCCCGCCTGCGCGGGAATGACGGTACAAAGTGTCAGGCGGGCTTGACGACGATTTCGCCGCCGATGATCTGGGCCTGGCAGGCCAGGCGGTGGTTGCGCGGGGCGAGGTTGTCCTTGAGCACCTGGTCTTCCAGGATGCTCGGCGGGGCGAGGTTCTCGGCGCCGGAAACGATCTTGGTCAGGCAGGTGCAGCATTCGCCTTCGCGGCAGCCGTAAGTGATGCCGGCGCCGACTTTTTCCGAGACTTCGATGAGGCGCGTGCCGGCCGGCACGGTGACGGAAACGCCGATGTCTTCAAAGGTAACTTTGGCCTTAGGCATGTTTTCTCCCCTGTTTTATGCGAGCGACGCCATGTCGACTACGCGGTTTTCCATCCGGCCGGTCAGGTGACGGGCCAGGTTTTCGCCCAGACTGCGGCATTGCTCGAGTTCATTACTGTCGGGGACCAGCTTGATGCGCAGGCCTTCGAGCGGCACGCGCATCTTCAGGCCGCGCAGGCGGTCCTCGATCAGGCGTACGGCTTCGCCGCTCCAGCCGTAGGAACCAAAGGCGGCGCCGAGCTTGCCCTTGATGTTGACCGTGGTCAGCGAGGACAGCACATCCCAGATCGGCTTGACGGCGTCGGCGTTGATCGTCGGACTGCCGAAAGCCAGACCGTCGGCTTCCTCGATCAGGTCGGTGAAGATGCCCGATTCGCCGCCTTCGAGGTCGTACAGCGAAACGCGCACGCCGCCGATGGCTTCGGCGCCGGCCGCCAGCGCCTCGGCCATGCGCCGGGTATTGCCGTAGGCCGAGATGTAGAAAACGATCAGGGTCTTTTCGCTGCGCGCCTCGTTGAACAGCCGCGGCATCGCCAGCTCGCGGTAGCGCTGCACATAGTCACGCGGGCTGTGGCGGAGGATGGGGCCATGGGCCGGGGCGATCAGCTTCAGTGCCAGCGGTTCGATCAGCGCCAGCGCGTCGAGCACGTTTTCGCGGAAAGGCCGCATGATGTGGGCGTAGTAATACTCGAACGAGAAGCGGAAATCGCCGACCCGGTCGTTGAACAGGCGCGCATCACAGAAATGGCAGCCGAAGATGTCGCCGGTAAATAACAGGCCATCTTCGACGAGGTAGGTGCATTGCGTGTCCGGCCAGTGCAGGTAAGGCGTGTGCAGGAAACGCAGGGTCCGGCCACCGAGGTCGACTTCATCATCGGTAGTCACCGGAATGTATTCAGGGGGCTTGCCGCCGCTCGGTTTGAGCAGGGCTTTCAGCATCATCTGCGCCCGGCTCGACAGATAGACCTTGGCTTGCGGCGCGCGCTTCAACAGTTCCGGCAGGGCACCGCTGTGGTCGGGCTCGAGATGGTTGAGGACGATGGTGGTGATTTCGTCGTAGCGGGCCACCGATTCGAGACGCTCGAAGAAAATGTCGGCGAAGTTTTCCTTGACGGTGTCGATGACCGCCACACCATGCTCACCGCGCACCACGTAGGAGTTGTACGTCGTGCCGTTGGCCGTTTTGAGGATGATGTCGAAGCTCCGCAGATGCGGATCAAGGGCGCCCACCCAGTGGACGCCCGGCGCCAGCTCGACCGCGTGCTTAGTGAGTCCCGCAGCCGGCATGCTCGGCTTCCTCATGATCATGAGCGTGGCTGCCGCAACTGCCGTGGCCTTCGGGGCCATGCACGCAAGCCTCGATGTTGCCCTCAGGCAGTTCGACGTTTTTCAGCCCCAGCCAGGCGTCGACCGCAGGAATGTCGAAACCGACCATGCGCTCCTCGCCGACTTCCATCAGCGGCCGGCGAACCAGCAGCGGGTTTTCCAGCAACAGGCCGAGCGCCGCTTCAGCGCTGAGTTGTTCGGGAACGATCTCGCCGGCCTTGATCGCCGGGGCAGCGCGATTGAACCAGTCAGCGACCGGCAGCGTGCTGAGGAAGGCGAGCAGCCTTTCTGCGGTCCACGCCTCGGTTTTAAGGTTTTTCGCCTGCACGGTGTGACCGGCCGCGGCGAGCAGCGTCTTCTGACGCAGATTGCCCTTGCAACCGGGTTTTTCAAAAAAAGTAACGGTGGCCATTAGTATGTTCCAGTGGCTGTCATTCCCGCGTAGGCGGGAATCCAGGGGTTTTTGGCAACGATGGATTCCCGCTTGCGCGGGAATGACGATAGCTGCTTGAGCATCACGCCGCTTCCCGCCACAAGCCGAATTCCTTCAGCTTTTCGATGGGGATGCCGGTCAGCGAACCGGGCGGGTTCAGGAACTCGCCCAATTCATTGACGATGGCCATTTCAATCGGGCAGATCGCAGCGCATTGCGGCACGCTGTGATCACCCAGGCACTCGGTGCATTTGCCGTCGTCGATCAGGAAATGCGGGCTGTCCTGAAAGATCGCGTCGTTCGGGCAGACATCGACGCAGGCCCAGCAATTGACGCAGGATTCGGTTATCTGGAGTGCCATTTACGCCACCTTTTTGCTGTCGACCGCAGGAAGCAATTTGCCGGTCGCCGCGATTTCCTTGTACACCGCCATCACCGCTTCCTCGATCGGCTCCATCGCGTGTTCGCCGTTCGGCGCGATGCCGGCGGCTTCCAGCTTGGCCCAGGGTTCGTAACCGACCTTGGAACAGAGCACGACCTCGCAGCCTTCGAGCACGCGGATGTTGCGATCCAGCAGCGACTCGGTGGCGCCAGCCTCGGCGACATCACCATCGCCGCAGGCATCCATGCCGCCGCAGTACAACTCGGTCTTGCGATGACTGATGAAGCGCACACCGGCCGGCGAAGCTTCGTAAATCAGGAATTCCTTGGCGTGACCGAAATGCTCGGCGACGATGCCGTTCTTGCCGGCCACCGCCATCAGCACCGGCCGCGAACCTTCCGGAATGCCTTCAGCCTTCGGCTTGACGATGCCGCGCTTGGCATCGAGCTTCTCGATGATCTCGTCGTGCACCACCTTGCGGCGGACCATGGCGGCTTCGTAATCAACCTCCATGACGTCGATCTTGTCCATGGTGAACTCGTCGCCCCGATCTTCGCCAAGCAGGCCGACGGCATCGGCACGGCACTGGCGGCAGTGGCGCATCATCGCCATGTCGCCGGCGCAGGCATCCTGCAGATCCTGCAACATTTCCGGGGTCGGTTCCGGCTGTTCCATGATGCCGTAGTAGGTACCGTGCTCAGGCTCGGCAATCAGCGGCATGACGTTGTGCAGGAAAGCGCCCTTGGCCTTGACGATCTTCGAGACTTCCTTCAGATGTTCGTCATTGACGCCAGGGATCAGCACCGAATTGACTTTCACCAGGATGCCGCGGTCGGTCAGCATCTGCAGACCCTTCTGCTGCTGCTCGATCAGGATGCGCGCGCCTTCGACGCCGAAGATGCGTTTGTTCTCCCAGAAAATCCACGGGTAGATCTTGGCACCGACTTCCGGATCGACACAGTTGATGGTGATCGTCACGTGGTCGATGTTGTGCTGGGCGATACG
>JAVBXO010000099.1 GCA_030824535.1 Azonexus sp. | reverse complement strand
TTGGCGGAAAAAGGGCGAGGACTGTTTGAGGGCCGCAGGCCCGAGTTCCGCAGCCCCCGCCAACTTCGAGTAGCGCAGAGAAGTTGGCGCGGCCAACCGCGCAGGCTGGGGTCGCCTTCTTTTTGGCTACTTTTTCTTGGCGAGACAAGAAAAAGTACGCCCGCCCGCAAGGCGGAAAGCAGCGGTCAGACCAGCCTCAATGCCCGCGAACCGCACACTCCCGCCCAACCATCAAACCATCTTCCAGCCCAAAGTCTCCCCAGCCCGCAACGGCACGATGTCATCCGTCGCCAGATAGGGGTAAGAAGAAGGCACCACCCAATCCTCCTTCACCAGCGTCACCGTATCGCCATTACGCGGCAGCCCATACCAGTCCGGCCCGTGGAAGCTGGCAAACCCCTCCAGCTTGTCGAGCGCACCGACGGCTTCAAACGCCTCGGCATACAGCTCGATAGCCGCGTAGGCGGTGTAACACCCCGCGCAACCGCAGGCCGCCTCCTTGGTCATCTTCGCGTGCGGCGCCGAATCGGTGCCGAGGAAGAATTTCGCGTTGCCGGACACCGCCGCCGCGACCAGCGCCTCGCGATGCGTTTCGCGCTTCAGCACCGGCAGGCAGTACCAGTGCGGCCGCACACCTCCCTGGAAAATGGCATTACGGTTGTACAGCAGATGGTGGGCGGTAATCGTCGCCGCAACATTGGCCGAAGAGCCAGCAACGAATTCCGCCGCATCCTGGGTCGTGATGTGCTCCATGACCACCTTGAGCTGCGGGAAACGTTGCGTCAGCGGCAGCAGCACGGTGTCGATGAAAACCTTTTCGCGGTCGAAGAGGTCGATCTTCGGATCGGTAGATTCGCCATGCACCAGCAGCGGCAGGCCAACGCGCTGCATTTCGGCAAGCGTGTCGTAGGCTTTTTCGATGGCCGTCAGCCCGGCGTCGGAATTGGTCGTCGCGCCAGCCGGGTAAAGCTTCACGGCCTTGACGAAGCCAGAAGCGGCGGCCTTGGCGATTTCGCTGGCCGGGGTGTTGTCGGTCAGGTACAGCGTCATCAGCGGTTCGAAATTCATACCCGCCGGCACGGCAGCGAGGATGCGCTCACGGTAAGCAGCTGCCTGCTCGACGGTGGTCACCGGCGGCTTGAGATTGGGCATGACGATGGCCCGGCCAAATTGGCGGGCGGTATGCGGCAGCACGGAGGCCAGCGCTTCGCCGTCGCGCAGATGAAGATGCCAGTCGTCGGGGCGGGTGATGGTGATTTGCATGGATCGAATTCCGGTAAATAACTCTCCGATTTTATCAGGCTAAAAATGTCGGCAAGAACGGGCTTGTCGGCACCAGCCCATTTCCCGCGCGGCGCTGGCTAGCGCTGCCCCATCAGCTCATGCCGCCCCGGATAGCGCAGCGACCAGCAGCGCCAACGGGCGGGCAAGCGCCTGCCGCAAGTTTTCCAGCTCTGCCAGATCCCGGCGGGCGCGAATGGCCATTTCCAGTTGTTCAGCGAGTTCACGCAGGGCGCCAGCACCAATCTGCGCCGCCACGCCCTTGAGCGTATGCGCCAGCCGCTCGGCCTCTTCCCAGCGTGCACCGGCGATG
This sequence comes from Azonexus sp., assembly GCA_030824535.1. Classification (GTDB taxonomy): domain Bacteria; phylum Pseudomonadota; class Gammaproteobacteria; order Burkholderiales; family Rhodocyclaceae; genus Azonexus. Next base: position 16,254 of record JAVBXO010000099.1, on the reverse strand, counting down.
GCCCCGGCCAGCGCCAGCGGCGCCCCGCCCTGAGTGTCGACGAATTTCCTCAGCACCTTGCGGTAGAGCGCTTCACGGCCGGCAACATGACTCAGGCCCAAGGCAATATCGATACCGGGAAGATCCTCGAGCCGCCCCTGGTAGGGCCCGGTTTGCGCTAGCGGCACAGCCGGCGCCGGCAGGGCGGTAGGTACAGCCACCGCAACCGGGCGATGCACCCAGTGACGCAACTTGGCGACCAGTTCGCCAGGCGCGATGGGCTTGGCAATATGATCATTCATCCCGGCAGCCAGGCAGCGCTCGCAGTCACCGGCCATGGCATTGGCCGTCATGGCGATGATCGGCAGTTCGGCAAACTGCGGCATCCGGCGAATTTCCCGCGTCGCGCTCAAGCCGTCCATGACCGGCATCTGCATGTCCATCAGGACCACGTCGTAGCGGTGTTCCCGCAGTTTCTGCACCCCAGCCAGACCATCTTCGGCAATATCGACCACCAGACCAAATGCTTTGAGAAACTCCCGCGCAACTTCCTGGTTGAGTTCGTTATCCTCAACGAGCAAGGCACGGGCACCGACCAGTTCGCCGATTTCATCAAGCGGCTCGGTTTCTGCGGCGGCGCTCACCGCGCACTCGTCGGCAGCCCCGACATGGCGCAACAAGCCATTGAACAGGGACGACGGCGTCAAGGGCTTGACCAGCACTTCACGAATGCCCATCTGGGCCGCTGCTGACAAAAGCTCATCACGATCAAAAGCCGTCACCATCAGGATGATGGGCTGTTTTTGCAATGGTCGCCGGAGAAGCTCGCGGGCCACCTCAACCCCGTTCATGCCCGGCATCTTCCAGTCGAGCAAGACCAGGTCATACTGCACGCCAGCACTATCGGCCAGCTCGATTTCGGCAATGGCACTTTCACCACTCGCCACCGCCATCGCCTCCAGTCCCATGCCACGCAGCATTTCGACGATGACCTGGCGCGCCTGTTCGTTGTCGTCAACAACCAGGGCCTTCAGGCCTTGCAGACTGGCATGCAGGCGAGGATAGCTGACACCTTCCTGGCCGATTTCCAGCCGAACCGTGAACCAGAATGTCGAGCCGGCGCCCGGCGCGCTCTCAACGCCGATCTTGCCCCCCATCAACTCGACCAGGCGTTTGGAAATGGCCAAGCCCAGGCCACTCCCCCCGTATTTGCGCGTCGTCGAGGTGTCGGCCTGCTGGAAACTCTGGAACAGCAGCGCCCGCTCCGCTTCGCCAATACCAATCCCGGTATCCTGAACCGCAAAATACAGTTCGACCTCGTTTGCCTCCTGGGGCTTTGCGCTAACACGAATGGTGATACTGCCGTGCTCGGTAAACTTGACGGCATTGTTGGCGAGGTTGATCAAGACCTGCTCGATACGCAGCGAATCGCCGACCAATTGCCGCTGCACCTCGGCTGCAACATCGATGAGTAGCTCCAGTCCCTTGCTGCTAACCGACTCGGCGACGAGACTGGTGATGTTTTCCAGCACTTTCTCCAGATCGAAGCTGGCGTGCTCGATCAGCATCTTGTCGGCTTCGAGCTTGCTGAAATCAAGAATATCGTTGATCACCCCCAGTAAATGCTGGCTCGAGGACTGGATCTTGCGCAAGTAGTCACTGATTTTGGGCGACGGATCGGCCTTGAGCGCCAGATAGGTCATGCCGATTACCGAATTCATCGGCGTCCGGATTTCATGACTCATATTGGCCAGAAAGTCCGCCTTGGTTTTCACCAGATCCTCGGCCATTCGCCGTGCCCGGCTCATTTCTTCCATAGCTGCGCGTTCGATGGTGATGTCCTCGAAGGTGCTGGCAAATCCCTTGCCCAGGTCGTCACGGTCGATTGCCCGAACCATCTTGCGGCACCAGAAACGGCTGCCATCCTTGCGCACCAGCTCGCGCTCTTCCCGGTAATAGCCCTGACCGCCTAGCGCAGCAACCTGAAGACGCCCGACTTCGGCGTAAACCAGGTCATCGGTGTAAAGCACACGCGTCGTTTTGCCGATCAATTCGTTCAACTCATAGCCGAACAGCAGCTCCATGGTGCGGTTGCAGCGCTGGATGAGGCGCTCGCGGGTAAGAACAATACCCACGGTGGCCGCGTTGAACACCGCCTGCTGTTCTTCACTGGCCTTGTTCAATGCTTCAGTAGCGACATGTTCGGCAGTCGCATCCTCAAGCATGCCGACTGCCCCCTTGCTCAAATCATCCGGATCGATGGCCCCGGCCGACAGGCGCGCCCAGAAAACACTACCGTCCTTGCGGCGAACCTGTTGCTCTCTGGCGTAATGCTCGCCCCTGGCAAGGCAGCCATAGATTTCTTTCCCGCCTTCCATCCAGGCTGCTTCGTCAAGGTATAACAGGCGAGTCTCGCTTCCCATCAGCTCGCTTCTGGTATAGCCCGTCATCGTTTCCAGGCGTTTGTTGCATTCTTCGATGCGACGGTTACGGATCATCAGAATGCCCGTATTGGCGGAATCAAAAATTGCCGCGATATGGTCATGAGAACGACGCAAGGCATCTTCGGCGGCGCGCTCGGCGCTAATGTCAGCAATCGTGCCGGCCACCCCCTTGTCCGGATCACTGCGATCAATCGCCTGGATGCTCAGGCGGGCGAGAAAAAGGGAACCATCCTTGCGCGGCATTTCCAGCTCGCGGGAAAACACCTGATCGCTACTAAAAAGCTCCTTGAGCAAGACGCCGATCTGCAGAAAGGTCTCGTTGTCAGGGTAGAGAATCGCCGTGGAGCCCCCCAGCAACTCGTTCGCCTCATAGCCGAACATGCGTTCCAGAGTCCGGTTGCAATGGGTGATGACCCGGTCCCTGGTCAGCAGTATGCCCACCGCTGCCGCATCGAAAACTGCCTGCTGCTGCGCATTGCTCTGCCCCAGACGCAGCGCCAGTGACTCAAGCTCGGCCGTCCGCTCCTGCACCCGCTGTTCGAGTAGCAGGCGATAGTCGTGCAGTTCGCTCTCAGTCTTTTTCTGCTCGGTGATGTCACTCCACACCACATGCAGTACATCCTTGCCGCCCATGCGGATCGGCGTCACCAAGACCCGGGCGATGAAAGAACTGCCATCGACGCGCAGATGCTCCCATTCGAATTCGTTTCCTCCCTGCGCAAAGGCCGTGGCGATGACTTCCTCGACTTTTTCCACCGACCGTCGGCCATCCGGCTGGCGCTCGGGCGATATCTGCGGCGGCGTCCGGCCGAGCAGTTGCTCCAGCTGCGTCATCCCGAGCATGCCCAGCGCCGCGCGGTTGGCCGCCACGAAGTGACCATTGACAGCCAGCGTCACGGCCTGGTGGGTGTCCTCGAAGAGCTTGCGAAAACGCTCCTCACTAGCGTGCTGCTCGGTCACATCGCGCAGCACCTGAACGTAGGCCTCGCCCTCGTCTTCAACATAGGGGGCAACGCTGCACTCGACGAACCGGAAACCCGGCAATTCGAGCACCTGCAGGAAATGGGCCCCTGGTTGCGACAGTTTCGTGCACACCGGGCACAAGGCGACAGGCACTTCCTGCGGGTGGAAAAGCGCATGCGAAGAGCCCCCGACCAGTTCCTCGACCGGTCGCCCGAGTTGCTGTGCCGCCGCGCGATTGGCCTGGAGGATGGTGCCATCGGCACTGACCACCAGTGTCGGATCGGGCACGGCATCGTAGGTACTGGCCGCCCGTGCCAACATGCTGAAGGGCTCCCTGAGCGTGGTTTGCACCAATGCCAGATAAACAAACCAGTAGGCATAGACTTTCAGGATGTGACCGACCAGATTGGCCTGGGCATAAACGCTGGCATAGCGTGTAAAAGCGAACTCGGACGCCATCATCACCAGCAGCGAAGCGGTGATTCCCCAGAGCAGGCGCGGCGTGGTCAGATGGCGACGCTGCCAGAGCAGTAACAGGGAAATAGCGAATAGCGTGATGATCAGGTATTCGGTATGGATCTTGAACGGCGTCAGACCCTGACCGTCGATAAAGGCATCGGGGAAATGACCGCTGGCAATAGCCAGCACAGCCGCAATACTGACTACGCCGAAAATCAGATGCAGCCAGAAAACCTTCAGTTGCCGGCTGAGCATCAAGGGCGCCACAACCATGGCTACCGCCTGTATGAAACGCGCCGCAATCCACAACTGCGTGGGCGGATTGGCACTATCCGAGGGCAGCAATTGCATACCCTTGAAAACCACCGTGTGAATGATGTCGAGGCCGGCACACCAGCCGATGGCCACGGCGACAAAAATCACGAAATGATTACGCGTGAATTGCCGTGCGGTGGTGGCGACGACCAGGGCAGTCATGGCCACGACAATCGAAAAAACTTCTGCCAGGGTGTGGGCCAGCAGATAGCCCACTCTGGCCGAAAACCAGACGGCCACCGCCAGCAGCGTCGGTAGCATGAAGACATCCACCAAGGTTTCCCACAGCACCGGCCGCTCCAGAAGTGTCAAATGGCCAGTGTTCTTTTGTCGGCAGCTCATTATCAGGCCCCTCCCGAAAAGCCTTTACAGGAGCATAGCGCAGCCCGGGAAAGACAGGTGATTTGTCAGGAGTTGTCCTTAGCCACCAGAGCCATTATTGGCGCAAAGCCAGCGCCCGCTCATAAAGCGCGTTCTTGGCCACACCGGTAATCGTCGACGCCAGCCTGGCCGCCTGTTTTACCGGCAGGCCATCATCCAGCAAGAGTTTGAGCACCCGCTCGCCCTCACCATCGTCGGCATCCTTGGGGGCGCCGGAGAGCAGTAGCACGAATTCGCCGCGCTGGCGATTGGGGTCGGCCTTGAGCCATTCGAGGCCGACGCTCAAGGGGCAGGAATGCACGGTTTCAAAGAGTTTGGTCAGTTCGCGGGCGATGACCAGCGTGCGTTCGCCGAACACTGTGGCCATGTCGGCAACCGTTTCAAGCACGCGATGCGGCGCTTCGTAAAAGACCAGCGCGCAGGGATAGTCGAGCAAGTCAGTCAGTGCCTGCCGCCGTTGCCCACCCTTGCTCGGCAGGAAGCCGTAGAACAGGAAATGTTCGTCGAGCAAGCCGGACGCCGACAAGGCCGTGGTCGCGGCGCAAGGGCCGGGCAGCGGCACGACCCGGCCGCCGGCAGCGCGTACGGCGGCCACGACGCGCGCACCGGGATCGGAGATGCCGGGCGTGCCGGCGTCGGAAATCAGCGCCACCGATTCGCCAGACTGCAGCTTTTCGATGATCCGCGCGGCGGCTTCGTGTTCGTTGTGCTGGTGCGCGGGCAAAGTCCGCGCCTGCGAGCCGAGTTGCTTCAACAGCGGCCCGCTGTGGCGGGTGTCCTCGGCGGCAATCCACTTGACGCTGCGCAGGACTTCTTCGGCGCGGCGCGTCAGATCGGCGAGATTTCCCAGCGGCGTCGGGACGACATACAATGCCGATAATTCTTCTGTCATTTTATTTTTCGATGCGTACAAAAACTAACGATACCACCACGGCGCGCGGGCGCGAAGCTGAAGGACGCGCCGCGCGTTATCTTGAAAATTGCGGTCTACGGCTGGTTGACCGCAATTTTCGTATTCGCGGCGGTGAAATCGACCTGATCTGCCGCGATGGCAAGGTACTGGTCTTCATTGAGGTCCGCCAGCGCAGTTACGGCGAATTTGGCGGTGCGGCGGCCAGCATCACCGCCAGCAAGCGCCGGCGCATCGTGCTGGCGGCCTGTCATTACCTCGCCGCGCATGCGGCCGGCGACTGCCGTTTCGATTGCGTGCTGATCGACGGCGATCAACTGGAGTGGATCAAAAATGCGTTTGCTGCTGACGATTAGCCTGCTGTTCTGGCTGACGGCGGCCTCAGCCGAGGGCGTACGCATCCTGGTGCAAAGCTCGCCGCTGGCCGGCAGCCAGTTTCATGCCTTGGGTGAAGTCCGCAGCCAGATGCTGGTCGGCGACACCCTGACGCTGGTCCGCGAACCGGACAACCTCCATGACCGCAACGCCATCCGTGTCGACTGGCGCGGGCGTCAGATCGGTTACGTGCCGCGCAGCCACAATCGCGCGGTGGCCGCTGCAATGGACGCCGGCGAGCCTTTTGTCGCGCGGATTTCCCGCCTGAAGGACGACCCGGACCCGTGGCAACGGGTCGAGTTCGAGGTCTTGCTCGTGCTGTGATGTAGAATGCCGGATTCCCAGCCCCAAGCCCTTGAACGATATGGATTTGATAGCCCGCGTTGCCAAGCATTTCGAGGATAGCGCCCAGACCAAGATGGAGGCCGTCGAATTGATGGCTGCGCCGATTGCCGCCGCCATCGAAACCATGACCAACTGCCTGCTCGGCGGCTGCAAGATCCTCGCCTGCGGCAATGGCGGCTCCGCCGGCGATGCCCAGCACTTTGCCGCCGAACTGATCGGCCGCTTTGAAGCCGAACGCCAGGAACTCGCGGCGCTGGCGCTGACCACCGACAGCTCGATCATCACCGCCGTCGCCAACGATTACTCCTTCGACCAGATCTTTTCCCGCCAGGTGCGCGGCCTCGGCCATGCCGGCGACGTGCTGCTGGCGATCTCGACGTCCGGCAATTCGAACAATGTCATCGAAGCGATCAAGGCCGCCCACGAACAGGAAATGCATGTCATTGCCCTGACCGGCAAGGGCGGCGGGCATATTGGCGAAATCCTGCGCGACGACGATATTCATCTCTGCGTGCCGGCCGAACGGACTGCCCGCATCCAGGAAACCCACCTGCTGGTCATCCACTGTCTGTGCGACGGCATAGACGCGCTGCTACTCGGAGTCGAATGATGCAAAAGTCCCGCCTCGGCCTTGCCGCCGCCACCCTGATCGTCGCCCTGCCGATGCTGCAGGGCTGTTTCCCGGCCATCGTCGCTGGCGGCGCGGTCGGCGTGATGTCGATGTACGACCGGCGCAGCACCGGCACCCAGACCGACGACGAAAGCACGGAGTGGAAAGCCAGCCAACAAATCCCCGAGCAGTACAAGGCCCTGGCCCACGTCAATTTCACCTCGTATAACCGCCGTCTGCTGATCACCGGCGAAGTACCGGACGAAGCCGCGAAGAGCGCCATCGAAGCCGCTGTGCGCAAGATGGATGGCGTGCGCGAGGTGTACAACGAACTCGGTATCGGCGCGGCGTCTTCGCTCGGCAGCCGCAGCACCGATTCCTACATCGACTCCAAGGTCAAAGCCCGCCTGGTTGATTCGCAACAGATTTCCGCCAATCACATCAAGGTCGTCACCGAACGGGCGATCACCCACCTGATGGGCATTGTCACCGAACGCGAAGCCAAGGTCGCCGTGCAGGTTGCACGAACCACGGCCGGCGTGATCAAGGTGGTCAATCTGCTCGAAATCGTTAACGACAGCGAAGTCAAGCGTCTCGACGATCAGGTACGCGGCCCGCTGAAAACCACGCCCGGCAGCAGCCCCGTCGAAAATCGCTAAAAATCTGCGGTCGACCGCCGCCAGGAGGTAAAAATGAATCTCGAAAAAGTCATCTTCGGTTTTTTCATTGTCCTGGCTGCAACGCTCAATTTCGGCTTTTTCATCGGCGACATCGGGCGCCCCGAGCTGCACAATATTTACGAACTGGCGGCAGCGCTGGTCGTCAGCCTGATCGCCACGGCGCTGAAATTCGGCGACCGCACCCAGATCGGCGCCATTCATCTCTCGACCAGTCTGGTCGCCGACCTGCAACTGGTCGCCGCCGCCATCACCTGGGGCGTCGCCGAGCACATCACCGGCAGCGGCATGACCGTGCACATCACCTCCAGCGTCGTTTCCCTGTCTGGCGGCGCGCTGTTTGCCAACATTGTCTCGGTCATCATCCTGATCGCTGAAACCGTGATGCTGCGCCGCTGAGGCGGGAGCCAGCATGCTCAACAACAGTTTTTTCCTGATCCTGCGCCGGATGCGGGCGCCGATCATTGCGCTGATCGTCATTTACGCGCTTGCCGTGATCGGCCTGACGCTGGTACCCGGCATCGACGCCGAAGGCCACGCGGCGCCGCCGCTGTCCTTTTTCCACGCCTTTTACTTCGTCAGCTACACCGCGACGACCATCGGCTTTGGCGAAATCCCCAATGCCTTTTCCGATGCCCAGCGGCTGTGGGTCACCGTCTGCATCTACCTGACCGTCGTCGGCTGGTCGTATTCGGTGGTGACCTTGATTGCGCTGCTACAGGACAAAGGCTTCCAGAACACCCTGACGCTCAACCGCTTCGCCCGCCGCGTCCGTCGCCTGAAAGAGCCTTTCTACCTGATCTGCGGCTGCGGCGAGACCGGCAGCCTGATCGCCCATGCCTTTGACCGCAACAACCAGGCTTTCGTCGTGCTGGAAAAGGATGAATTACGCGTCGAGGAACTTGATCTGCAGGACTTCAAGACCGATACCCCGGCCCTCGCCGCCGATGCCCGCCTGCCGGAAACCTTGCTCATTGCCGGCTTGAAACACAACAAGTGCCGTGGCGTGCTGGCCGTCACCAATGACGAGAACGCCAACCTCGCCATCGCCATTGCCGTGCGCCTGCTCAACCCTGACGTTCCGGTCATCGCCCGCGCCCGCACCCCTGCCGTGACCGCCAATATGGCCTCCTTTGGCACCGATCACATCATCAGCCCCTATGAACGCTTCGCCGAGCACCTGGCGCTGGCCGTCGCCGCGCCCGAACGTTTCCGCCTGATCGAACTGCTGACCAGTCTGCCCGAAACCAGCATTCCCGAACCGCACCGGCCGCCGCGCGGCCACTGGATACTGTGCGGCTACGGCCATTTCGGCCATGCCCTGGCCGAGCACCTGCAGCCTACCGGCATCACGCTGACCGTCATCGACCCCCACCCGATCAGCGGCGTCGCCAGCATCGCCGGCCTGGGCACCGAAGCCGACACGCTGATCGCTGCTGGCATCGCCAATTCGGTCGGCATCATTGCCGGCAGCGATGACGACGTCAACAACCTGTCGATTGCCGTGACGGCCCGCGAACTCAAGCCCGAACTGTTCGTCGTCACGCGCCAGAACCACCACGCCAATGCCGCGCTGTTCGCCGCTTACGACGCTGATTTCAGGATGGTGCCAAGTCGCATCGTCGCCCAGGAAAGCATCGCCCTGCTCAACGCCCCGCTGCTTGCCCGTTTCCTTGAACAGGTCCGCCGCCGCGACGAAGGCTGGAGCCGCCGCCTGGTCGAACGACTGCAAGGGCTCAACGACGGCCTGACGCCCGGCGTCTGGGAAATCCGCCTGAACATCTCCGCCGCCCCGGCTGCCCGCCACGCGCTGATGCACGGCGACGGCTTCAAACTTGGGCAGATCCTCCGCGACCCTGGTGAATCAGACCGCCAGCTTGATCTGGTCGTCCTGATGATTGATCGCGATGGCGAATGCCTGACGCTGCCCGAACCCGAGCTTCCCCTGCGCGCCGGTGACCATTTGCTGATTGCCAGCCGTCAGAGCGACCGCCAGCGTCTCGAACTGGCTCTCAAAAACGCCAATGAACTGAGCTACGTGCTGACTGGCCGCGAAGAAGCAAACTGGCTGTGGAAAAAGTTCAGTCGCGAGAACAAGCCCGGCGCCTGAGCCTGCAAACGCAGCTTGTTCAGGCAGCAATGAAGTCCCGCTAAGCCAGTCCTTCATGGCGCTGTAACCTGCCGGCGGCAGCCTAGGGAAATCATCCTTCGCCAGATCGCCGCCTGCATGTCCGGTTTACAAATCATCCCCGTCGAACAACTCCCACCTGCCCTCATCGCCGATTGCGTGGCGCTGCTCGGCAGCGCCTTCGCCGACCCCGAACGCTATTCCAGCGAGCGTATCCGCCACGAACTGGGCGGCGGCAGCGGGATTTTTTATCGGCAATTTTTCGTCGCCATTGAAAACGAACAAGTGCTCGGCGTCGCCGGCGTCAAGGCCGCCGACTGGGCTTCCGACACCCATCTGCTCTACCTCTCGGCCGTCACCCCGGAACGCCGTGGTGAAGGCATCGGCCGGGCTCTGGTCAAAGCCCGCCTCGACTGGCTGGAAGCCAGTTTCCCATCAGGCCGGATTCTGGTCTCAAGCGGCAAACCACGCCGCTTCCGCAGCTTCGGCTTCCAGGAAATCCCCGACGGCTCACGCCAGGGCAAGCGGCTGATGTTGCGTAATTTTTGACTGATCAGCAAACGTCGGCGCCCTTCGCCGCCACTGCACAAGCGTCGAATTAATCACGGAATTCGTAACTACTCAGGTCCATGCTTGAGTAGTGTTAGAGTCGATAGATGCTTGAACTTCCCGAACTTGAGCGACTGAGTCCCTCCGAGAAGGATGATTTGATCCGAGCGTTGTTTGCTCACGTTCAGTCATTGGCGCAACAAGTGGAAGCCTTGTCGGCGAAGGTTGCGGAGTTGGAAGGGCGACTGGCAAAGAACAGTCAGAATTCAAGCAAGCCACCGTCACCTGATGGGCTGAGCCGCCCTCAGCCCAAGTCATTACGTAAGGCGACAGGGAAGCCGAACGGTGGTCAGAAAGGGCATTCTGGTCAGACACTCAAGCAAGTTGTTGAGCCTGATTACATTGAAATGCACGAAGCACCGGAAATCTGTGATGCCTGTGGTGCGGTATTGGCAAAAGGTGAGTTGGCTGAAAAGCGGCAGGTGTTTGATCTCCCAAAGCTCAAGCATGTGGTGACTGAGCATCGGGTGCTGCAAGTGCGTTGCCCCTGTGGCAAGAGGCATCGTGGCGTATTTCCTGGCGCCGTATCGGCGCCCGTGCAGTACGGACCGGGCGTGAAGGCTGCGGTGGTGCATTTGACCCATCATCACATGCAGCCGCTAGCCCGCACCGGATCGCTGATTGGGGATTTATTTGGACTGCCTATTTCGGAGGCAAGCGTACTGGCGATCCATGCGGAAGCCAGGGAGCGGCTGGCGCCGACGGTGCAGGCGATAGGAGAGGCAATTCAAGATTCGCCGGTAGCCCATGCCGACGAAACGGGCATGAGGGTGAAACGAAGCCTGCAATGGCTGCACGTTCTAGCCACACCGTTTCTGACCTGGATGGGCTGTCATCAGCACCGGGGAAAGAAAGCCTTCGATGCCTTCGGTATTCACGGCGAATTCACGGGCACCCTGGTGCATGATGGCTGGAGACCCTACCGAGATCTGGATTGCCTCCATGCCCTGTGCAACGCCCATCATTTACGGGAATTGACCTACGTTTTTGAGGAAATGAAGCAAGCTTGGGCGGGTGAGCTGATCGAGCACCTGCTTGCCGCTTATCAGGAGGTCGATGAAGCAGGCGGCCCACTGACTTCTGAACGTATTGCTTTCTACCGAACCGGATACAACGCGATCCTCGATGACGGCGAGACCCACAATCCCCGTGCTCCCCGTTCGGGCAAGCGTGGTGGAACCAAGCAATCCAAAGCGCTCAATCTGATTGATCGTCTGCGCATTTATGCTGACGATGTCTGGCGCTTCGCCACGGACCCTGGGGTTCCCTTCTCCAACAATGTGGCAGAGCAAGCCGTGCGGATGCCGAAGGTAAAGCAGAAAATCTCCGGTGGCTTTCGCACCATCCCCGGCCTGGAGACCTTCTGCACGATCCGCTCCTACTTGGCCACCTTGCACAAGCAGGGAGCCAATCTCTATTCTGCCCTTGCCCAAGTTTTTGACGGTAACGTCCCTCAGCCTCGCTTCGCTTGAGTTCGAGGGCTGCTTCGGCGCGGCTACCTGAGTAGTTACCAATCACCGCTTTAACCTCAATACATTGCATGCCCGCCTGCGGGTCGCTGCAGTGAATTGCACACCTCAAAACCTGCGAGCAATTCGGCTAGCTGATATTCGTTGCTAATCAAGTTCTTTGTTAGCTGACCGATAGCCTGCACTGCCTTTTTTTGCCAACCCCAAGTGACAAAATACGTCAGTCACGGCCAATCTAAAATTTACTCCCTTGCCTTAATTTCTATAACCATATGATTTTTCTGGATGAATCCACGAATTTTGAACCATGTGCAAAGCACAGTGAGCTGGCATGAAAACTGTATTAGAATCTGCAGCGGCTTATCCCGCCTTAAATTTTACAAGGAGATTCATATGAAGCGCGTTCAACAAGGTTTTACCCTGATCGAACTGATGATCGTCGTGGCGATTATCGGTATCCTGGCTGCCGTGGCCATTCCGCAATACGGTGACTATCAGCAGCGCACCAAGGTTGCCGGTGCTGCTTCCGGCGTCAGCGCCTGGAAGACCGCTGTCGCCATGTGCTATCAGGATCTTGGCACCCTCACCGGCTGCGACGGTGCCACCAACGGCATTCCTGCCAACATCACCGCCGCCGGCACCGTGAACTATGTCGAGTCTCTGACCACCGCTACCGGTATCATTGACGTGACCACCAGTGCCACCGGCACCGATGGCACCAGCAAGCTTACTCTGAACTTCGACCCGAGCTCCACTGTTGCTGGTGGTGGCGCGATGAACTGGGTAATCACTGGTACTGGTTGTGCCAACCTGACCCCGGGCCGTGGCATCAAGTGTACGGGCAACTAATCCCGGTATGGCAATAAGAGATCTCGCCAGAGATCTCGGGATGCAAACAAACCCCCGATTTTCGGGGGTTTTACTTTTTTTGGAAGATCAGGCCAAATTTTCCAGTTATATAGCCTAGGTCCGCCAAGAAAAAACATCAATTTGCTCTGCTGCCAGAAAAGCCTCAGCATAGCGCTGGCAAACACCACCGTTGACAAAAATCTCGTAGAGGTCCGGATCGATGTGGCCATTCTCCTTGAAGCGATCCATGATCGCCAGGGCCTGCGACAGCTTCATCCCTTCCTTGTAGGGCCTGTCCTTGGCCGTCAAGGCCTCGAAAATATCGGCAATCCCCATCATTCGCGCCTGCCAGCTCATCTGCTCGCGCTTGAGCCCCTTCGGATAGCCCTTGCCATCCATCCGCTCATGATGCCCGCCAGCATATTCGGGAACCTTCTGCAGATGTTTTGGCCAGGGAAGTTGCTCCAGCATCCGGATGGTTGCAACAATATGGTGATTGATTATTTCGCGCTCCGGGCCGGTCAGCGTACCGGCGCGGATGCTCAGGTTTTCCAGTTCATCGCTACTGAGGAAGGCTTGCTCATGCCCAGACGCATCGCGATAACGGTAACGCGTGGCAATTCCCTGGACGGCCGCCAGATCGTCATCGCTCATGCGCTCGCCACCGACATTGCTGCGTCGCAGGGTTTCGCGGTCGACCTCGATTTGCCGGCAAAATTCATCAAACGCCTGGCGCGCTTCCGCCTCAGGCTTACCCTCGACGATACTGCGCCACATAGTGGCCTCGGCTTCGCGCAGCAAGACCTCGAAGCGCGTGTCGATCAGGTGAATGCGGTCAAAAATGGTTTGCAGCTTGGTCGCCTTGTCGACCACGTGCACCGGCGTCGTGACCTTGCCGCAATCATGCATCAGGGCGGCAATCTGGAGTTCGTAACGGTCCTTGTCGGTCAATTTGAAATCGGCCAGCGGCCCTTGGGTTGCGGCATCGACGGCATCAGCCAGCATCATGGTCAAGGCCGGAACCCGCTGACAATGCCCGCCGGTGTAGGGCGATTTTTCGTCAATCGCCAGATTGATCAGCTTGATGAAGGCTTCGAACAGTTCTTCGAGCTGATGGATTAGCTGGCGATTGGTCAGCGCTATTGCCGCCTGGGAAGCCAGTGACTCGGCGAAGCGTTGGGCAGATTGGGAAAACTCGATGACCGTCTGGCTATCATCACTTTGGGCATTGATCAACTGCAGGACACCGATAATTTCGCCTTCGTGATTTTTCATCGGCACGGTCAGGAAAGAACTGGAGCGGTAGCCCGTACTCTCATCAAATCGGCGCGTACCGTGAAAATCGAAGCCGGCCGCACTATAGGCATCGGCGATGTTGACGGTGTTCCCGGTCAGCGCCGCATAAGCAGCAACCATGTTGTTATTGGGAAGCCCATCGTCAAGATACAGGGGCAGTTCCCGAAAAATTTTGGGGTCAGGACGCCCGCTGCTGCCACCGATGGCGATCCCCAGGGTGTCATTGCAGACAATCTCGAAACGCAGGCGCTTGCCATCGTCCGTCACCAGATAGAGCGTACCGGCATCGGCGCGGGTGATTTGCTTGGCAGCGAGCAGAATCTTGTCCAGCAGGCGCGGCAGGTTGCTCTCGCTTGAAAGCGCGGCACCAATGTCATTCAGTTGTTCAAAACGACGAAAAAAATCATCCAGCAGCTCCATGCCGCCTCCTATTTAATGCAGACTGATCTCACCTGCTTGATGTCGGTAATCCCTTGCAGGATTTTCTCGATACCATCCATTTTCAGGGTGCGCATCCCCTGATTGAGCGCAACGGCAAGGATTTCGGCGACGCGCGCCTTCTCCTGGATCAGGCGCTTGACCTCGTCACTCCCCACCATCAATTCGTGCAAACCAACCCGCCCCTTGTAACCGGTGTCGTTACAGACCGAACAGCCGACTGCGCGATAAAGCGTGAATTGGCCGTCGCGTTGATAGCGCGCCAGCCATTCCTGACGAATTTCTTCCAGCGCCTTCGCCGGGTCATTCAGCCAGTGGTCGGTATGCGTCAGCTCTTCACAATACTCATGCAGCAAGCGATCAATTTCTTCCGCTTCGGGGTGATAGGCGAGCTTGCACGCCTTGCACAGGCGCTTGCCCAGACGTTGCGCCAGAATGCCCAGCAGGGCATCAGCGAAGTTGAAAGGATCCATGCCCATGTCGAGCAAGCGAATGACCGACTCGGGTGCCGAATTGGTATGCAGCGTGGCAAATACCAGGTGCCCGGTCAACGAAGCCTCGATACCGATGCCGGTGGTCTCGGCGTCGCGCATTTCGCCGACCATGATGATGTCCGGATCGGCCCGCAGAAAGGCGCGCATGATGGTCGGAAAATCAAGGCCGGCCTTCTTGTTGATCTGGACCTGGCGCAATCCCTTCTGGGTAATTTCCACCGGATCCTCGGCGGTCCAGATCTTGGTATCCGGGCGATTCAGATAACCGAGCACCGAATGCAGGGTCGTCGTCTTACCCGACCCCGTCGGACCACAAACGAAGAACAGGCCATAAGGCTTTTCGATGCATTTGATCAGATTTTGGTGATTACCTGGCGAGAGGCCGAGCAAGTCGAGCTTGATCGGCTCACCGGCGGCCAGGATGCGCATCACCACATCCTCGACCCCGCCTGCGGTCGGAATCGTCGCCACCCGCAACTCGATATCGAGCGGGCCAAATTTCTTGAACTTGATCTTTCCGTCCTGCGGTTTGCGTTTCTCGGAAATATCCAGTTCGGACATGATTTTCAGGCGGGCAATCAGCGCCGAGCGGTACGCTGCCGGAATTTCGATGTAATTGACCAGCGAGCCATCCTTGCGAAAACGAATCGCCGTCTTGTCTTTGCCAGGGCGGGGCTCGATATGGATATCGGAAGCGCCCTGCTGGTAGGCCTCACAGATGATTTTATTGACCAGTCTGACCAGTTCGTTATCAGAGGAAGCTGAAACCTCGTCGGCGACTTCTCCAGCATCGTCATCGCTCAGGTCGGACAACAACTCGTCCACCGACGATGAATCGGCAGAAGCGCCGAAAAGCTGGTCCAGCGTTGCGAAAAACTCGCGCTGGGTACTCACCCGATAGGCGATCTTGCTTTTGGGGAAAATATTGTTGGCCACCCGGGAGGTCCGCAGTCGCTCGGGGTCGGTGGTCATCACGATCAGACCTTCGACAGCGTCTTCCAGCGGCAGCCAGTTATTTTGTTCTGCGTATTCGCGCTTGATATTGCGCAGCAAGTCGACAGGTTTGATGCGGTCCGGGCGGAATGGCTCGTAAGGCACGGAAAAATATTGCGCCAAGGCCTCGCCAATCCGTGCGGGAGTAATTTTGAAATCCTTCTCCAGCACATCCTCCAGGTCGCGTTCCTGCTGCCGGGAAAGCAGGGTTGCCTGTTCCATGTCCGCAGCGCCAAGTACCCCGCTGCTGATCAGCTTGTCGTACTTGGAACGACTAACCAGTTGCAGTTGTTGGCTGCGCCGCTGCACAAAGGCAACCGCCAGCGTCTTGGACAACTCCTCTGCCCCCTCCCTGAGGAAAGCGGAAAAAGGAGCATCCAGATTGTTATTGATCAACTGCAGTACGCCGAGCAGTTCGTTCTCATTACCCAGAATCGGCACCACCAGCATTTGCTTCGAACGATAGCCGGTTCTGCGGTCGACCTCCTGCAGAAAGCATAATCCGGGACTGATTGCCTGC
>JAVBXO010000105.1 GCA_030824535.1 Azonexus sp. | reverse complement strand
CGGAAATGCGTCAGGCGCGGGTCGGAAGGCGGTTCATAACCTTCCATGATCACCGGCAACTGCATTTCCTCGGCCGTGGCTTCGACCGCCGCAACGACTTCCAGATAATCGTCGAGATCCTCGGTCGGCGGCATGAAGATATACAGTTTGCCGTCACGCGGTTCGGCACACATTGCCAGACGGGTGATCCAGGCGGCGGACTCCTTGAAACCGGGTTGGGTATCCGTCGGCTTTTCCCAGGGACGGCCCTTGCCCCCCTTGCCGCCCATGCCATCCGGACCACCTTCACCGGCATCTGCGCTATCCAGTCGCGACTGGGTACGAATCCGGGCATTACTGGCGTCGTAACCGCTCACCCGACCACGCAAGGCGGCATAGCTATCGAGCGGATCGGTCGCCGTTTCGGCATCCGGCGGATTGACGTAGGGATAATCGCTCTTGGCTGTCCAGGGCTGCGAATCAATCGGCAGACGGTAACCCATCGCCGAATCGCCGGGGTACAGGTAGCAACGCTCCGAACGCAGGAACCACGGACCGGTCTGCCAACGCTTGTAGACGTTTTTCATGATCGGCAGGACATGACCGACGGTATGGGTCATGCCCTGCGTAAACACCTTCATCAGGCGTTCGCGCTCCAGGGCATCATCGACCCGCGAATCGAAGGGATCAACGTTGCCCGGCAGGCGGCGTTCGCGCCACATGTAGTAATAGACGTCCTCGAAAGCCGGGAAAACATGCTCGGAGGACATATCCAGGCGTTCGGCAACGCGCTTGAGAAATTTTTCGGCGTGTTCGGCAGTCGCGCCGTAATTCTGTCGCTCGTTGGCATACAGCGCCGGCGAATTCCAGATCGGCTCGCCGTCCTTGCGCCAGAAGCAGTTCAACGACCAGCGCGGCAATTGCTCGCCGGGATACCACTTGCCCTGACCAAAATGCATCAGGCCGTTCGGCGCATACTTTTCCCGCAGGCGATGGAAGACATCAGCGGCCAGCAGGCGCTTGGTCGGGCCCATCGCCGCGGTGTTCCACTCGGCACCATCGGGATCGTCAAGCGCGACAAAGGTCGGCTCACCACCCTGGGTCAGACGCACATCCATGCGCAGCAATTCGTCATCGATCTGGTGACCGAGACCTTCGATTTCCTGCCATTGCTCGTCGCTGTAAGGCTTGGTCACCCGTGGCGCTTCCCAGATCCGGGTCACTTCCATGTGGTGAGCGAATTCGGTTTCGCACTCGTCGAGAACACCCGTCAGCGGTGCCGCCGAAGCCGGTTCCGGCGTACAAGCCAGCGGAATGTGGCCTTCGCCGGCAAACAGCCCCGAGGTCGGATCGAGACCGATCCAGCCGGCACCGGGCAAATAGACTTCGCACCAGGCGTGCAAATCGGTGAAATCCTTCTCGGGACCGGAAGGACCATCGAGCGACTTCACATCTGCGGTCAACTGGATCAAATAGCCCGAAACGAAACGGGCGGCCAGGCCCAGATGACGCATGATCTGCACCAGCAACCAGGCCGAATCGCGGCAGGAGCCGGAACGCTTGGTCAGCGACTCTTCCGGCGTCTGCACCCCCGGCTCCATGCGGATGGTGTAGCTGATGTCGCTCTGCACCCTGGCGTTCAGGGCAACCAGAAAATCGACGCTGCGCATTTTTTCGCGCGAAATACCGGCGACGTATTTGTCGAACAGTTCGCCACCGGCAACCTTGTACAGGTAGGGCGTCAATTCGTGCCGCTGCCAGTCCTCGTACTCGAACGGGCAATTCTCGGCATAGGGTTCGAGAAAGAAGTCGAAGGGATTGATGACCGACATCTCGGCGACCAGATCGACTTCAATCGTCAATTCCCGGGTTTTTTCCGGGAACACCAGGCGCGCCAGGTAATTGCCCTGTGGATCCTGCTGCCAGTTGATGAAATGCTGTTCCGGGCCGACTTTCAGCGAGTAGGAAAGAATGCGGGACCGCGAATGCGGGCAAGGACGCAGACGGATGATCTGCGCGCCAAGATTGATCAGGCGGTCGTATGAATAACGTGTTACGTGGTTCAGGGCGACGTGAATGGACACGGGCTTGCTCCGTTGAAAATAACTGGAAGGTCTTAAGCAAGACGCGAACCAGCTTTTAAGTCATTGATTTATAGAAAGCCAAATTAGCCATATCGCCCAGCGAAGCGCGAGAAAGGCACCCAGCGCACCACAGCGGTGCGTCTTTTCCCAGCGCGTCAGCATTTTCGTGAGCGCATGCACAAAACCGGTTTAGCCTGGTTGGCACAAGCAACAGCCAGCACTAGATCAGCTTGGCGGCAGCCTTGCGCATGACCAACAAGGCCTCCGCCAATGCCCGACTATCCGCGACGAAGCCTGGCAGCAGCGCTTTCGCCCGACCGCGTTCACCTTTACCAATCCACAAGCCAATTTCGGCACTGCTGCGGTGGGCCTTGACGTAAGCAGTGGACAGCACCTTGAACTCGGGCATCTGCTGATAGCGCCCCCCGCCCACGCCGCTCAGCCAACGCCCAAAACGCCCTTCCAGCAAATGATTGCCAGGCTGTGTCGGCCACGCCGCCCCTTCATCCACCGCCATCAGCACTTTATCCAGCCACTGGCGCTGTTCAACTTCGGCAGCCAGCAAGGGAAAATCACTTTTCCGCCAGGGAATCTCCAGGCTGGCGCGCCAGGAGGGATCGGGGACAAAGGCGCGGATCCAGGGAATCAGGGCACTGGCTTCCATCGGGCGAGCAATGGCGAAGCCCTGGACAACATCGCACTTGAGGCGCAACAAGGCAATTCCCTGCTCAATATGCTCCATGCCCTCGGCGACAATGCGCCGGTTGAAGGCCCCGGCCAGCGTGATGATGGCCGCCATGGCCTCGGCGCCTTCAACGGTATCGAGCAAATCGCTGACAAAGGAACGATCCACTTTCAGGGTTTTGGCCGGCAAGCGCTTGAGATACAGCAATGACGAATAGCCTGTCCCGAAATCATCAAGCGCGAACTCGACACCCAGATCGCGGCATTGGGCAATCAGCCGCGAGACATGCGGGACATCCTCCAGCGCGGCCGTTTCGAGAATTTCGAATTCCAGATAACGCGGATCGACATCCGGATACTCGGCGAGGTATTTCTTCAGACTGGGGACAAAATCCGGTTGCAACAGATGCACGGCCGAAAGATTGACGGCGACCGAGACCCGCAGCCCGCCCTGCTTCCAGCTGCGCATCTGGCGCAAGGCCTCACGGATGGCCCAGTCGCCGATTTCCGCCAGCAAGCTGTGGTTCCCCAGCGGGGCGATGAAGCCCCCCGGCAGTACCAAGCCTTTTTCCGGATGGCGCCAGCGGATCAAGGCTTCAACGCCAGTGATCGAACCTTGGCGAATATCGATCTTGGGCTGATAAAACAGGCAAAATTCATTGGCTTGCAGGGCCTGACGCAAACGGGTCAGCGTCTCCTGGTGGAAACGGACTGCCCGGTCAGTTTCCACGTCAAAACGATGGCAACAGTTGCGCCCTTCAAGCTTGGCCTGATACATGGCCTGATCCGCATGGCGTAGCAGGCTGTCCGGGTCCGAGGTATCAAAGGGCGCCAGGGTGTAGCCGACGCTGATGCTGACAGTTGCCGTTACCAGCCCCAATTGATACGGCTGGGCGATGGCAGCCAACATGCGCCCGAGCACCAGCTCCGCCTCATCCGGCGAATTCAGGTCAGTCAGCAGCAGGGCAAACTCGTCACCCCCAATGCGGGCGACGGTATCGATTTCCCGAACCGCTGTCTTGATGCGGCTAGCCACTTCGACCAGCAACAAATCCCCGACTTCGTGCCCATGGTTGTCATTGACCGGCTTGAAGTGATCCAGATCGGCGAAACAGACCGCAATCATGGTGTTGCGGCGCTTGGCGACCGGAACTGCCTGGCGGATGCGGTCAACCAGCATGACCCGATTGGGCAAACGGGTCAACGCATCATGATAAGCGAGGTATTCCAGGCGCTGCTGACTTTCCTTCAACGCAGTGATGTCGGTATAGATCGCCACATAGTGCGTGACTTCACCGGACTGATTACGCACTGCACTGATCGACAGTAACTCGACAAAAACCTCACCGCTTTTCCGGCGGTTCCAGATTTCGCCACGCCAAGAACCCAGCGTCCGCATGTTGATCCACATCGCCTCGAAAAACTCCGGGGGATGCACATCCGACTTCAGTAAAGTCGGGAGCTGGCCAAGCACCTCGGCAGGCTGGTAACCGGTGGTTTTAACAAAGGCGCGATTGACGTCGATGATCCGCCCTTGCGGATCCGTCACCATGATACTGTCATGGGTGTTGTCAAAGACGCTGGCTGCCAGCCGCAAGCGGCAATCGTCCATCCGGTCAGGCATCAGGACCTGGGCAGCATCGCCACTCCCCTCGTCCCACTGGCCGTTAAAGCCAAAAATGGTCGATGCGGACAGCCATTCATCGCCCGATTCGCCTCGATCCGCCACTCCGTCGGAAAGTTTGCCCGGCAAACTAGTCATTCTGCCGCCCGCAAAATTCGCCACGGCTGCAAAGTACGATCATCACGCCCTCTCAATGGTCCGGGATGCAGGGCAGAAAACCCTCTCTGGAAAAAACAGAAGCCTTGGCACCCTACTCCGAACCTTATATCTTTCGTGATAGTAATCTTTGCATGTTACAAGCCCGTGCAGCAAGCGAATCGGCAATGGAAGACAAGAAAAGGATGATCATGCCATCCTTTTCCTGTCCGAAAAGTGCTCCAGCGATCAGGCGGCTTCGCTCATCGGCACCAGGAAATCCTTGCTGATGCCATCGCCGATCAGGTAGATACGATCCATGAAATCGACCAGCCATTCATGCAGCCCCTGCTCGAGGATGTCCTCAATCCGGCCGTAGTGTAACTGAGCATGCAGCAAACCGGCCTGGCGAGCGGTTTCGCCAGACTGGCGATTGGCAATCAGGTCAAGATTCTTGATCACGCTGTTCAGGCAGAAGTGCAGGGAGCGCGGCATGTCCTTGTTGAGGATCAGCAGTTCGGCAACCCGATCCGGCGTAATGACATCGCGGTAGACCTTGCGATAGACCTCGAAAGCCGAGACCGAACGAAGCAAGGCGCCCCATTCATAAAAATCGGTCGCGCCTTCGTCTTCATGAGTACGCAGAACATGGTATTTGACGTCGAGAATGCGCGCCGTGTTGTCAGCCCGTTCCAGCAGGGTGCCGAGACGAATGAAGTTATAGGCCTCATCCTGCAGCAGCGTCCCCAGCGTCGTGCCACGCGACAGCGAGGAACGCATCTTGACCCACTCGAAGTAGTCGCTGATGCCAGCAGCGGCGATCTGGTCAAACGAACGCCCCTTGGTTTCCAGCCAGGTACCGTTGAGGGTTTCCCACATTTCGGTGGTCAGCGTGCCACGCACGGCATGGGCGTTTTCTCGCGCCAGACGCAGGCAGCTATAGATCGACGAAAAATTATCGGCATCACTGACCATGAATTTGAGGACATTTTCGCCGTTGACCGCAGAATACTTGGCGGAAAAGGCTTCCTCGAGACTATTCAGAACGATGATCGCATTCCAGTTCTGATTTGCCACTTCTTCGGCTTGCGGCACCAGCGACATCTGCCAGGTAACATCAAGCAAACGGGCAAGGTTCTCGGCACGCTCGATATAGCGCGACATCCAGAACAGGTGATCGGCAGTACGTGAAAGCATGTTTTTCTCTCCCTAATCAGTCTTCGAGGACCCAGGTGTCCTTGGTCCCACCGCCCTGCGAGGAATTGACCACCAGCGAGCCCTGGGTCAGGGCCACGCGGGTCAAGCCCCCCGGCGCCATATTCACGCACTCCCCGGACGACAGCACGAAGGGGCGCAGATCGAGGTGGCGCGGCGCAATCCCCTCCTCGACAAAAGTCGGGCAATTGGACAGGGCCAATGTCGGCTGGGCGATGTAACCATCCGGTTTGGCAATCAGCAACTGACGGAAATGTTCGATCTGTTCCTTCGTCGACGCCGGGCCAACCAGCATGCCGTAGCCACCGGCGCCATGCACTTCCTTGACCACCAGCTCCGGCAGATGATCGAGCACATAGGCCAGGTCATCCTGCTTGCGGCACATGTAGGTCGGCACATTGTTGAGCTTGGGCTCTTCACCCAGATAGAAACGAATCATCTCGGGAACATAGGGGTAAATCGACTTGTCGTCGGCAACACCGGTACCAACAGCGTTGGCCAGCGTCACATTACCAGCCTGGTAGGCCTTGAGAATACCCGGCACCCCCAGTGATGAGTCCGGGCGAAATACCAGCGGATCCATGAAGTCATCGTCAATCCGCCGATAAATCACATCAACGCGCTGCGGCCCCTGCGTCGTGCGCATGTAGACCACTTCGTCCTTGACGAACAAATCGCGCCCTTCGACCAGTTCGACCCCCATTTGCTGCGCCAGGAAGGTGTGTTCGAAGTAAGCGCTGTTATAGGCGCCAGGCGTCAGCACGACCACCGTCGGATCGCTGACCCCGTTCGGCGCCACTGCCCGCAACTTCTCGAGCAGCATGTCCGGGTAGTGCTGCACCGGGGCGACCTTGTGTTTGGCGAACAATTCCGGGAAGAGGCGCATCATCATCTTGCGGTCTTCCAGCATGTAGGAAACGCCGGACGGAACACGCAGATTGTCTTCCAGGACATAGAACTCACCAGCGCCTGCACGAACGATATCGACCCCGGCAATGTGCGCGTAAATCTGCCCTGGCAGATCAACGCCCTGCATGACAGGTCGGTACTGCGCATTATTCAGTACCTGCTCGGCGGGAATCTTGCCGGCCTTGAGGATTTCCTGATCGTGGTAAACGTCGTGCAGGAACATGTTGAGCGCCTTGACACGCTGACGCAGGCCGGACTGCAGGGCTTTCCACTCGGCCGATGGAATAATGCGCGGAATGATGTCGAAGGGAATCAGGCGCTCCTTCCCGGCTTCTTCACCATACACCGCAAAGGTGATGCCGACCCGATGGAAAGCCAGGTCAGCCTCGGCGCGCTTGCGCTCGATACGTTCCGGCGGCGTTGCCTTGAGCCAGTCTTCGTAACCCTTGTAATGCGCCCGGACGCCGTCGTTGGCGTCATACATCTCGTTATAGAAGTTCATTGTCGACTCGTCGATGAGGATGCTCTCGTTACTGATTCAGCAGGTTCCATGCCAACGTTAAAACGTACTCCTGCTACCTGATTCGACACTTGATACAGGTCATGGATGCACCATCAAGGTGCGAATGACTTCAGAATGGGGCATAAAAAAACCGCCAGCGTGCCGGCGGTTTTTTACGGTGCAGCGCAAGCGAATCAGGCGCGTTCGAAGATCACGGCAATACCTTGACCGCCACCGATACACATGGTGACCAGCGCGTACTTGCCGCCGATGCGCTCCAGTTCGTACAGCGCCTTGGTGGCGATGAAAGCGCCGGAACAGCCGACCGGGTGGCCGAGGGCGATGGCGCCGCCATTCGGATTGGTCTTGGCCGGGTCGAGACCGAGCACCTTGGAAACTGACAGGGCTTGAGCAGCAAAGGCTTCGTTGGATTCGATAACATCCATCTGATCCAAGGTCAGGCCGGCCTTCTTCAGGGCCAGCTTGGTCGCCGGGATCGGGCCTTCGCCCATGATGTCGTTCGGCACACCGGCAACCGCATAGCCAGCGATGCGGGCCAGCGCCTTGTGGCCAGCCTGGGCGGCAACATCGGCAGCCGCCAGTACGAAGAAAGCAGCGCCGTCGTTGATGCCAGAAGCGTTACCGGCGGTGACGGTACCGTCCTTTTTGAAGGCCGGCTTCATCTTGGCCAGCGATTCCATGGTCGTGCCGCGCTTCAGGTGCTCGTCGGTGTCGAATACCACTTCGCCCTTGCGGGTCTGCTTGACGATCGGCACGATCTGCGACTTGAAGTAGCCAGCGTCGATGGCGGCAGCCGCACGACGCTGCGATTCGACGGCCAAGGCATCCTGGTCTTCACGGGTGAAGCCATGCTTGGCAGCCAGATTTTCAGCGGTAATGCCCATGTGACCAACGCCGAACGGGTCGGTCAGCACCGCCACCATGGAGTCAATCGCCTTGGTGTCACCCATGCGGGCGCCGGAGCGCAGCGACGGCATCAGGTAGGCAGCCTTGGACATGACTTCAACGCCACCGCCAATACCGTAGTCGGCATCGCTCAGCATGATGTTCTGGGCGGTGGTCACGATACCTTGCAGACCGGAGGCGCACAGGCGGCTCACTTGCATGGCGACGGAATCCATCGACAGGCCAGCCTGGATGGAAGCGACGCGGGAAACATAGGCGTAGCGGGAATCAGTCGGCATGGTGGTGCCGACGGTAACGTAATTGATGGCTTGCGGATCGACATTGGAGCGGGCAATGGCTTCCTTCATGACGATGCCAGCAAGTTCGGTGCTCTCAAAGTCAGCCAGTGCACCACCAAACGCGCCGATAGGGGAACGAACCGCGCTTAGAACAACGACATCTCTGCTCATGTAAATCTCCTGTAAGAATTATTCAGCCCACCAGACTGGCGAGCCCCAACAAAAACAGCAACAACAGCAACAACATCCACAGCACCGTCGCCCGCCCAACAAG
This sequence comes from Azonexus sp., assembly GCA_030824535.1. GTDB lineage: Bacteria > Pseudomonadota > Gammaproteobacteria > Burkholderiales > Rhodocyclaceae > Azonexus. The sequence goes on along the minus strand of JAVBXO010000105.1, from coordinate 9,288 downwards.
GCCAAGGCACGCTGCATAAACTCAACATTTGCCGACGCGCCGGGAAAGACGGCTGGCCTGCAAAACGTCACCATACCATAAGCTCAAAGAGCGAGAAGGCCCAGACGTTCGCTCAGGGAACGAATCATGCCAGCGGTCGCTCCCCAGATGAAATATTCACCATAGGGCATAGCGAAGTAATGGCGTAGAGCGCCACGGTGGTGCAAGGAATGTCTTTGGTGATTGCCCGGATCCAGCAGGAAAGCCAGGGGCACTTCGAAAATCTCGGCGACCTCGAAAGGGTCGGGCTGCAAGGCAAAGGGCGGATGCACCAAGGCCACCACCGGAGTAACGCGAAATCCGGTTCCCGTGCGGTACTCTGGCAAAAACCCCAGCACGTCGATCCGTTCGCGCGTCAGGCCGATTTCTTCCTCGGTTTCGCGCAGGGCCGTATGAATTGGCGAAGCGTCATCGGCTTCGACTCGCCCGCCGGGAAAACTGATCTGTCCGGCGTGATCCCTGAGGTGAGCGGTGCGCTGGGTCAGCAATACCGTTTCACCAGATTCGCGGAGAACGATGGGAAAGAGAACCGCTGCAGGCGTCAACGGCTCCTGCCCAGCGCCATCTTCGGCTACAAAAATGCCATCCTGCGGCTCCGCCAGCAGGCTGGCACGCAAACGTCGGGTATCAAAGCCCATTGTTGCTAGGCATCCTCCTCGATTTCGGCGTTGACGGCCGCCAGGGCATCCTGCAGTGTCTCCTCCGAAAGATCGTTGATCGATGTAGCAACCACATCAGCAACCTGAATGGCAGCAACCGGCAGACGTTTGCTGTCGAGACCGGCAATCAGCGCCGCCGAGGCACCAACCACGCGCAACAAGGCCTGACGCTCAGCCATCAGCATTTCCAGTTCGCGACGTAGTAAAGCAATTTCCTGATCCTTTTGGGGCAATTCATCTCTCCTAGAAGCGCTTTGTCAGAGTCATCGTATCGCCGTCGCGCAACATCTCCATCCGGTTCAGAAAGCTCATGCCCAACAGGGCCATCGGCATATCCGTCTGATGAATAACGGCATCAATGTTTTTCAGTGTGATATTGCCAATGCGGATGCTGTCGAGTTGCACCTTGCTGACCACCGTCTGGCCATTGGCGGTATTACTCAGAGCCTTCGCGCCGGTATTGAAATCCAGACCGATCCGCTTCGCGTCGGAAGCGCCAAGCGAGATCAGGGTTGCGCCAGTATCGACCAGAAAACGGACCGAGACGCCGTTGATCGTGCCAGTCGTATAAAAATGCCCGACGTTATCGGCTTTCAGGATCACCCTGCCCGGACCGTCACCGGAAACATTGCTGACGCCTTGCTGGCCGACCCGCAGGGAACGCTTGCGCCCACCGATCTCGACCACGACCTGGCCATCCTGAATCGCCAGCAGCTTGATCCCGTCCACTACCTCACCAACGCGCACGGCTTGCGGCTCGCCGCCATCGATGGTCAATAAGGCCTTGGAGCCGAGCAAGCCGGCCAGACCAACCTCCTGCGCCATCCCGCCCGGTGCCCACAGACTCAGGACAAGAAGCGGCATAAAATACCATTTCATAATTTTGACTTCCTCGCCAACATGCTACCAGTCGCCATTTTCCGTCACTCCCCCACCGAAGGTCCGGGCTATTTTGCCATATTCCTTGAACAGCACGGGATCCCGTGGCAACTGATTGCCATCGACGAAGGGGCAAGCATCCCCGCCACAGCCGACTCTTTTTCCGGCTTGTGCTTCATGGGCGGCCCGATGAGCGTCAACGACCCGCTACCCTGGATAGACCCTGTCTGCGCCCTGATCCGCGATGCCGTCACCAAAGGCATTCCGGTCATCGGCCACTGCCTTGGCGGACAACTACTGAGCAAGGCGCTGGGCGGACGAATTACCGCCAATCCGGTCAAGGAAATCGGCTGGAGCGAAGGCTATGCTGAAATAACGGAAGTCGCCCGCCACTGGCTGGGCAATTTCGCCAGCAAGTCCGGCACCATCTTCCAGTGGCACGGAGAAACCTTCAGCCTGCCCCAGGGCGCCAGCCGCCTGCTGGCCAATGCTTACTGTGCCAACCAGATGTTCGCGCTCGGCCCGCATCTGGGGATGCAGTGTCATGTCGAGATGACCCCGGAAATGATCGCCAAATGGTGTGAACAATGGGCCGAGGAAGCGGCTGCTGTTGCCGACCAGACCAGTGTCCAGACACCGGATGCCATGCTCGGCGGCATCACCGCCAAGCTGCCGCTGATGCGCCAGTTGTCCGACCAACTGTACTCGGTGTGGATCCAGGGCCTGGCACGCTGAAAAAACAGGCCGAAGCCTTTGGCGCATCAAATTGAAGATCAATCGGGTAAAGTGGAACCCGATTGATCTTCTTCGCTCAGAGCAAGATACCTACCCCTGGAAGCAGGCTTGCTGGCGGCGTTCCAGTAATCACAATCTCGTAATCAGCCTCGATATCGCTGTCCGTATTAAATTGCAGGACACCGTCTGAATAACGTACCTGCCCTGCAGTGGTCGTAAATACCTCCGCCCCGAGATACTCAAATGCTTGATCGCCAGGGGCCGTGGCATTCCAGTCAATTGCGCCCAGATTAATCACGTCCCCGGTATTCCAGCCGCTGATGACGTCTCGCGTCGCCGCAATTCCCAGTTCTCCCAGAGTGTTGAAGGCAAAAGTATCGTTCCCCAAACCACCGACCAGAATATCCGTCCCCGCCCCCCCAAGCAGAAGATCATTTCCGGACTCACCTTTCAGCGTGTCATTCCCGCCACCTCCGGAAAGCGTATTTTTGCCGGCATTGCCAGTCAGGGCATCGGCAAATGAAGAGCCTGTCAGATTCTCAATCCTGAGCAGCCTGTCGGAGCCCGAGCCACCAGTAGCCTGTACCGTAGTAACGGCCAAACTGACGGTGACCCCTACCGTGGCACCGTAGGCATAGGATGCCGTATCCGTTTCTGTACCCGCCCCCCCGCTAATCACATTATTTCCGGTTCCTGCATACAAACTATTGCTCAGTGCATTACCGGTCAAGTTGGCGTTGCCAGTAATCATGATGCGGCCATACTCGATATTGGCACCAAGGGTGTAGTTGCCCAGATAGCTGTAAACGGTGTCTGTCCCGCCTGTGAGCATTGAAGCACTCACCTCGGACGCCACGTCACCAACATTCCTGATGTAATAACTGTCCGAACCGTCTCCGCCTGCCATGCTATCAACGCCGCTACCACCATTCAGAATATCGTCTCCGCCACCACCGATCAGAGTGTCGTTACCTGCACCACCATTCAAGGTATCGTTGCCATCACCGACGGTAATAAGGTCGTTACCACCGCTCATATCGGTGAAGGAAAAGCGTTCGATACCGGAAAAGCTCAAGTTATTACCACCAGAACCATCGAACATGCCCGAATAACCATCCCCCAGAGTGCCAGAAACGTCAGTCAGCCAAACGTCGTTGCTTGTAATGTCGTAAGTAACGGTCAGCACATCGCTACCGATACCACCGTCAACCGCATCAGTACCACCCATCCACAGCCTGATTGAATCGTTTCCAGCCCCAGTGTTGATCGTGTCGGCCATGCCGCTCGTCTGGTGACCGACAATGCTGTCGTTGCCAGAACCGGTTGTTATATCAACCCCCTCGATCGCCTTCACCGATCCTGAAGTCAGAATGCCCGAGGTAGCGTTCAGATCCAGGACAATGCTTTGACTGACTGTGCCAAACCAGCCAGTCCAGTGGTCATTTCCCTCGCCGCCATCAATACTATCCCGTCCGCCATTGCCAATCAGGACATCGCTTCCGCCGCCGCCAAGCAGTGTGTCATTGCCGTCACCACTCGTGATTGTGTCGTTACCCCCTGACAAATCCGAGAAATAAAAACGCTCAATATTGCTGAAGCCGAGATTGTTGCTACCAAGACCATCGAAAACTCCGGAATATCCCGTAGCCAGACTTCCCGTCAGGTTCGACAGCACCACATCATTGGTATCGGTGTCGTATATGACGGTCAGCAGGTCGTTACCGGCACCACCGTCCACCGCGTCAGTACCACCCATCCACAGCTTGATCGAGTCGTTTCCAGCCCCAGTGTTGATCGTGTCGGCCATGGCGCTCGTCTGGTGACCGACAATGCTGTCGTTGCCAGAACCGGTTGTTATATCAACCCCCTCGATCGCCTTGACCGATCCTGAAGTCAGAATGCCCGAGGTAGCGTTCAGATCCAGGACAATGCTTTGCTTGACTGTGCCAAACCGGCCAGTCCAGTGGTCATTCCCCTCCCCGCCATCAATACTATCCCGTCCGCCATTGCCGATCAGGACATCGCTTCCAACGCCGCCAAGCAGTGTGTCATTGCCGTCGCCACTCGTGATTGTGTCGTTGCCCCCTGACAAATCCGAGAAATAAAAACGCTCAATATTGCTGAAGCCGAGATTGTTGCTGCCGAGACCATCGAAAACTCCGGAATATCCCGTAGCCAGACTTCCCGTCAGGTTAGACAGCACCACATCGTTGGTATCGGTGTCGTATATAACAGTCAGCAGGTCGTTACCGGCACCACCGTCCACCGTGTCGGTGCCCCCCATCCACAGCTTGATCGAGTCGTTTCCCAGCCCACTGCTGATCGTGTCGGCCATGGCACTCGTCTGGTGGCCGACAATGGTGTCGTTGCCAGAACCAGTCGTCAGATCGATACCTTCAATTGATGCAAGCAAACCGGTCGTCAGAAAAGTGGATGTTTGATTGAGATTGATCGAGAACGTTTGCGTCGCCCAACCCATCGACAACTGCGCAAAATCCCTGCCTGTTCCGCCGTCGATCTGATTGATCCCGCCGGCACCACCCAAGCTGTCATTGCCCGCCCCACCGAACAACACATCGTCGCCATCGCCGCACCAGATGTCGTCATTGCCACCACTTTGATCAATAAAAGTGAAATGCTCGATTCCCGAGAAATAGCCGTTGTTCTCACCCATACCGTCAAAGGTGCCGGAATACCCCCCTGCAAGCGGGTATTGCCCGCCGAGAGCAGTTGGCGTGAGATTGAACAACCAGACATCGTTGGTCGCGGTGTTGTACACGAAGGTCAGGCGATCATCCTCGGAGCCGCCGCTGACCGTACCGGAATTTGTCAGTACATAGTTTGCCATTTGAGTCTCCTCCTTTGATTTTTCCCGTCAAAGCAGCAGCGCTACTGGTTTACACACCGACGACCCGCTAACCTTTGGCGCTCTTCTCACTTTTCAACCTAGCACAGGGCTAAAAAGGCATATTGATGCACATCAAGCATTGGCGTCCAAATCCATACCGTCAGAGCAATGCCGCTTGAAAGGGGGCAGGAATCTCGCAGCGAAAAACTGGAAAGCCATCGTGAGCAGCGCTCAACGGAGATATTTCCGGAGCTGACATTGATCCCCCCCGGAGCTTGTCGCCAGCGGACTGATCGAAGAGCCAAGCGGCACAGAAGCCAAAGCCCCCCTCGCTGCGAGTTTCCCAGGTGGCAAGATGGGCCCGGCACTACCCAAAAAAACTCACAAACTCCGTTCCGCCACCACCATCCCCGGATCGTCCGGGTCGCGGTGCACGCTGAAACCGAGCTGTTTGGCGAATTTGATCATCTTGCTGTTGCCGGCGAGGATGAAGGCTTCCATGCGCTGCATGCCACGGACGCGGGCGGCGTCGATCAGGGTGAGCATGAGGATGCCGGCGAGGCCGCTGCCTTGCCAGGCGTCGTCGAGGGCGATGGCGAATTCGCAGCTCTTGCCATCGGGGTCGGCAACGTAGCGGGCGACGCCGATTTCAGTCTGCACGCCGTCCTGCTCGATGATGGCGACCAGCGCCAGGTGCTTCACGTAGTCGATTTCAGTCAGGTACTTGAGCTTGCCCGGCGCCAGTTCCTTGAGCGTGGACATGAAGCGGCGGTAGCGCGAGTCCGGCGAAAGATGCTGGACGAAGTCCTGTTCCATCGTCTTGTCGTCGGCGCGAATCGGGCGGATCAGCACTTCGCTGCCGTCAAAGAGATGGCGCGTGCGTTCCAGTTCCGCGGGGTAATCGGCCATGGCTTCAGTCCTTGCCGGCGTCAGCGAGACGTCGGCCGAGATAGGCGACAATGCGCTCAAGCGTCGCCAGGTTGCCGTAATCGCTTTCCGGAATCTTGACGCCGAGCTGTTCCTCGATGGCGGCCAGGACATTGATCCAGTCCATCGAGTCGAGGTCGATCTGCTGGCGCAGCGGGACGCTATCGACCAGCGCGGCGATGTCGGTTTCTGGCGCCAGGGTTTTGATGATGGCGAGCATCCGCGTGCGGAGGGTTTCCTGATCGAGTGGCATGTTTTTTCCCCGGTTATTCCAGTGTCGAATTATCGCCTTCAGGCTCGCCGAGTTCGCGGGCCCTGAGCAGGCGGCGCATGATCTTGCCGCTGCGAGTATGTGGCAGGCATTCGGCAAAGGCAATTTCGCGCGGCGCAACGGCCGGGCCGAGCTGGCGGCGGGCATGGGCGAGCAGCTCGCTGCGCAGCGCCTCGCTGGCGACGACGTCGTGTTTGAGGGTGACGAAAGCCTTGATCGTTGCGCCGGCCAGTGCGTCGGGCTTGCCGATGACGCCAGCTTCGGCAACGGCCGGATGCGCCATCAGCACGCGCTCGACCTCGCAGGGACCGACCAGATGACCGGCCGATTTGATGACGTCGTCGCTACGCCCGACGAACCAGAAATCACCATCGGCATCGCGGCGCACCAGATCGCCGCTGAGATAGAGATTGCCGGCAAAGCAGGCGCGGTAGCGTTCGGGCTGGCCAAGGTAAGCGCGGAACAGTGACGGCCACGGCGTTTCCAGCGCGAGTTCGCCAACTGCTTCGCCAACCGCTTCTTCGCCCTTCTCGCCGAGCATTTCCGGGCTTTCCAGGCCGTCGACCGCAGAATCGCCGCGGCGGCGCACCAGGTGGGCGACGACACCGGGCAGCGGCCGGCCCATCGCGCCCGGCTTGGCGGACTGGGTGTTGGCCAGCATGATGGCGCCGGTTTCGGTCTGCCACCAGGTATCGCGTATCGTCTGGCCAAAGCTCGCCTCGGCCCAGGCGACGGCCTCGGCATTCAGCGGCTCGCCGACGCTGGCGATGCGGCGCAGTGCCGGGAAGTGCCGCCCGGCAAAAAGCCCCGGCCCGCCCTTGATCAGCAGACGGAGCGCCGTCGGCGCGGTGTACCAGACCGTGACACCTTCGCGTTCGAGGAGTGTCAGCCAGCGCACAGCATCGAAATCGCCAACATCGACGACGCTGGTCGCGCCGATGGCCAGCGGTGCCAGGATGCCGTAGGACATGCCGGTCACCCAGCCCGGATCGGCGGTGCACCAGAAAACATCGTCAACCTGCAGATCAAGCGCCTGCCGCGCCGTGGCGTAGTGGCTGAGGATGGCCTGATGCACATGCAGCGCCCCCTTGGGCGTGCCGGTCGTGCCGCTGGTGAAATGCAGCAACGCGGAATCAGCGGCAGCCGTTGGGACGAGCGCCGGACGGTCCGGAGCGGCATCGAGCAGGCTATCCCAGTCCAGCGTCGCGGCTTGCGGGCCAGCACCGAGGTCGTCGATCAACACGACGTGCTGCAAGGCCGGCAGTTGCTCGCGGATCGGCAGCACCTTGCGCCGGTAAGCACTGCTCGTTGTCAGCAGCAACTTGCCGCCAGCCTGCGCCATGCGATTGCGGATCGGCTCCGGGCCAAAAGCGGGGAACAGCGGCGAAACGACAGCGCCAATCTTGAGCGCCCCGAGCACGGCAACGTAAAGCTCGCAACGCCGCTCGCAGAGCAAGAAAACACAATCGCCACGGCCAATGCCGAGCGCCGTCAGGGCGTTGCCGAAGCGGTCGCTGAGCTGCGCCAGTTCGCGGTAGCTGAGCTCGCTGCGACGCTCATCCTCGCCCAGAAAGCGGAAAGCGATACGCTCGCCCCGCCCGGCCGCGACATGCCGGTCAACAGCGATCCAGGCCATATTGAACGCACCGTCTTCGGTAACGCCAAGTTCCTGCGCAAGCGCCGCCCATGAAAAAGCCAAGAGCTCGTTCGGGAACGGGCGCGGTTCACTACCGTAATACTTGCCGGGGGCCTGGGCAGGCATGGGGTCTCGCCATCAGATGCGCTGTCCTGATTGTGCGCCGAGCAGCGCCAGGAAAGTGCTGATCAATTCAAAAATGTCATTCCCGCGAAAGCGGGAATCCAGAAAATCAACAACCTGGATCCCCGCCGGTACGGGGATGACAGGCCAATCAGCGTTTCCCCAGGTGCGCCAGAGTTGCCGACAAGGTCAGTGGCTGCCAAGCTTGACGCAATATGCCTCTTGTCGTCTTGATCGCCCCTTCATGGTGGTTATTATAACCACCATGAACAGCAAGCAAATCATCAAGCAACTGGAAGCTGACGGCTGGTTTCTGGCGCAGGTCAGAGGCTCGCATCACCAGTTCAAGCATCCCACCAAGCCAGGCTTGGTGACGGTCAAACATCCTGACGGCGACATTCCCGCCGGGACGCTGAACAGCATTCGCAAGCAGGCAGCTTGGAAATAGGAGGTCATCATGCGTTTTTCTGTGGTTCTACATACTGATGACGGTGTGCGTTACGGCGTAACCGTCCCTGATCTGCCGGGTTGCTTCTCGGCAGGCGATACTTTTGATGCGGCGCTTGAATCGGTTTCCGAAGCAATTGACCTGCATGTGGAAACCTTGATCGCCGATGGATGCGATATCCCCGAGCGACAGCCAATTGCCACCCATCAAACCAATCCGGATTACACGGGCGGCGTCTGGGCCGTGGTTGAGGTGCCGGTGGAAAAATATTTTGGCCCGGCCGAGAAAGTCAATATCACCCTGCCGCGCCTGTTGCTGGCCAAGATTGATGAGTACGCACGCAGCCACGGGGAAACCAGATCGGGTTTTCTGGCCCAGGCCGCCAGGATGGCCATGCGCTGAATCAGTCCGCAAAAAGCCCGGCATCGCATTGATCGTCGGGCTTTTCTATCTGTACGCTGTGGATTTTGAATACGAATGGCTTAAGTAACTGCCAGTCGCTTCAGGCACGACTTAATTCATATTAAATAATTTACTCGACCCCAAGCTTCCGGCTTGGGCGTCATCAACGCTTTCGCCGAATGACATAAGCGTTGTCTGCCAAGGCAAAACCGAGCTTGGGGTAATAGGCCATCGCACCGGGGGCGGACAGCAGGATCAGGGATACCTCTTCGCCAATCATGGCCTGGGTGCGGCGAATCAACTCCCGACCGATGCCATGCT
>JAVBXO010000077.1 GCA_030824535.1 Azonexus sp. | reverse complement strand
ACCGGGTTTTCGTTGGTCTGGCTCTTGGCCAGATCGAGGTCGAAATCGAGGTGCTGATCGGACTTGCGCAGCGCGTAGAAGAAGCGGCAGGCATCGTTGCCGACTTCACGGCGCAGTTCGCGCAGCGTCACGAACTCGCCGGAACGCGTAGACATCGAGGCCTTCTGACCGTTGCGGTAGAGCACGGCAAACTGCACCAGCGCCACCTGCAGCTTGTCGCTGTCGAGGTCGAGCGCCTTGATCGCGCCGGTCACGCGCGAGATGTAGCCGTGGTGGTCGGCGCCCCAGATGTTGATGACCTTGTCGAAACCACGCTCGAACTTGTTCAGATGGTAGGCGATGTCGGAAGCGAAGTAGGTAAATAAACCGTTTTCGCGCTGGACGACGCGGTCCTTCTCGTCGCCGAAAGCCGTCGAGCGGAACCACTTGGCGCCGTTCTGCAGGTAGATATGGCCCTTCTCTTCGAGCAGGGCGATGCAGCGGGCGACCAAGCCAGTGTCGTAAAGCGACTTCTCGGAATACCAGACTTCGAATTCGACGCCGAATTCCTGAAGATCGTCGCGGCAATCTTCCAACTGTTCATTCAGTGCGTGCTGATGCACGTAATGCCAGTCACCGCCAAGCAGTTCCTTGGCCTTGGCGATCAGCGCATCGAGGTGCAGTTCGCGCTGTTTCTTGGCTTCGTCATCGGCACGACCAGCTTCCGGCAGGCCCGGCGTACCAGCGATGACATCGGCGGCGGCACGGACGAACTTGTCGCTGTGGGCGACGGTCATCTGCTTGGCCATTTCGCGCACGTAGTCGCCTTGGTAGGCGTTAGGCGGGAATGGCACGGTCTGGCCATGCTGGTCGAGATAGCGGAGCCAGGTCGACAGGCCGAGGATGTCCATCTGGCGACCAGCGTCATTGACGTAATACTCGCGGGCCACGTCCCAGCCCGCAAACGACAGCAAGCTGGACAGCGAAGCGCCATAAGCCGCGCCACGGCCGTGGCCGACGTGCAGCGGGCCAGTCGGGTTGGCGGAAACGAATTCGACCTGGACCTTTTGCTGGCCACCGACGACCGAGCGACCAAAGGCGGCGCCATCAACGAGGACGCTCTTGACCACGCCGGTCTTGGTGCCGGCATCAAGACGGAAATTGATGAAGCCGGCGCCGGCGACTTCAGCGCTGGTGATCAATGCCGACGGCGGTAGTTCGGCGACGAGCTGGTTGGCAATTTCGCGCGGATTTTTTTTCAGCGCCTTGGCCAGCTGCATCGCCAGATTGGTGGCGAAATCGCCGTGCGTCGGGTCACGCGGACGTTCGAGCAGGATGGGGGTGTCGGTTGCGGTCGGGGCAACGCTGGCCAGCGCCTGTTGTAACAGGGCGACAAGCTGGATTTTAAGGTCTTGAACCATTGATTTTCGGGCGAAAAATGCAAAAGCGCGATTATACGCTGGCGGAACTCAGTTATTGACCGGGGCGACGACAGCCCGCCAGGCGGCCAGCTTTTCCGGGTAACCGCGCGCCGCGTGCGCCGGACTGGTCGAAGGCAAACGCTGCAGGTAAAAATCCGACTCAACCAGCAAAGGCAACACATGCCGGCGAAAACTGGTTTCAGCGGCAGCGCCATTGAAGAAAATGCGCTCAATTTTGCGGTGCACCGCAAAAAAGGCCGGAAAATCATTGGCCACCACCGAACTGGCGACGATGTCCGAATCCAGGCTGCCATGGCGCTCGCAACTAGCCATGACGTCCCACAAGGCGATACCGGCGGCCTGCAACTTGCGCAAGCGTTCGGCGTAGGGCAATTGCCGCCGCGCCCCGAGCAAATCACCCATGATCTGCCAGAAGGCATTGCGCTCATGGGCATAGTATTCAACGGCGCGCAACGAAGCGACGCCCGGCATGCTTCCCAGGATCAGCACGCGAGCATCGACCGCGGCGACCGGCGGAAATCCCTGCAATAACTCCATCATTCCTCACTGGCAGAAAGATTGGCACATCCCGCCCGGCCCCTCTGGCCGCAGCGCAACAGCGGGCAACAATACTCCTTTCTTCGCCCCGACCGTCACTGCCGATGGCCGGCCGCGTGTTAACATGCTCGTTTTGCTTCGCCGCCACTAATTTCATGCGCATTTTCCGCTTGCTCAAGATCGCCTCAGTCGCCAGCCGCTTCGGCCTGGACGAAATGGTGCTGGCGCACGAGCCAAGCGGACGCCTGGCGCGTCTGGCCAATGCCCTGCAGTTCTGGCGCACGCTGTCGACGCCGCGCGCCGAACGCCTGCGCCTGGCGCTGGAAGCCCTCGGGCCGATTTTCGTCAAGTTTGGTCAGGTTTTGTCGACCCGCCGCGACCTGATGCCAACCGACATCGCCGACGAACTGGCCAAGCTCCAGGACCGCGTCCCGCCCTTCGAATCCGACCTCGCCCTGCGCGAAATCGAAAAAGCCTACGGCCGCCCGGCGCATGAAGTTTTTGCCGAATTTGACCCGGTCCCGGTGGCTTCGGCATCGATTGCTCAGGTGCATTTCGCCAAATTGCGCGAGGAAGATGGCGGTCACGAAGTCGCGGTCAAGATCCTGCGCCCGAACATGGAAGCCGTCATCGAGCACGACCTGGCGCTGATGGACAATGGCGCGCTGCTGCTGGAAAAGCTCTGGGCTGACGGCAAGCGCCTGAAACCGCGCGAAGTCGTCGCCGAATTTGGCAAATACCTGCGCGACGAACTCGATCTGATGCGCGAAGCGGCCAACGCCTCGCAGCTGCGGCGCAATTTCACCGACTCCGAACTGCTGATCGTTCCCGAAATTCACTGGGACTTCTGCACCTCGACGGTGATGGTCATGGAACGCATGAAAGGCGTGCCGATTTCGCAAATTGACCGTCTGCGCAGCGATGGCATCGACCTGGAAAAACTCTCGGCAGCCGGCGTCGAAATCTTCTTCACCCAGGTTTTCCGCGACGGTTTCTTTCATGCCGACATGCACCCCGGCAATATTTTCGTCGCCGCCGACGGTCGCTACATCGCCCTCGATTTCGGCATCGTCGGTACGCTGACTGACGTCGACAAGAACTACCTGGCGCAGAACTTCCTCGCCTTCTTCCGCCGCGACTACAAGCGCGTCGCCGAAGCCCACATTGAATCTGGCTGGGCCCCCAAGGACACTCGCGTCGATGAGTTCGAGGCCGCTATCCGCGCCGTCTGCGAACCGATTTTCGACCGGCCGCTGAAGGACATTTCCTTCGGCAAGATCCTGCTGCGCCTGTTCCAGACCTCGCGCCGCTTCAATGTTGAAATCCAGCCACAGCTGGTGATGTTGCAGAAAACCCTGCTCAATATCGAAGGCTTGGGACGGCAGCTCGATCCCGAGCTCGACCTGTGGAAAACCGCCAAACCCTTCCTCGAACGCTGGATGAGCGAACAGATCGGCTGGCGTGGCATCGTCAAGACTTTCAAGCAGGAAGCCCCCTATTACGCGCGCATCCTGCCGCAACTCCCGCGCCTGATTCATCAGGTTCTGGCCCAGCCGCCCAAAGCCGATCCGGCGCCGCAACTGGAACGCCTGATCGCGGCCCAGCAGGCGCAGAATCGCTGGCTGGCCGCCATCGCCCTATTGCTGGCCTTGCTCGTCGGCACCCTGCTCAACTGATCGCCGATGCCCGTCACACTTGAAACCTTCTCCGAAGACGATGTCGTCAACTGGTTCGCCAGCAAAGAAATCACCAAGGGCCGCCCTTATGTCGATCTGATCACTGATCTCGAGATCAAAGGTGGTCAGATCAGCGCCAGCGTTCCCGGCTCGGCGCGCACGCCTTACACCACTCAGGCCTATCTGAGTCAGTCGCAAAGCGGCGAAATGGCGCTCATCAGTCGCTGCACCTGCAGCGTCGGGCGGCACTGCAAACACGTTGCGGCAATGCTGCTGAAAGCCATCGAGAACCGCAGCCCCAAAGAGCGGGCCAGCGGCAGCGCGCTATCCTGGGCCGAAGACCTGCGCCGGGCCTCAGTCGCCGTGGCCAAGAAAAAGGCCAGGCCGAGCGCCGCCCGCCAGCAACTCTTCTACATTCTCAAATGGACCGCCGACCGCCGTCAGTGCGGTGTCGAAATCCGCAAGGGCAAGTACCCGGAAAATGCCGAAGAATGGTGGAAGGTCGACCGCGCGCTGGTGGCGCCACCGCAATTCGTTACCGAAGAGGATCTTGGCATCCTGCGCTTGATCTGGGCGGATCGCGGTCATGAAACCGGCCTGCGCGCCTTTGGCCTCGCGCCCAAGCATGGCGCGGAAATTCTCCAGCGCATGGCAGCCAGCCATCGCCTGTACACCCAGGACGATCTCGGCCTGCCGCTCAATGCCGGCGCCGAACGTCCGGCCGGCATCGGCTGGCAGGTCGACAGCCAGGGCTTCCAGCGCCCGCAACTGAAGCCGGAACCGCCGGCTGCGCTGATTATTGCGGTCGACCCGCCGTGGTACGTCGATTTGGGCGAAGGCGAAACCGGCCCGCTGCAAGTTGCCGGCAACCCCTCGGTGGTCAATCGCCTGTTTTCCCTGCCGCCACTGTCGGCCAAGGAAGCCGCGCTGGTCGCCGAAGCCCTGTCCGAACTGGCGCCGGACCTGCCCCTGCCGACCGAAGACGCCGGCGCCCGCCTGCGCCTGGTCAGCGGCGCGCTGCAGCCAGTCCTCATCCTGGAAACCCTGCATACCCACGGCTACCGCGCCTGGCGCGGCTATCCGCAAAACTTCGGCGGCGGCCCCTTCGATATCGCCCGCGTGATTTTCCGCTATGGCGATGTTGATATTCGCCCTGACGAAAAAAGCGAGTTCATCACCCTGCCCGAAGGCGAAACCGTTCGCCTGCAGCGCCGTCCCGAAGCGGAAGCCGGCGCCCTCAAGGCCCTCACCGACAGCGGCCTGCAGCCGATCCCCGGCCATACCCTGCACACCTTCGGCAGCCCGCCGGAAGGCATCTATGGCCTGGACAACGACGACGCCTGGCTCGATTTCATGCAGACCGGCCGCGACGAACTCAAGGAAGCCCACTGGCAGATCGAGTTCCCCGAGGATTTCCGCCATCACGTAATCGAGGTCGACGGCTGGGATGCCGAGATTTTCGAAGCCGAAGGCGGCTGGTTCAATCTCGACATGGGCATCCTGGTCGAAGGCGAACGCCTGCCGCTGGCACCACTGCTAGCCAATCTTTTCCGCACCGATCCGCGCTGGCTCGACGCCAGCGAACTGGAACGCATGCCGGACGACGAGGGCATCGACCTGTACACCGAGCGCGGCAAGCGCCTGCGCATCCCGGCTGGCCGGGTCAAACCGCTGGCGGCGACGCTGATCGACTTGTTCGACGGTTTTGCCGGCGGCCCGAATCTGCGCCTGTCACGTTTCGATGCGCCGCGCCTGGCCGAACTCAGCGATACCAGTCGCTGGGAATTCCGTGGACAGGGCGACATCATGGCCATGGCCGACCGCCTGATGTCGGCGCAAGGTATCGTCGATGTCACGCCACCCGCCGGTTTCCGCCTCGAATTGCGCCCCTATCAGCGCGAAGGCCTGGCCTGGCTGCAGTTTTTACGCGAAAACCAGCTTTCCGGCATCCTCGCCGATGACATGGGTCTCGGCAAAACCGCCCAGACTTTGGCCCACCTGCTACTGGAAAAGGAAGCTGGCCGTCTCGACAAGCCGGCCCTGGTCATCCTGCCAACCTCGCTGATCTTCAACTGGAAGAGCGAAGCTGCGCGTTTTGCGCCCGACCTCAAGGTGCTGGCGCTGCATGGCCCGGAACGCAAGGCCCGCTTCCCCGAAATCACCCAGCACGACGTGATTTTGACGACTTACCCGCTGCTCTGGCGCGACGCCGAGGAACTCAAGCAGCACAGCTATCACCTGCTGATCCTCGATGAAGCACAAACGGTCAAGAACGCCCAGAGCCAGAGCGCCGAGGCCGTGCGCAAGATCGATACGCGCCACCGCCTGTGTCTGACCGGCACGCCGCTGGAAAACCATCTCGGCGAATTGTGGAGCCAGTTCGACTTCCTGTTGCCCGGCTTCCTCGGCAGCGGCAAGCAATTCACCCGTCACTGGCGGACGCCGATTGAAAAACAGGGCGACCTCGCCCGCCGCGACCTGCTCGCCCGGCGCATTCGCCCCTTCATCCTGCGCCGCAAGAAGGAAGACGTGGCGCAAGAACTGCCGCCGAAGACCATCATTGTGCGCAGCGTCGAACTCGAAGGCAGTCAGCGCGATCTTTACGAAACCGTGCGGGCGGCGATGGATGCCAAGGTCCGCGACGAAATCGCCCAGCGCGGCTTTGCCCGCAGCCAGATCGTCATCCTCGATGCCCTGCTGAAACTGCGCCAGGTCTGCTGCGACCCGCGCCTGGTCAAGGCCACGGCAGCGCGCAAGGTCAGCGAGCGAGCCAAGCTCGACCTGCTGATGGCGATGCTGCCGGAACTGGTCGACGAAGGTCGCAAGATTCTGGTTTTCTCGCAATTCACCAGCATGCTGGCGCTGATCGAACACGAACTCGACAAGGCTGGCATCGCCTACGTGACACTGACCGGCGACACCAACGACCGCGAACTGCCGATCCGCCGCTTCCAGGATGGCGAAGTGCCGATTTTCCTGATCAGTCTGAAAGCCGGTGGCGTCGGCCTCAACCTGACCGCTGCCGATACGGTCATCCACTACGATCCATGGTGGAACCCGGCGGTCGAAAACCAGGCCACCGACCGCGCCCACCGCCTCGGCCAGGACAAACCGGTCTTCGTTTACAAGCTGATCGTCAGCGGCAGTATCGAGGAAAAAATCCTCGCGCTGCAGGAACGCAAGGCCGAACTGGCTGCCGGCATCCTCTCCGAAGACCATACGGTGGACGTCAAGTTTGGCACCGACGACCTCGCCGCGCTGTTTGAGCCGCTGCCTGACTGAAGCATTTTTGCCTGCTGGAAGGCGTTGACCGCAAGATCGCTTACAATTTTATAATTAGCGATTACTTATGGATTAACCATGCGTTATGCCCTGCTGCTGTCCTTCTGCCTACTCGGCATCCTGAACGCCCAGGCCGAGGAGGGCAGTGTCCGCAAGCGGGTCGCCGGCAGTTTTGCCGAAACCCGCGATGCGGTCGTGATGGCTATCGAGAACCGGGGGCTGGTGATCAACTATGTCTCCCACATCGCCGATATGCTGGCCCGCACCGGCGCTGATCTTGGGGCAAAAAAGCAGGTTTTCGAGCAGGCCGAAATCATCGAATTCTGTTCGGCCAAGCTCTCGCGTCAGATGATGGAAAACGATCCGCACAATATCGTTTTCTGCCCCTTTGCGATTTCCGTCTACACCCTGCCCGGCCAGCCCGGCACCTGGCTCGCCTACCGCCAGCCGCTGGGCAGCGCCAAGGCCATCGTCGAACCGCTGCTCCAGGCCATCATTGCCGAAGGCAGCGAATAAGCGGTAGCGCTAGGCCAGCAGCGGATCGCCAGCCAGACAGGCGAGCAGGCCATTGAGCGCGTACTCAACCGATTGTTCCCGAACCGCCGCCCGGTCGCCACCAAAGCAGCGAGTATGGGTTTCGCACAGGCCATTCCTGCCGGCCCAGGCAAAACACACGGTGCCCACGGGTTTCTCCGGTGAACCACCCCCCGGCCCGGCAATGCCGGTAATCGCCACCGCCCAGTCGGCTTCGGCACGCGCCAGAACCCCCATGGCCATGGCCCGCGCCGTCGCTTCAGAAACCGCACCAAAACGCGCCAGCGTCTCTTCCGGAACACCCAGCATCTGCTGCTTGGCGGCATTCGAGTAAGTCACGAAACCCCGGTCAAACCAGGCAGAGCTACCAGCGATAGCCGTCACCGCCTGAGCCATCCAGCCCCCGGTACAGGACTCCGCCAGCGCCAGACATTCGCCGCGGGTCAGCAGCGCGTTCCCCAGCGTTTCAGCAAGAAATTCGAGTTCAGCCATAATGTTCGATCCTAGCATGCTCAAGCAGCCATGACCTCCCCCGCTCAGCTTTCATCCACCATTCCTGCCTCCCGCCCCTTGGTCACCGGCGTCATTCTCGCCGGCGGACAGGGCAGCCGCATGGGCGGCGTCGACAAAGGCCTGCAATTGTTTCGCGGCCAACGCCTGGTCAGCCACGTCATTGCCCGCCTGGCGCCGCAAGTCGATACCCTGCTGATCAATATCAATCGCAACCCGGACACCTACGCCACCTTGGGCTACCCACTGATTACCGACCAGATCGGCGGCTTTCTCGGCCCATTGGCGGGATTGCACACCAGCATGAGCCACGCGCTAACCCCGCTCGTGCTCACCGCCCCCTGTGACTCCCCCTGCTTGCCGCCCGACCTGCTGGCACGACTACTCGCAGCCCTGCAAGCCAATCAGGCCCCGCTCGCCATCGCCACGACCAACGGCCGGCAACATCCGGTCTTTTGCCTGGCCCATTGCTCACTACGTCAGCCTCTGGAAGACTATTTGGCGCAGGGTGGACGCAAATTCATGCACTGGTGTCGGGAAAATGCCTGCATTGAAGTCGACTTCAGCGACGAGGCCGAGGCCTTCGCTAATTTCAACACCCTGGACGCCCTCGACAGCTGAAATTCATGGCGCTGAAAACTAGGGGAAATCCACTATTGCAGTGCAGCAATCATTGGCTATACTGAAGGTGCAGGATATATAACGACCCCAGAAGGGGAACAGCCATGAATGTAAAAATATATTATCGCGTCACGCAGGACAGGGCGGGCATTCCACAGGATTTCTCCGGTGCCCGCCGTTTTTTGGCTGATGCCGACGAAACCCTCACCAGCCTTGCCAGATCGCAGTTAGCAGCCGATTACCAGGTTCCCGAACAGGCCATCGAAATCATCAGGATCGAGCGCTGAAATTCTTCTCGGCACAGCGTTTTTACCTGCTGCCAAAGCCCGATACGGAAACTTTCCCCTGCTGTTTCATGGTCAAAAATAAATTTTTGCACCGCAACAAGCCGGGCTTGAAACCCGGCTTGGCGAATGGCAAAACTATCCCACAAACATTCTGTTACACAACGCCACGAAAGGACGACAGACTTCCGTGGTCCAGGAACCTACACTGACGCTGTGCATTGAACCCCTCCTCTCGAAATACCCCCTTTCGAGAATTTACACCCCGCCGCTGGCGGGGTTTTTTTTGCTCAGCGCTGCAATCAGGTCGTTATAATTACGACCTTTACGTCTTGGGGTCTCCGGCATGGCTCAGCAGCACTCTTCCAAAAGCATCATGTGGGCAACGATCATCGTCGCCATCATCCTGAGCGCTATTCTTTTCTCGCTTACCAACAAATCCTTCACCTCTGCTGCCGATGCCGGCAACACGGGTAACGATGCCGAAGTGCGCATTCAACCGGTGGCCCGCTTCGAACTGGCCAAGGCGCCAGCTGTCGCCAGCGGCCCGAAGGATGGCGCAACGATCTTCAATACCGTTTGCGGCGCCTGCCACAACACCGGCGCTGCCGGCGCGCCGAAGGTCGACGACAAGGCCGCTTGGGCACCACGCGTTGCCCAGGGCAAGGAAGCACTTTACAAGAGCGCACTGGGTGGCAAGAACGGCATGCCGCCGAAGGGTGGCGCAGCCGACCTGTCGGATGACGAAATCAAGGCAACCGTCGATTACATCCTGAGCAAGGTCAAGTAATTCCCCGGCATCCCGTCCCCCAGGCGGGAATGCACAAAAGGGCGCCCCAGGTGGGCGCCCTTCTTTTTTCCAGGCTGGACAAAGCAGGCCTCAGCCCTTGTTGCTGGCCAGCATCGCCTTCATCGCCTCCAGGCGGGCACTGCCCGTCGCCTTGTCGGGCAGCGTCGCCTGCTTGCCGCCGGAAAAGCGAATATCTTCCTTGCCCATTTCATCGATGAAGCGCGAAGGCTCGCAGGGAACGAACTCGCGCGCCTGCTTGCGCCGTTCGCAGAAGGAAATGTGCAAGGTGTGCTGGGCGCGGGTAATACCGACATACATCAGCCGGCGCTCCTCCTCGATCTTGACCGGGTCGCAGGACTCCCGGTGCGGCAGGATGCCCTCCTCAACGCCGACCAGAAAGACATGCTTGTATTCAAGCCCCTTGGCGGCATGCAGCGTCGACAGCTGTACCGCGTCAACCTCGCCATCATTCTGCTTGTCGAGCATGTTGATCAGCGCAATGCTCTGGCTCAGATCGATCAGGGTTTTGCCGTCGAGTTCGCCTTTCTTGTTCAGCCAGTTGGCAAACTCACAGACATTGCCCCAGCGCGTCTGTGCCGTCCGCTCTTCTTCGTGGTCGTAGAGAAAAGTCTCGTAATCGATGGCCTTGAGCAGGTCGGGCAGAACCTGGTGGGCCGGCTCGCGACTGGCGCGCTCCTGGGTACGATTGATGAAGTGACAGAATTCGAGCAGCGGCTCAAGCTGGCGAGTCTGCACGCGTTGCGCGAAACCTTCCTCGAAAGCCGCCTGGAACAGTGACACATGTCGCTCACCGGCGTAGGTGCCGAGCACCTGCAAGGTCGCCGCACCGATCCCGCGCTTGGGCGTGGTCGCCGCCCGAATAAAAGCCGGGTCATCGTCCTCGTTGCTCAACAAACGCAGGTAGGCGGTGATGTCCTTGATCTCGGCCTTGTCGAAGAAGGATTTACCGCCGGATAGCAGATAGGGAATGCGATGGTCACGCAGATATTCCTCAAAACCCCGCGCCTGGTGATTCGAGCGGTAGAGAATGGCGTAATCGCGGAACTTGCTGCGATGCTGGAAGCGATGGGCCTGCAGTTTCATGATCACGCCCTCGGCTTCGGCATCGTTATCACGGCAGGCAGTGACGGTGATCTGCTCACCATGACCAAGATCGGACCAGAGTTTTTTGTCGAACAATTTCTCGTTGTTGGCGATGACGTTGTTCGCGGCCTTGAGGATGCGCACGGTCGAGCGGTAATTCTGCTCAAGTTTGATGACCTTGAGCCCAGGAAATTCTGCCGGCAGTTTTTTCAGGTTGTCGATGTCGGCGCCGCGCCAGCCATAGATGGCCTGATCGTCATCACCCACCGCCGTAAACTGGGCGCGTACCCCAGTCAGCAGCTTGAGCAACTGGTACTGGCAGGCGTTGGTATCCTGGTATTCATCGACCAGCAGGTAGCGCAGACGGTTTTGCCATTTGTCGGCAATCTCCGGATGCTCCCTGAACAGTTGCACCGGCAGGCCGATCAGGTCATCGAAGTCGACCGCCTGATAGGCTTTCAGCGTCGCTTCATAAGACAGGTAGGCGTGCGCCGCCAGGCGCTGGTGCTCATCTTCGACCAGTTGCAGCGCCCCTTCCGGACTGATCAAGGCATTTTTCCAGTTGGAAATGATCGATTGCAGGATACGCAGGGTCGCCTTATCGACCGTCGCGGCGACCTCGCCAATGATGCCGGCGCAGTCCGCCGAATCGAAAATCGAAAAGCGCGGCTTGTAACCCAGCGCCTTGGCTTCCTCGCGCAAAATGCGCACGCCCAACGAATGAAAGGTGGAAATCTGCAACTGATCAGCCAGCGGCTTGGCAAGAATTTTGCCAATGCGCTCCTGCATTTCCTTCGCCGCCTTGTTGGTGAAGGTGATGGCAGCGACGTTGCGGGGCTGAAAACCGCAGTCCTGAACCAGGTAAGCGATTTTTTGCGTGATCACCCGCGTCTTGCCGGAACCGGCGCCGGCCAACACCAACAGGGGGCCGTCAAGATAATGGATTGCTTCGCGTTGCTGGGGATTGAGGCCGGACATGGTACTCGCCAAAAACAGCGCCCCGGCGAACCGGGGCGGCGGTGAATCGGGATGCGAATTTTAACCCAGCCTGCAGGCACTACCGGAAAACCCGGCTTCCAGGCCGGTTGACCGCAACAGCGCCTGCCGGGAGCGCTCAGAGCGCGCCGAAAACCTTTTGCAGCAGCGCACTGCCGGCAGCCACCGGATTCGAGCGCAGCTTCTTTTCTTCCTCGGCGATCATCAGGAACAGACCATCCATGGCCTTTTGCGTGACATAACGGTCGATATCGGCATCTTTCTGATCGAGCAAGCCTGCGCTCGCCGCCTTACCGGCAAACTTGTTGTACTGATCGGCCAGTTGCAGCTTCTGCGTCGCATTCTTGACGATGGGCATGAACTTGGCCGTCAGTTGTTCAGACGACGAACGCTTGAAATATTGCGTCACGCTGTCCTCACCGCCCGTCAAAATGCCCTTGGCGTCCTGCACGCTCATTTTCTTGATCGAATCGACCAGAATCGGCTTGGCTTCCGCGACAGCGTTTTCGGCAGCGTGATTCATCGTCTCGACCAGTTGATCGGCCTGCTTGCCCATGCCGAACATGCGCAAGGCTGATTCAGCCTTTTGCAGGGCACCGGGCAGCGGAATCTTGACCTTGCTGTTACCGAGGAAGCCGTTGTTGGTCCCGAGCGAGGACACCGCATAATCCGCCCCTTTGGCCAGCGCCTCCCTGACGCCGGAAGTAGCATCACCGTTGGAAATGGCATCAAGCACACCAGCTTGGGCCAATACTGCGGTCAACGACAAAAAACAGGCAAAAATCAAACGTTTCATGATGTTTTCCAGGGATGATCAAACAATATCGAGGTGACCGATACCGGAGGTCAGATCGCGGTTCTGTGATTCGCGACCATGCAGCTTGATCTGCAAGCGCAGGTCATTGAGCGAATCGGCATTGCGCAACGCGTCTTCATAGGTGATTTTGCCGGCTTCATAAAGATCGAACAGTGCCTGGTCGAAAGTCTGCATCCCCAGTTCGCGCGATTTCTTCATGATTTCCTTGATCTCGTGCACCTCGCCCTTGAAGATCAGATCGGAAACCAGTGGCGAATTAAGCATGATTTCAATCGCCGCCATACGCCCCTTGCCGTCCTTTTTCGGAATCAGGCGCTGCGAAACCATCGCCCGCAAATTCAGCGACAGGTCCATCAGCAATTGCTGCCGACGCTCTTCGGGGAAGAAGTTGATGATCCGGTCGATCGCCTGATTGGCGCTGTTCGCATGCAGGGTACACAAGCAAAGGTGGCCCGTTTCAGCAAAGGCAACGGCATAGTCCATGGTATTGCGGTCACGCACCTCCCCCATCAGGATCACATCCGGTGCCTGGCGCAGGGTGTTCTTCAAGGCGGGGATCCAGTCGTCGGTATCAACCCCGACTTCGCGCTGGGTCACGATGCAGTTCTTGTGATCGTGCACATATTCAATCGGGTCTTCGATGGTGATGATGTGCCCGTAGGAGTTCGCATTGCGATAATCAACCAGCGCCGCCAGCGAGGTCGACTTGCCGGTACCCGTACCACCAACGAAGATGATCAAGCCGCGCTTGGTCATCGCCAGATCCTTGAGAACCGGCGGCAACTGCAATTCGTCGAGTGTCGGAATGCTCATGTTGATGGTCCGGCAAACGACGGCAACACGCCCCTGCTGGACCAGGGCATTGACCCGGAAACGCCCGATGCCCGACGGCGAAATGGCGAAATTGCATTCCTTCGTTGCTTCGAACTCGGCGGCCTGACGGTCGTTCATGATCGCCCGTGCCAATTCGGCGGTGTGCTGCGCCGTCAGCACCTGGTTCGACACCGGGGTAACCTTGCCGTCGATCTTGATCGCTGGCGGAAAATTGGCGGTAATAAACAAGTCCGAGCCCTTCTTTTGCGACATCAGTCGCAAAAGATCGTGCATGAACTTCATTGCTTGATCGCGTTCCATACTGTCCTCGCTGCCTCAGTTTCCCCGCCGCTCAGGCCGGGAACGCATCCTTGTTGGCCGCCTTCTGGCGGGCTTCGCTACTCGATACGACATTACGCCGAACCATGTCGAGCAGACATTGATCGAGCGTCTGCATCCCGACATTCTGGCCGGTCTGAATCGCCGAATACATTTGTGCAATCTTGTTCTCGCGAATCAGGTTGCGGATGGCAGGGGTACCAATCATGATTTCGTGTGCAGCAACACGCCCACCACCGTCCTTGGTCTTCAGTAGTGTCTGCGAAATGACTGCGCGCAAGGATTCGGACAACATCGAACGGATCATTTCCTTTTCTGCCGCCGGGAAGACGTCGACGATACGGTCAACGGTCTTGGCGGCCGACGAGGTGTGCAGGGTGCCGAATACCAAGTGGCCGGTTTCGGCAGCCGACAGCGCCAGGCGGATGGTTTCAAGGTCACGCATTTCACCGACCAGAATCACGTCCGGATCTTCTCGCAGTGCGGAACGCAAGGCGTTGCTGAACGACAGAGTATGCGGCCCCACTTCACGCTGGTTGATCAGGCACTTTTTCGACTCGTGCACGAATTCGATTGGATCTTCGACAGTCAGGATATGTCCGTAGTCATTTTCGTTAACATGATTAACCATCGCCGCCAGCGTCGTCGATTTGCCAGAACCGGTCGGGCCGGTCACCAAGACGATGCCGCGCGGAAATTCGGAAATTTCCTTGAAAATCTTCGGGCAATTAAGGTCTTCCAGGCTCAGGATTTTCGAAGGAATCGTCCGAAAAACGGCACCGGAGCCCCGATTCTGATTAAAAGCATTAACCCGGAAACGCGCCAGATTGGGGATTTCGAAAGAGAAGTCGCATTCAAGCGTTTCTTCATAAATTTTGCGCTGGCCATCGTTCATGATGTCGTACACCATGCCGTGCACGTCCTTGTGCTCCATCGCTGGCAAATTGATGCGGCGCACATCGCCATGAACTCGGATCATCGGCGGCAAACCGGCGGACAGGTGAAGGTCGGAAGCCTTGTTCTTGACACTGAAGGCCAACAGTTCGGTAATGTCCATGCGAATCGTCCTCGGAGCGCGTGTATACTGGAATGGTTGCTAATTCCAAGGGATTATGAGCGCAATCGCCGACAACCTGCAA
Source organism: Azonexus sp. (assembly GCA_030824535.1). Taxonomy (GTDB): domain Bacteria; phylum Pseudomonadota; class Gammaproteobacteria; order Burkholderiales; family Rhodocyclaceae; genus Azonexus. The sequence continues at coordinate 3,066 of JAVBXO010000077.1, read as the reverse complement.
GCCGTGAAGATGCGCATCCAGCGGGCCACTGAGGCTGCCGGAAGGCTGTCAGACGAGGTGCGCCTGCTTGCCGTCAGCAAAACCTGGCCGCTGGTCAGCGTACTCGATGCCAGCGCCGCCGGACAGCTTGCTTTCGGTGAAAACTATGTTCAGGAAGGCGTGGACAAGGCTATTGCTACGGTCGACCTGAATCTGGAGTGGCATTTCATCGGTCCGCTGCAAAGCAACAAGACGCGGCTGGTTGCCGAGCATTTTTCCTGGGTGCACTCACTTGAGCGCCTGAAAATCGCCGAGCGCCTCTCGGCACAGCGTCCAGCGCATCTGCCGCCGCTGCAGGTTTGCGTCCAGGTCAATGTTTCCGGCGAAGCCAGTAAAAGCGGTTGCGCGCCGGCCGAGACCGCCGCCCTGTGCCACGCCATTGCTGCCCTGCCCCGCCTGCAGTTGCGCGGCCTGATGGCCATTCCCGAAGCCAGCGATGATCCGCAGGCCCAGCGCGCGCCCTTCCGGCAACTGCGCGCAATCTACAACGAACTCCAGGCGAGCGGTTTGCCGCTCGATACCCTGTCCATGGGCATGTCCCACGATCTCGAAGCGGCCGTCGCCGAAGGCGCGACCATCGTCCGCATCGGCACGGCCATTTTTGGTGAAAGAAATTACGCATGATTGTTTGTTTCAATCCACGCCCGTAACGCACGCGGGCGAAACTACCGGGAAGAGCTGACGCCTCTCCCCGGCGCGATTATCCCCCCGCAGGGGGAGCTTTCAAACCGGAGTTAGTTCTTGATGAAGATTTTGTTCCTTGGCGGCGGCAACATGGCCAACGCCCTGATTGGCGGCATGGTTAAACAAGGCTTTCAGGCCAGCGAGATCGATGTCATCGATCCAGGCCTCGAAGCGCGCGACAAGCTGACTGCCGCTTATGCGGTCAACTGCCACGCCAGTGCCAAAACCGCGCCCGCCGCACCGGATGTCGTGGTACTTGCCGTCAAGCCACAGCAAATGAAGGAAGCCGTTGCGCCGCTCGTCGCCAAACTGGGCGAAGCGCTGGTCGTCAGCATCGCCGCCGGCCTCGACATGGCAGCGCTATCGCGCTGGCTGGGAGGCCATCGGCGCATCGTTCGCTGCATGCCCAACACGCCAGCACTGATTGGCGCCGGCATTACCGGCCTATGCGCCCTGCCGGAAGTCAGCGCCGAGCAACGCGCTGCTGCCGACCGCGTGCTGCGTGCCGTCGGCACCACTGTGTGGATCGCTGACGAAGCAAAAATGGACGCCGTTACTGCCATTTCCGGCAGCGGCCCGGCCTATGTCTTCCTGTTTATCGAAGCCCTGCAACAGGCGGCCGCCGAGTTCGGTTTCACCCCGGAACAAGGCCGGCAACTGGCCATCGAAACCGTACAGGGCGCCGCCGCCCTGGCTGCCCAATCCAGTGAACCGGCCTCGGTACTGCGTGAGCGCGTAACCTCCAAGGGCGGCACCACCGAAGCCGCGCTGCGGGTCATGGCCGAGCAGGGCGTCAAGGACGGCATCGTCGCCGGCTGCAAGGCTGCCGAAATTCGCGGTCAGGAACTGGGCAAACTGCTCGGAGCTGGCTGATGCAAGCCATCGTTTTTCTGCTCGACTCGGTCGTCAGCTTTTTCTGTGTGCTATTCCTGCTGCGCTTCCTGATGCAGGCCATGCGGGTCTCGTTTGCCGGACAGCTCGGCGATATCGTGGTGCGCCTGACCAACTGGGGAGTGAAGCCGCTGCGCCGTTTCATTCCCGGCATTGCCGGACTCGACTGGTCGAGCGTCTTCGCGGCACTGGGACTGCAGTTGCTGTTGTCAGGCATACTGATCGCCCTGGCAGCGCCGGCGGGATACGACGTGGCAAGCATGGCGCTGATGCTTGCCTGGTTTGCCCTTCGTGCCTTGCTGCGCATGACTGTCTATATCTTCATCGGCGCGCTGATCCTGCAGGCGGTAATTTCCTGGATCAATCCCTACTCGCCGCTGGCACTTCCGGCCAACCAACTGACCAGGCCCTTGCTGGCGCCTTTCCGCCGACTGATTCCGCCAATCTCGGGCATCGACCTGTCGCCACTGGTGCTGATACTGCTGCTGCAAGTCGTACTGATGTTCCTGTGAGTTCCTGGTTTCGCGTCGCGGCTGATGGCAGCATTACGCTGACGCTGCATATCCAGCCGGGTGCCAAGAAAACCGAAATTGCCGGGCGGCACGGCGAGGCATTGAAAATCCGCCTTGCCGCCCCGCCGGTCGATGGCAAAGCCAACGAAGCGCTGATCAAGTTTGTCGCCCAGACACTTGGCCTACCCAAAGCTGCGGTCAGGCTCAAGAGCGGGCAAACTTCACGGCAAAAGGTGCTGGCGGTGGAAGGCAGCAATCCGGCACAGATCGCCGCTCTGGAAGACGGCCAGCCCCAGGCTTAGGCTGGCCGTCTGCTGGCCTTATTTCTTCGGCCCGGCCTTCGCTGCCGCCGGTGCCGCATCGCCAACGACCAGTTCTTTGCTCAGCTTGGCCACGCTCTTTTCGCCAAAGCCCTTGACCTTTTTCAAGTCATCCAGCGCCTTGAAAGGGCCATTTTGCTCGCGGTATTCGACCAGCGCCGCCGCCTGTTTCGGCGTGACGCCCTTGACGGCATCGAGTTCGGCAACACTTGCTGCGTTTATATTGACGGCTGCCCACACGCTGCTGCCGGCGATACACAAGGAAAGACCTGCCAGGATACGCTTCATGAAAACCTCCACAAGTTGTGTTGTGGCGGCGCATGACTGACGCCGCCCCGCCCGAAGGGGCGGAGCGGCAATTCTATTTGAATATTTATTTGTCGTAAATCGAAGACTTACGCAGCGTAAACAACCCGCCCGCCGACCAGCGTTGTGCACACCTTCCCGGCCATGATGTAACCGAGCCACGGCGAATTCTTGCCGCGACTTTTCAGGGTTTCGGGTAGCAACTGCCAGTTGGCTGCCGGGTCGAAAATACAAATATCAGCAGCACTGCCCACCGCCAGATGTCCGGCATCCAGACCGAGCACTTCCGCGGGCGCCGAGGTAATGCGCGCCAG
>JAVBXO010000142.1 GCA_030824535.1 Azonexus sp. | reverse complement strand
CATCCGGCAGAGAGGAGGTCTGTTCAAAAGAAGGAGGCGGTTGCTCGGAAATCATGCGGCGCGCAGTAAAGCACAGTTACCCTTCTCCAAGAAGCTCCACCACTTTCTGAGAAACTACCAAGAAATCGCATAAGCAACTGATTTGTATGTTGTCTAGGATCGGCTCAATAAGTTGAAATTAGACAAGGACGCCGCATGAAACTGCATTTTGAATCTGACCTGCCCTATCAAATCGAAGCCATTGAGGCAGTATGCGATTTGTTTCGAGGCCAGGAAGTTTGTCGCTCTGTTTTCACGGTCACGGCTCAAGCCTTGGGTGGTGCCGGGACCCAGCAAAGCTTCGAGGGCAAGCAATTCACCGAAAGCGGCGGGATTGGCAATGCCTTGAAGTTGCTGGTGGATGAGCACGTTAACGAAAACCTGCAGAACATTCAGCTTCGAAACGGCTTACCCCCTTCCCTGCCACTGAAGGACAAGCAGCCGCTCGATTTCACGGTGGAGATGGAAACCGGCACAGGCAAGACCTACGTTTACCTGCGCAGCGTGTTTGAGCTGAACCAGCGCTATGGTTTCACCAAGTTCGTGGTGGTGGTGCCATCCGTGGCGATCAAGGAAGGCGTAAACAAGACGCTACAGATCACCCGTGAGCATTTCGAGAACCTCTACCCCGCCGCCAAGGGCTACGAGTTCTTCCAGTACGACTCGGACAAACTCGGCCAGGTCCGCAATTTTGCGACCAGCCCGAATATTCAGATCATGGTCATCACGGTCGGCGCCATCAACAAGTTTGGCGATGAAGCAGCAGCCCAAGCGGAAGAGTCCGACGAAGCCAAGCGCCGCGAAAAGTCGAAGAACAAGATGTACCGGGCCAGCGAGAAAACGGGGGGTGAGCGTCCCATCGACCTGATCCGCCAGACCTGCCCGATTCTGATCGTCGATGAGCCGCAAAGCGTTGATGGTGGTATCGATGGCAAGGGCAAGAAGGCGTTGGCACAGATGTCGCCGCTGTGCACCCTGCGTTATTCGGCAACCCATGCAGAAAAGCACCACATGGTGTATCGCCTGGATGCTGTAGATGCTTACGAGCAAAGGCTGGTCAAGCAGATCGAGGTGGCAGCGGCGACCGTACACGGCGGCAATAACAAGCCCTATGTGAAGCTGCTTACGGTCAACAACAAGCGCGGGGCAATTTCGGCCAGCATCGAAGTTGATCGTGAAAACGCGGCGGGAGTGGTGCGTCGGGACACGATTAGCGTTCAGGATGGCTGCGATCTGGAGCAGGAAACCGGGCGAGCCTTGTATGCCGACATTCGCATCGGCGAAATTCGTGCTGGTAGTGGCAAGAGTGCTGGCAAAGGCGCTAGCAACCAATTCCTGGAACTGAAGGTGCCGGGTAGCGAGGTATTTTTGCGTCTCGGTGAGGCTTATGGCGATGTCGATGCCTCTGCCATCCATCGGGAAATGATACGTCGTACCATCAAGGAACACCTGGACAAGGAAAAACGCTTGCGGCCTCTTGGCGTAAAGGTCTTGAGCCTGTTCTTCATCGACGAAGTGGCCAAGTACCGGCAATACGACGAGCAAGGCAATGCGCTGAAGGGCGAATACGCGGCGATCTTCGAGGAAGAGTACAAGCGTTGGGCCCGTCACCCTGACTACCAGAGCTTGTTTGGTGAAATTGACCTGGCGACGGCTGCCGATGAGGTGCATAACGGCTATTTTTCCATCGACAAGAAGAAGGTCGGTGGCAAAACAGTCGAAATGCTCAAGGATACGAGTGGCACGACGGCTGCTGACGACGATACCTACAACCTCATCATGCGCGACAAGGAAAAGTTGCTTTCCTTCGAGTCGCCGTTGAAGTTCATCTTCTCCCACTCAGCACTGAAGGAAGGTTGGGACAACCCGAATGTCTTCCAGATTTGCAACTTCTCGACCCGCGAGACCGAGCGCTGGCGCCGGCAAACCATTGGCCGTGGCTTGCGCTTGTGCGTCAATCAGAAGGGGGAGCGGCTGCGTGGCTTCGAAATCAATACGCTGACGGTGATTGCCACGGAAAGCTACGAGCAATTTGCCGAGAACCTGCAGAAGGATATTGAGAAAGATACGGGGATTCAGTTCGGTGTGGTGCATGACCACGAATTTGCCGGCATTCCCGTGCTATCGGAGAGTGGCGACGTTTCGCCCTTCGGTTTTGAGGCCTCCAAAACCCTGTGGGGCCACCTCCAGGCTCAGGGGTATATCAGCGACAAGGGCAAGGTTCAGGACGCCCTAAAGACCGCGTTGAAGAATGGCAAGCTGCAACTGCCTGCTGAGTTTGAGGCGCAGCGCCATCAGATCGTCGCTGTACTGAAGAAGCTTTCCGGCAAACTGGAAGTGAAAAATGCCGATGACCGAAAACCGATTTCGGTCAGAAAGTCGGTTCTGCTTAGCCCGGACTTCAAGGGATTGTGGGACCGCATCAAGCACAAGACTACCTACCGCGTTCAATTCGACAACGAGAAGCTGATTGAGCGCTGTATCGAAGCTCTGGACAATGCTCCGCCTGTGGCCAAGCCCCGTTTGCAATGGAAAAAAGCAGGCATGGCGATTGGCAAAGCTGGGGTCGATGCCTCACTGCTGTCAGTATCGGAACCCATTGCCTTGTATGAGGCGGATATTGAGTTGCCGGATGTGCTGACCGAATTGCAGGACAGAACCCAACTGACGCGCAAGACGATTGCCCGCATCCTGACCGAAAGCACCCGGCTGAACGATTTCAAGCGCAATCCGCAGCAATTCATCGAACTGGCCTCGGACGCCATTAACCGCTGCAAGCGCCTAGCCTTGGTTGATGGCATCAAATATCAGCGCCTGGGTGACGAGCATTACTACGCACAGGCGCTATTCGAGTCGAAAGAACTGTCCGGTTACTTGCAGAACCTGGTGCTCAATACCGAAAAATCGGTTTACGAGCATGTCGTCTATGACTCGGCTATCGAGCGTGACTTTGCGGAATCCCTGGAGAAGAACGAGGCGGTCAAGGTGTATGCCAAGCTGCCCGGCTGGTTCAAGGTGCCGACCCCGCTAGGGACGTATAACCCCGACTGGGCGGTGTTAGTGACGCTGGACGGGCAGGAGCGCCTGTACTTTGTCGTTGAAACCAAGAGCAGCTTGTTTGACGACGAGCTTCGGGATCGCGAAGGGGGCAAAATCAAGTGCGGCGCCGCCCACTTCGCAGCCTTGGCGGGTGAGGCTGATGCTGCACGGTATGTTGTTGCACGCTCTGTTGATGATGTCTTTGCGCAGCAATGAAAACCCGTGTTGTCCGCTTAGCCCGTTCATGCTCGTTGTAACGTTTAGTCTGGAACGCATTAAAATGATGCGCGTTCTGCCTCGGTCCGATAGTTTCACCGGCAAGGCATCGTTGCCAGCCGGTAAGAACATTAAGGCGTAAAAGCGCTTACACACCATGGCAATGGGGGCATATTCATAAAACCAACTACGAAGATCGTTGTGGCACAATGGTTTTAAGCTTTAGTTCCATAGCCCCCGGCCCACCAAATACCTCTCCAGTGAGAGACAAAGAAGGCCAGAAACCCTAGAGAAATCAAAGGTTCTGGCCTTTTTTATGTCCTCTGAACGCTGCTTGCTGCAGCGCCGGCGTTTACTTGTCGTTGCTCAGCATCTTCAGCACCAGGTCGGTGATGTCGATGTTTTTGGAAACGGCGACCGCTTCCTGCAGGATCAAGTCCAGGTGCTCGGTTTCGGCAATGCGCTTGATCACGGCGTTGGCTTTTTCAATGATCGTGGAGTTTTCTTCGGCCTGGCGCAGGCTGAGATCTTCCTGGTATTCACGCTGCTTGCGCTGCAAAACCAGGGTCAATTCAGAAATCTCACTCTCCTTGGCCCGGCGTTGGGTTTCGGAAAGCGTCACGCCGCTTTCAGCAAGAGCTGCGCGGCGAGCTTCAAGGTCGGCGGCCAGGCGCTTCAGTTCCTGGTTGCGCAGGCCGAATTCGGCTTCCATTTTCTTGCCCGCGGAAATCGCTGCCGGCGCTTCTCGAACTACGCGCTCGGTGTTGATGTAGCCGATCTTCAGGCCATCAGCCATTGCCGACGCAGAAAACAGGGCAAAAAGTGAGGACAGAAGAAGGGAGCGGAGCAGGGTTGCAATCATGGGGCTGGGTCTCACAAAATTCAGAAGAAGCGCTAGCTTTATAGCCAGAGATGATACTTCATCTCCTTTGCCAGGGCTTCGGAAACGCAAAAGCACAGCCAGAACGGAAAGGACTGCAGAGGTCTCCGCAGTCCTTTCCGTTCCGGAATCCCGGATCCCGGCGCCCGTCAGGCGTTGATCAGATTTCCCGTTGCCGGTCGAGTCGCGCTCAACTGGTATTCCGGGGCAAACTTCAGGTCTTCCTTGATGATGTGCTGTGAAACCACGTCATAGGCGATAAAACCGACCAGCTCGCTGACCGACAAACGTCCTTCATGGAAACGCAGTTGCAGGCTCTGCACTTGTGCCAGCAGCATCCGGTGAATGTTTTTATGCTCTTCCGAGAGCGGTACATTGAAACTGGCCATGACCTCTTCCTCGGATTTGAAGTGCTGGCTGATGTCATCGACCAGTTCGGACATCATCAATTCGATGTCGTCTTTCGATTGTTTCATCATCAGCGCGTTGATCAGCATGTTGCCGAGCACAAACAGGCGGCGATGCTGGCGGTCGATCAGTGGATGACCCACTTCGAATGACGAGCGCCAGAAAATTTGCACCAGCGAGGAGCCTTCGTTCTCTTCTTCTACTTCCAGTTCCCTGGCGCGTTGCTCTGCCTGCTCGCGGACGGCACGCCGTCGGTAGTCCCGGCGTACTTTCCAGACACTGCCCCCGGCTGAAATCAGCAGCAAGCCGCTGAACTTTGCTGCCCCCCCAGGCAAAGTCAGTGCAACGATGAAACCAGCTGCCGCATAAAGATACGGCAAAGACTCATAAAGCCAATCTGGCTTGTGAACACGAAAGACCATAATTACCCCCCAGTAATTGCCATACCCTTTTCGGGTTTTTCCGGGGAGAATAACACGCAAAAAAGTCTTTTGAATTCATCTGTTTGTGGCAAGCCATGCAAGAGCTATGACAAAGGTTTTGCCGGTCTCCGGCAATGGCCTGCCAGACTGAAAAGCCCCATATAAAATAGGTTCTTCAAGCTTCGCGTTCAGCGCTCAGCAGTCGCTCGCAATAGCGGGCGATGAGGTCGACTTCGAGATTGACCCGACTGCCGGGCTGCAGGTGCTGCAGCGTGGTGTTTTCCAGCGTGTGCGGGATCAGGTTGATGGTGAAGTCGGTGTTATTGACTTCATTGGTCGTCAGGCTGGTGCCATTGACGGTAACCGAGCCCTTGCGCGCAATGTATTTGGCGATGGCTTGCGGCGCGCGGATTTCGAGCAGGCGGTTGTCGCCGATGGGGTCGAAGCGCAGGACTTCGCCGACGCCGTCAACGTGGCCGGAAACCAGGTGGCCGCCCAGACGGTCAGAGAGGCGCAGGGCTTTTTCGAGGTTGACCGGACCGGGGGTATCGAGACCGACGGTGCAGGACAAGGTTTCCTGCGAGACGTCGACCATGAAGACCTGGCCTTCCTTGGCGACAACGGTCAGGCAGACGCCGTTATGGGCAATCGAGTCGCCGAGCGCGACATCGTCGAGATCAAGGCCGCCGGCGTCGACCTGCAAACGGAAACCGACTTCGCGGGGGGTGAGCTGGGTGATGCGGCCAACGGCCGCGATAATTCCGGAGAACATGGTGATGACTCGTGGTTGGGCAAAACGAAAACTTTATCATGCGCGGGAAAACGCGGCTTGCTGCAGGGCGCGGACTGGCCTAAGGTTCTCCCTCCTGCGGTGCTTTGGAGAGCGACAAAAGATGGTCAAAAAATTGAGCCTGGCCGTACTGGCCACCCTGGCGACGGCCGCCTTGGCGGATATCAACGTCGGCGTCTCCCTGTCGGCGACCGGCCCGGCGGCATCGCTCGGCATTCCCGAGAAGAACACCATCGCCCTGCTGCCGACGCAAATTGGCAAGGAAAAGATCAATTACATCGTCCTCGACGACGCCACCGATCCGACGGCAGCGACGAAAAACATCAAGAAGCTGATCAGCGAAAACAAGGTGGATGTCGTGATCGGCTCGACGACGACGCCGAATTCGCTAGCCATGACCGATGTTGCGGTCGACCACGAAACACCACTGATTTCCATGGCCGGCTCGGCCATCGTTGTCGAACCGCTGGACGCCAAGCGCAAATGGGTGTTCAAGACCGCCCAGAACGACGCCCATATGGCGACGGCCATCGTTCAGCACATGACTGACAAAAACGTCCAGACCGTGGCCTTCATCGGCTTTGCCGATGCCTATGGCGAAGGCTGGTACAAGGAATTCGCCAAGATTGCCGAAGCGCGCAAGCTGAAGATCGTCGCCAGTGAGCGCTACCAGCGCAACGACACCTCGGTGACCGGCCAGATCCTCAAGATCCTCGCGGCCAAGCCTGATGCCGTGCTCGTCGGCGGCGCCGGTACGCCGGCCGTGCTGCCGCAGAGATCGCTCAAGGAAAAGGGCTACAAGGGCCTGATCTACCAGACCCACGGTGTGGCCAACAATGACTTCCTGCGCGTCGGTGGCAAGGATGTCGAAGGCGCTTTCCTGCCGGTCGGGCCGATGGTCGTTGCGGCGCAGTTGCCGAACGACAACCCGGTCAAGAAATCGGCGCTCGAATACGTCGGCAAGTACGAGACTGCCTATGGCAAAGGCAGCGTCAGTTCCTTCGGCGGCCACGCCTGGGATGCCGGGGTGCTGTTGCAGGCGGCGATTCCGCAGGCGCTCAAGTCGGCCAAACCGGGTACCGTCGAGTTCCGCCGCGCCCTGCGCGACGCGCTCGAAGGTGTCAAAAATACCCCGGCGGCGCATGGCATCTTCAATTTGTCGGCCAACGATCACCAGGGTTACGACCAGCGGGCGCGGGTCATGGCGACCATTGAAAACGGCGCCTGGAAGCTGATCAAGTAAGTTCTTGCTGCCTTTGCCCCGCCTTGGGTAGGCGCTGATGTAGTCAGAAATGTCATTCCCGCGCAGGCGGGAATCCAGAAAGAGCCACAAACTGGATCCCCGCCTGCGCGGGGATGACGATTCAATCAGTGTTTTCCTGGCTGGCGCTTTTTTGAATCCACTGTTTTTCAGGCCCGCATGGACCTCCAGATTCTGCTTTTCCTCGCCCAGGATGGCGTCACCAACGGCGCCATTTACGCGCTGCTGGCCTTGGCGCTGGTGCTGGTTTTTGCCGTCACCCGCGTCATTTTCATTCCCCAGGGCGAGTTTGTCGCCTTTGGCGCGCTGACCTTGGCGGCCTTGCAGGCCGGCCAGGTACCGGGCACGGTGTGGTTGCTGCTGGCGCTCGGGACGCTGGTGGCTATCGTCGATGGCATCGAGCACCTGCGCGAAAAACGTTATGGCAAGCTGCCGCCGCTGCTGATTTTCAACGTCGGCGCACCGCTGCTCGCCGCCGCCGGGCTTTTCGCCTTGCCGCCGACGCAATTGCCGCTGGCCGCCCAAGTGCTGATCGCGATGGCGCTGGTGGTGCCGCTCGGCCCCCTGATTTACCGCCTCGCCTACCAGCCGCTGGCCAGTGCTTCGGTGCTGGTGCTGCTGATCGTTTCGGTGGCCGTGCATCTGGTGCTGATCGGCCTCGGCCTGCTTTTCTTTGGCGCCGAAGGTTCGCGCACGCCGCCCTTTACCGAAATCAGCTTCGAACTCGCCGGCACGCCCTTGCAAGGCCAGACCATTCTCGTGGTCGTCGCTTCGGCCTTGCTGATCATTGGCCTCTATTTTTTCTTCGAACGGACGATTTACGGCAAGGCCTTGCGGGCAACGGCGATGAACCGGACCGGCGCCCGCCTGATGGGCATTCCGCCGAGCCTTGCCGGTAAGCTGTGCTTCACGCTGGCGGCGGCCATTGGCGCTTTTTCCGGCGTGCTGATTGCGCCGATCACAACGATTTATTACGACACCGGCTTCATGATCGGCCTCAAGGGCTTCGTCGGCGCGATCATCGGCGGCCTTGCTTCCTACCCGGTCGCGGCCCTGGGGGCGGTGCTGGTTGGCCTGCTGGAGGCCGGTTCCTCGTTTTATGCCAGCGCTTTCAAGGAAGTTATCGTTTTCACGCTGATCATCCCGGTGTTGCTGTGGCGCTCGCTGACGACCCGCCATATCGAGGAAGAGGAAGAAAAAGGCGATGAAGCGCCAATAGCCGGGGCGCGTGGCAAAGTGCCAGCGACCTGGCGGCGGCAGGGACCGCTGGTTATTTTCATTGGCCTGCTGCTCATCGCGCCGTGGGTCTTGCCGGAATTCAGCATTACCCTGCTCAATTACATCGGCCTTTACGCCATTGTCGCGGTCGGGCTGGTGTTGCTGACCGGTGTTGGTGGTTTGACTTCCTTTGGCCAGGCGGCTTTTGTCGGTATCGGCGCTTATACGACGGCGTGGCTGACGACGGCCTACGGGCTTTCGCCCTGGTTGACGCTGTTCATCGGCCTGGCGCTGACCGCCGTCGTCGCTGGCAGTCTCGGTTTCATCACCCTGCGCATGGGCGGCCACTACCTGCCGCTGGGAACCATTGCCTGGGGCATCAGCCTGTATTTCCTGTTCGGCAACGTCGAGTTTCTCGGTGGTCATACCGGCATCACCGGCATTCCGGCGGTGGGGCTGTTCGGCTGGTCGCTGCAGTCGGCCGAGGCGTTTTACTACCTGATCTGGCTGCTCGTGCTGCTGTCGCTGCTCGCTGTGCGCAATTTGCTCGATTCACGCACTGGCCGCGCCATCCGTGCGCTCAAGGGCGGGGTGGTGATGGCCGAGGCGATGGGCGTCGATACCGCGCGCACCAAGATCCTGACTTTCCTGCTCGCCGCGCTGCTCGCCAGCCTCTCTGGCTGGCTTTACGCCCACCTGCAGCGCTTCGTCAATCCCAGCCCCTTCGCGCTGAGCATGGGCATCGAATACCTGTTCATGGCCGTCGTCGGCGGGATTGGCCATGTCTGGGGGGCGGTGCTCGGCGCCGGCCTGATTGCCGTGCTCAAGCAATGGCTGCAGGACTGGCTGCCACAATTGCTCGGGCAGAGCGGCAATTTCGAGATCATCGTCTTCGGCATCGCCATGGTGCTGATCCTGCAACGCGCCCGCAGCGGGCTGTGGCCAGTCATCCTGCGTTATCTGCCGGCCAGCGCGCAGGCTCGCACGCTAACGCCGGCCGAGCCCTTGCCGAGGCGACCGGCGCCGGCGAGCGGTACGCTGCTGCTGGAAGCCAGCGGCGTCAGCAAGCGCTTTGGCGGCCTCGTCGCCAACCACAATATGTCGCTGAGCGTGCAAGCCGGCGAGGTCATGGCGCTGATTGGCCCCAACGGTGCGGGCAAAAGTACGATGTTCAACTGCATTTCTGCGGTCAACCCCGCCAGCGAGGGCAAAATCGCCTTCCTGGGCGAGTCGACCGCAAAAATGGCCGCGCGGGACATCGCCCGCCGCGGTATGAGCCGGACCTTCCAGCATGTGCGCCTGCTCGGGCAAATGAGCGTGCTGGAAAACGTCGCCATCGGCGCTCACCTGCGCGGTCGCCAGGGCGTACTGGCAGCGGCCCTGCGTTTTGACCGGAGCGAGGAAGCTCGCCTGCTCGCCGAAGCTACGCGCCAGATTGAGCGCGTTGGTCTGGCTGAGCAGATGTTCGAGCCGGCCGGCAGTCTGGCCCTGGGTCAGCAGCGCATTGTCGAAATCGCTCGCGCCCTGGCCTCCGATCCCTGCCTGCTGCTACTCGATGAACCGGCAGCCGGCCTGCGCTTCCGGGAAAAACAGGCGCTCGCCGAACTGCTGAAGAAGCTGCGTGGCGAAGGCATGGGCATCCTGCTCGTCGAGCACGACATGGATTTCGTCATGGGCCTGGCCGACCGCATCGTTGTCATGGAATTCGGCGAAAAAATCGCTGAAGGCTTGCCCGAAGAAATCCAGCAGAACCCGACAGTGCTCGAAGCCTATCTCGGCGGTGTCGAATGAGCAGCCACCTGCCGCATCTGCACGACCACGAGCTGATTCTCGAGGTCAAAAACCTGCGCGTTGCCTATGGCAAGGTCGAGGCCTTGCATGGCGTCGATCTGAGCATCCGCCGCGGTGAGATCGTCACCGTGATCGGCCCCAACGGCGCCGGCAAGACAACCTTGCTGGCGGCGCTGATGGGCCTGCTGCCCGGCGCGGGCGAAATTACTTACATGGGCCATGCACTGCGCCGCGACCGTAGCGTCGAGGCCCTGGTTCGCCAAGGCATGACCCTGGTACCGGAAAAGCGCGAGCTGTTTGGTGAAATGAGCGTCGAGGACAACCTCATTCTTGGTGCGTTTGACCGCTACCGCAGCGGCCATCGTGACCAGATGGAAACCATGGACGAAGTTTTCGAGCTCTTTCCCCGCCTTGAAGAACGGCGTAACCAGTTGGCCGGCACGCTTTCCGGCGGCGAGCGGCAAATGCTGGCGATGGGCCGGGCGCTGATGGCCAAACCCAGACTGCTGATGCTCGACGAACCAAGTCTCGGCCTGGCGCCGCTGATCATCAAGGAAATTTTCCGCATCATCGGCGAACTGAAGCGAACCGGCGTCGCCATCCTGCTCGTCGAACAAAACGCCCGCGCCGCGCTGCAGATTGCCGATGTCGGCTACGTGCTCGAAACCGGCGAGATCACGCTGAGCGGTCCGAGCGCCGAACTGGCGGTCGATCAGCGGGTCATCGAGGCTTATCTGGGTCTGGGAAACAAGCGCTGAGCAGGGCTTGCACGATCTTGTCGGGCGCAGAAAAACTTCGAACTTTCAGCGCCCTGACGTAAAATTCGCGGTCCTTCTACTGCACTGCAACATTTCTCCCCCGATGCTCTATCCCACCCGTTTTGATGTCATCGTCGTCGGCGGCGGTCACGCCGGCACCGAAGCCGCGCTCGCCGCAGCACGGGCGGGGGCGAATACACTGTTGCTGACGCACAACCTCGACACGCTCGGGGCGATGAGCTGCAACCCGTCGATTGGCGGCATCGGCAAGGGCCATTTGGTGCGCGAGGTTGATGCCCTGGGTGGCGCAATGGCGGCGGTGACGGATGAATCCGGCATCCAGTTTCGTATCCTGAATGCCTCGAAAGGCCCGGCGGTACGCGCTACCCGCGCCCAGGCTGACCGGGTGCTCTACAAGCAGGCGATTCGCGGACGCCTGGAAAATCAGCCCAACCTGACCATTTTTGCCGAAGCCTGCGACGACCTGATCGTTGAAGGCGACAAGGTCTGCGGCGCCGTCACCCAGCTCGGCATCCGCTTTTTGGCCTCTGCCGTGGTGTTGACCGCAGGAACCTTCCTCAACGGCAAAATCCACGTCGGGCTGGAAAACTACACCGGCGGACGCATGGGCGATCCGCCTTCGGTGTCGCTGGCGGCGCGCCTGAAAGAGTTGAATCTGCCGCAAGGCCGCCTGAAAACCGGCACGCCGCCGCGCCTTGATGGCAAGACCATCGATTTCTCAGTCATGGAAGAGCAGCACTCGGACGACCCGATGCCGGTCTTTTCCTTCCTCGGCAATGCTGCCCAGCACCCGCGCCAGTTGCCGTGCTGGATCACCGAGACCAACGAACGCACGCACGACATCATCCGCAGCGGCCTGGACCGCTCGCCGATGTACACCGGCGTCATCGAAGGCGTTGGCCCGCGCTATTGCCCGTCAATCGAAGACAAGATCCACCGCTTTGCCGACAAGAACCAGCACAACGTTTTCCTCGAGCCGGAAGGCCTGACGACGCATGAGATTTACCCCAACGGCGTGTCCACCAGCCTGCCTTTCGACATTCAATTGGCGCTGGTGCGTTCGATCCGTGGCATGGAAAACGTGCACATCCTGCGCCCCGGCTACGCCATCGAATACGACTTCTACGACCCGCGCGGCCTCAAGGACACGCTGGAAAGCAAGGCGATCAACGGCCTGTTCTTTGCCGGCCAGATCAACGGTACGACCGGTTACGAAGAAGCCGCCGCGCAAGGCCTGCTCGCCGGCATCAACGCCGTGCGCTACGGGCGTGGCGAAGACGGCTGGTGTCCGAAGCGCAACGAGGCTTACCTCGGCGTGCTGGTCGACGACCTGATTACACGCGGTGTTTCCGACCCTTACCGGATGTTCACCAGCCGCGCCGAATATCGCCTCAGCCTGCGCGAAGACAACGCCGACCTGCGCCTGACCGAACAAGGCCGCGCACTCGGCCTGGTCGATGATGTGCGTTGGGAAGCCTTCTGCAAAAAGCGCGATGCCATCGCCGCCGAGCAGGAACGCCTGAAATCGACCTGGATCAATCCCAGGATCGTCACGGCAGAAGACTGCCAGCGCGTACTGGGTAAATCCATCGAACACGAATACAGCCTCTTCGAGCTGCTGCGCCGCCCGGATGTCGCGTATCGCGCCCTGATTTCGCTCGAAATTTGCGGTCAACCGCAAAATTTGCCTGAAATTGACGAAGCCATCGTCGAGCAGCTGGAAATCTCCGCCAAATACCAGGGCTACATTGACCGCCAGGCCGACGAAGTTGCCAAGGCGGCGACGCTGGAAAACACCGCGCTGCCCGCCGATCTCGATTACACGACGGTGGCCGGGCTGTCCAATGAGGTCAAGCAGAAGCTCAATCTGCACAAGCCGCAGACCATCGGCCAGGCCTCGCGCATTCAAGGCATCACGCCGGCAGCCATTTCGCTGCTGCTGATCCACCTCAAGCGTTTCAAGCTGGCGGAGAAGGTATGAGCATCACCCTCGCCCAAGGTCTCGCCGAACTCGACCTCGATTTGTCTGCCGCGACGCAGGACAAACTGCTGGCCTTCCGCGATCTGCTGCTGAAGTGGAACAAGACCTACAACCTGACGGCGCTGCGCGATCCGCAACAGGCGGTGTCGCATCACCTGCTCGACTCGCTGGCCATCCTGCCCCACGTCGGTGCCGGTCCCCTGCTCGACGTCGGCAGCGGCGGCGGCCTGCCCGGCATCCCGCTGGCCATTGCCCGGCCTGAACTCTCGGTACGGATGGTCGATACCGTGCAAAAGAAGACCACCTTCCTGCAACAGGCGGCGATCGAGCTCGGCTTGAAGAATGTGGCGGTCAACCATGCCCGAGTCGAAGAATTGCCTGGTCAGTATGCCCAGATCAGTTCGCGCGCCTTTGCCGAACTCAAGCTCTTTGTTGAACTGACCCGTCACCTGCTGGCCCCTGGCGGCCGCTGGCTGGCGATGAAGGGCATCCGCCCGGACGATGAAATTGCCGCCTTACCAGCCGACATCGTCGTCGAACAGATCATTCCCCTGCAGGTGCCGGGACTGGATGCCGAAAGACACCTCATCATCCTGTTTCAATCCACGCCCGTAAGCGGGCGAAACGACCGGGAAGCGCTTACGCCTCTCCCCGGCGCGATTATCCCCCTGAAGGGGGAGGTTTCAAACCGGAGTTAGTCTTTGATGAAAGTTCTCGCCATTACCAATCAGAAAGGCGGCGTCGGCAAGACGACGACCGCCGTCAATCTCGCCGCCTCACTCGGTGCCGAAGGCCTGCGCGTGTTGCTGATCGACATGGACCCGCAAGGTAACGCCACCACCGGCGCCGGCATCACCAAGCGCGATGCCTTGCCGACGGTTTACCAATTACTGATCGGCAACGCGACGCTGGTACAGGCCTGCCTGAAGACCGAGTTCGCTTTTGATATCCTGCCGGCCAATCGCGAACTCGCTGGCGCCGAAGTCGAGCTGGTCGAACTCGACGAACGCGAATATCGCCTGAAAAAAGCCCTGGCGGCCGAGCACGATCAATACGACTATGTGTTGATTGACTGTCCGCCAGCGTTGAACATGCTGACGGTCAATGCCCTGGTTGCCGCTGACTCGGTGCTGATTCCGATGCAGTGCGAGTACTACGCGCTGGAAGGCCTGACCGACCTGGTCGAGACGCTGCGCAAGGTGCGCACCCATCTCAATCCGCGCCTGGAAGTCGAAGGCTTGCTGCGGACCATGTTCAATGGTCAGAGCACGCTGACGCAGCAGGTCTCTGCCGAGCTCGAAAGTCACTTCGGCGACCGCGTGTACCAGACCATCATCCCGCGCAACGTCCGGCTGGCCGAAGCGCCCTCCTACGGCAAGCCGGTGCTGGCTTTTGACAAAAACTCTCGAGGCGCACGCGCCTACTGCGCATTGGCCAGCGAAATCCTCGGGAAGGACAAAACCCCATGATCAAGAAAAAGGGACTCGGTCGCGGCCTTGATGCCTTGCTCGGTGGCAGCGACATTACTTTCGGCGAAGAGCAGCGTAATTTGCCGGTCACCCGCCTGCAGCCGGGTAAATACCAGCCGCGCACCCATATGGATGAGAGCGCGCTGGCGGAACTGGCCGCGTCGATCTCGGCTCAGGGCATCATGCAGCCGATCCTGGTGCGCAGCATTGACGGCATGTTCGGTGCCGAGCGCTACGAAATCGTCGCTGGCGAACGTCGCTGGCGTGCCGCCCAGCTTGCCGGGCTCAAGGAAATACCGGTGCTGATCCGGCGCATTCCCGATGAGCAGGCGCTGGCGATGGCGCTGATCGAAAACATCCAGCGCGAAAACCTGAATCCGCTGGAAGAAGCCCAGGGGCTGCAACGTCTGGTCGAAGAATTCGGCCTGACCCACCAGCAGGCCGCCGATGCTGTTGGTCGCTCGCGGCCTGCGGCCTCCAACCTGCTGCGCCTGCTGCAGCTGACTGAGCCGGTGCAGGAACTCCTGATGAGCGGCAAGCTCGACATGGGCCATGCGCGCGCCCTGTTGCCCTTGAATGGCGCCCAACAGGTCGCCGTTGCCCAACGCATTGCCCAGAAAGGCCTCTCGGTTCGCGAAGCCGAGCAGCTGGTGCAGCAAATCCTGACGCCACCGCAAAAACCCGGTGAAAAACCGGTAGACCGCGACATTCTTCGCCTGGAAGAAGAACTTTCCGACGCAATTGGTGCGGCAGTCGCCATCAAGAGCAACAAAAAGGGTGTCGGCAAGATCACCATCGACTTTGACAGCCTCGACCAGCTCGATGGAATCCTTGGTCGGCTACGTTGAAAAACGCCCCCAGTTCGCTGGATTTTAAGGGAAAACCCCTAGTTTCCATTGACGTGGAAAGCGCAGGTCTTGTATCATTTAGCTCTGTGTGGCACGTCCGGTCAACGATTGCATAGCACCATGTACAGAGCGATTATTCTGCAAGTAGGTGCAGCATTGATAACAGCAATCGGGGCCGGTCTGATCACAGGAACGCGGGGGCTCGTTTCGGTGGGAATTGCAGCAGCAGCTGCGATCATTCCCAACCTTCTCTTTGCCATCCGTTTGACGATGGTGAACAATCGCGCGAATGCATCCTACGCTGCGAACTTCTTCGTCGGTGAGTTCCTGAAGATCGCTGCCACCATCGGAATACTGGCAATCGCCATCGCGGGATATCCCGCGATGCACTGGCCCAGCTTGCTGATCGGGCTAGCGGTTGTTTTACATGCTGGTTTTATAGCGTTTTGGAAGAAACCCTGACTATGTCTACAGCAGGCCACGAAGAAGCAGCAGCGAACGCGCCGACCGCCGGCGAATATATCGTTCACCACCTTACCCACTTCAACAGCACGGGTCACGCCCAAAAAGACATCATCGACTTCAGTATTCTGAATGTCGATACGCTTGTCTTTTCGGTCCTGATGGGTGTTCTCGGACTTTTCGTCATGTGGCGCGTTGCCCGCAGCGCCACCTCCGGCGTCCCGGGTCGCATGCAAGCCGCCGTTGAAATCGTTCTCGAAATGGTTAACGAGCAAGCCAAGGGCATCGTCCATAGCGCCGAATCGCGCAAGGCCGTTGGCCCACTGGCACTGACCGTCTTCATCTGGATTTTCCTGATGAACTCGATGGACTTCCTGCCGCTGGATGTCTTTCCGAACATCTGGCAAGCCATCGTCGGCGACCATCACGCTTACCTGCGTGTTGTTCCGACCGCTGACCTGAACGGCACCCTTGGCATGTCCATCGGCGTGCTGCTGGTCTGTATTTACTACAACATCAAGATCAAGGGCTTCGGTGGCTGGATGCACGAACTCTTCACGGCCCCTTTCGGTAGCCACCCGCTGCTCTACCCGGTCAACTTTGCCATGCAAATGATCGAATTCCTGGCCAAGACCGTTTCCCACGGCATGCGACTCTTCGGCAACATGTATGCCGGCGAACTGGTCTTCATGCTGATCGCGCTGATGGGCGCCGCCTGGGCTGGCACGGCCACCGGCGTCTTCCTGTTTGCCGGTCATGTCCTGGCTGGTTCGATCTGGGCGATCTTCCACATCATGATCGTTGCCCTGCAAGCTTTCATCTTCATGATGCTGACCCTGGTTTATATCGGTCAGGCTCACGAAGCGCACTAAGCACTACCCCGATTTCTTTGTAGTTTCTTTTTGTTTTACCTACTTTTAACCTTAGCAAGGAGTTGTCATGGAACACGTTCTCGGTTTTGTTGCTCTGGCTGCCGGCCTGATCATTGGTCTCGGCGCTATCGGTGCCTGTATCGGTATCGGTCTGATGGGTGGCAAGTACATCGAAGCTTCCGCTCGCCAACCTGAACTGATGAATGCCCTGCAGACCAAGATGTTCCTGCTGGCCGGTCTGATCGACGCCGCCTTCCTGATTGGTGTCGGTATCGCCATGATGTTCGCCTTCGCCAACCCGTTCAAGCTGGTCTAATTGATCCTCTTCTCCCATTAACTTTTTAGAAGAGGAATAGACCGTGAATCTGAACGCAACGCTGTTCGCACAGCTGGTTGTGTTCTTCATTCTGGCGTGGTTCACGATGCAATTCGTGTGGCCGCCCATTGTGAAGGCGCTCGACGAGCGTGCGAAGAAGATCGCGGATGGTCTGGCTGCCGCCGAACGCGGCAAGCAAGATCTCGAATTGGCCACCAAGCGCTCAACGGATGCTCTCCGTGAAGGCAAGGAAAAGGCCGCCGAACTGATCGCCAATGCTGAAAAGCGTGGTGCTCAGCTGATCGAAGAAGCCAAGCTGACCGCCAAGGTGGAAGCTGACCGCATCGTTACTGGTGCCAAGGCTGAAATCGATCAGGAAGCTGTCCGCGCCAAGGAACAACTGCGCGAACAAGTGGCGAGTCTGGTGGTTTCCGGTGCAGAGAAGATTCTGCGTCGCGAGATTAATGCCCAGGCACATGCCGACATTCTGGCTACGATCAAACAGGATCTGTAACGCTTATGGCTGAATCCGTCACCATCGCTCGCCCCTATGCCGAAGCCATCTTTCGGGTGGCCCAGGAAACCGGGGCTCAGGGCAACTGGTCGCAGCGCCTGCAAAGGCTGGCGCTGATCGCCCAGGACGGGGACATGGCTCTGGTCATGGGCAATCCCCAGCTCTCCGTTGAGCAGATTGCCACCCTGGTTATTTCGCTATGCGAAGACAATGACCAGGTGCTGGGCAATTTTGTTCGTACCCTCGCAGAAAACCGGCGTCTCGTACTCCTGCCGGAGATTTCCCGGCTTTTCGAACTGGCCAAGAGCCAGGAAGAAGGGGTCAAGGAGGCGGTGGTGCATTCCGCATTTCCCATTGACGACACCCAAGTGGCCGCCCTGCTGCAACAGCTGGAACCCCGCTTCGGTACCCGCCTGACCGCTCGTGTTGAAATCGATCCGAGCCTGATTGGTGGTGTGCGGGTTGCCGTGGGTGACCAGGTGCTGGATGCTTCAGTCCGCGGCAAACTCGACGCGATGGCCGTGGCGCTGAACAACTAGGAGAATTTCATGCAGTTGAATCCTTCCGAAATTTCTGAACTGATCAAGAGCAAGATCCAGAACCTGCAGGGCGCATCGGAAGTGCG
>JAVBXO010000118.1 GCA_030824535.1 Azonexus sp. | reverse complement strand
GGAACGGGCTCAGGAACGGGCTCAGGAACGGGCTCAGGAACGGGCTCAGGAACGGGCTCAGGAACGGGCTCAGGAACAGGCTCAGGAACAGGCTCAGGAACAGGCTCAGGCGGCAACAAGGGTGCAGGTGCAGGTGCAGGTGCAGGTGCAGGTGCAGGTGCAGGTGCAGGTGCAGGTGCAGGTGCAGGTGCAGTATGCGTGGGAGCGGTCAGTTGTGGAGACTCGATACCTCGCATTTTCCTTGCTTGGGTCACCATCGCCAGAGGATCCGGTGCGGACCCCTGCTTGCTTTCGAGATGCGCAACCCATTTCAGGAATACCTGATACTGAGTTTCGATCAGCGCAGTCAATTCTGCATTGACTGCCTGATCCTGCCGCAACCACTGGTTATAGGTCTGTTCCAACTCCCAGGCGGCTTCACCCAAGTCCGTCAGACCAACCATCCGACCACTCCCCTTCAGGGTATGCGTGGAGCGCCGAATGGTTGTCAAAGCTTCGGTGTTATAAGGATTGGAAACTAAAACAGCTTTGTTTTCTGCAATCGTTCCCAGTACTTCGTGTGCTTCCTCAAGGAAAATCGACAGCAATTCATCGTCAATTTCGGGCTCAGGCTCTGGTTCCGGTACTGCAGGTACATGGTCGGGAGGTGTTTGAACAGAGTCGACAAGTAAAACGTCTTCGAGAGGTGCCAAATCCGGCAAGGCCATATCGGCCAAAATATCCTCTGTGCTTTCACTTGTGCGTGCTCCCGCCGAGACAAGCGGCATCGCCGGGGATGCCAGGGACACCGTCAAAGCATCACTGGCTTGCGGAACCGAAGTCACATCCTCTTCGACCGCAAATTGCGCCACTTCTTCCTGTGGCAATTCTTTAGCTGAACGCCCCTTGCTTTCTACATGCCTGACGAAGGCATCAAAATCTGCCTCACCACTTGCCAGGGTATCGATGAAGAAACCCAGCATGGACAACTGATTGGCAACCGTCTCAAACTCTTCTCGCGTCGCCTGATAGCCCGGTTTGGCAAACTGCTGAATCTTGTTTCCGCAATCCTTCAGGTGGTTGACCGCTGAAAAATGCCCCAGCATTGCCAAGGCACCGGCAATCTGCCGTAGCTGTCCGTCCAGATGCCCCATATCCTGCAACGAGCCTGGATCACGAAAAAAGGTATCGAGAGTTTGTTCAACCTGCCCAAGGTTTTTCTGAATTTCACGGCTGACCTGACCGATCAGGAGTCGCTCCTGGGCCCGACGCGTCATTTCATCCAGCAGTGGCACTCGGTCACTGACAACAGGAACACCTGAAACCTGGCCTTGCAAACGAGCCACCATCAGATCCACTTGTTGAGCAAAATCTTTACCCAAGTGAGTGAAATTTTCCTGTGCGTTCGCCAGGAGAAGCACCGCCGTTGCCACTTCCATGGCAACGCCATCGCTAAACCGCTTGGCGTCTTCAGCCAACCAATTGGCGACCGCAGTAAATGCCAGTCCAAGACGCTTCAGGTCAGTGTGTCCAATTTCCGCCGTCAGTTTCCCACTATTTCGTGCATGATCAACAAAACTAGCCAGGCTGGCGGCACTGCCATTGCAGAACTTGTTCCAGGACTCTTCAGCTCCATTCAGTACATCGCGCAATTTGCGCAAAGCGCTTTCCTGGGGAGCGGTTACCGTAACCTCCTCCGAACAAGGAATTAAGGCGCTCAATCCATAGGCATCATGGATCTCGGCGACCAAGGGATGCAACGAGGCAGGGACTTGTGCGATGTAATAAAGAATTTCGCATAGCAAGCGCTCGGGAAGTGGCTTGGCCCCCTCGAGAATCTTGCGAATATGGAGATCGATACGGCTGCACAACTGACGAGCCCAATGATCGGCAGCCAGCTTGGGATCAGAAAACGCCTCAAGCAAAGCCAAAGAAACCCACCAGAAAGTGCGATCACTGGCCGTGCGCTGTAAAGCCTCAATATCCCTGACAGCATCACGCATCTGAACGCGCCCTGTCTCGGCAGCCTGTTTCAGCCAACTCAACAGGCCTTTCTGATAGCGCATACGCGCGGCCTTCAGGTCGTTGAGATATTGCGGCTGAGTAATTGGCGGGACGTCTTCCGAGCGTTTGGGCGGTCTGACCCCGATATCAGGATAAAACAGGTCGCTCGGGTGAACCTCCTGCCCCTGAATTAACGCCAGGGACTGGTAACTGACCAGCATGCGTAAAGGCTGATTTGATGCACCACCAACCAGATCATCCAGATAGTGATGCAAAGCATTCAGTGCCGACCTGACAGCATCTTTTTCTGCCTTGCCTACCGGTAATCTGCCTTCCTCCATGCCGTTCAGAAGGGACTCAAGCAACTCCGTAACCAGAGTTACGCCATCCAGCCCCACGATAGACAGGGCACCATGCACCTGATGAACGTGAGTACGACAAAACTTGAGCTGCGTCAGATCTGCAGACGCCTCATACTGCCCCAACGCATCCTCAGCACGTTGAAGTGCAAGATCAATCTCACCCTTAACCCAAGTCAGCGGACCCAAATCAAATTCTGTCGCGGCGTTCATCATCTCTCGCGATTAAGGTCAGTCTACCTTGAAGCCAGCAACCGAACCCTTGAGTTCGGCAGCCAGGGCAGTCAACTCATCAACCGCCTGAGCTGTCCGCTGGGTACCAGCCGTCGTCTGCTCGGTAACTTGAAGGATTTCGTGCATCATCTTCGCAACGTGGATAGCGGAATCAGCCTGGCTCTGCGTCGAAGTCGAAATACTTTGAATCAGTTCTGCCAAATCGCGCGAAACCTGACCAATTTCCGATAGTGCCTGACCTGCCGCATCAGAAAGCTGAGCCCCTTCAACCACACCTCGGGTCGACTGTTCCATAGCTGACACAGCATCCTGCGTATCAGTCTGAATGGTTTTCACAATTGCCGCGATCTGCTTGGTTGCTTCTGCCGAACGTTCTGCAAGTCGCTGCACTTCTTCAGCAACGACGGTAAAACCGCGCCCGGCATCACCGGCTGAAGCGGCCTGAATCGCAGCATTAAGCGCCAGAACGTTCGTCTGCTCGGTAATGTCGGAAATCAGCTCAACGATTTCGCCGATCTCCTGCGAGCTTTCACCAAGTCGCTTGATCCGCTTTGAAGTTTCCTGAATCTGATTACGAATTTCATTCATACCCTTGATGGAGTCCTCCACCGCCTGGGTACCCTTTTCTGCTGCCATCAGCGATTGCCGAGCAACCTGCGCAGACTGGCTGGCACTGCCGGAAACCTCCGACATTGAACGAGCCATTTCCTGAACTGATTCGCCGGCCTCACGAATTTCGGAAGATTGACGCTCGGCAGCGTCAAGCAGTTCACCGGACGTTTTACGAGCGATCTCGGTCGCCATCGTCACCCGATTTGCCGCATCGTTAATTCGACCGACAAGAACGCGAAGTTCTTCAATCGTATAGTTAATCGAGTCAGCAATGGCCCCGGTAATGTTTTCACTAACCGTTGCCGTTACGGTCAGGTCACCGTCTGCCAAGTCACCCAGTTCGTTCATCAGACGCAAAATAGCATCCTGATTTTCCCGATTAACCTGTTCGGACACCTGGCGCTGATCTTCAGCATCGACAGCCCGGCGACTGGTATCGTCAAGATAAATCTTGGCCAGCAACACCAGAGCAGCCAGCGCAAGAATCGTCAGCACCACCAGCACAACAATGTACATCGCACGTTCGGCCAGCAACTGCTGATAGCCTTGCGCCAAGGTGTCCGTTGCTTTCAGCAAATCCTCGCTTTCGCGGAAAATCTGCGAACCAGCCTGTTTGGAAAGCGAAAGCGGCTGCATGTTGCCGAGAATACCGGAAATAGCATCGTGATATTCCTTGAAGGCATTTTCAAGCTCTTCAAGCTTGGCGCGCATATCGGCATCACCCTTGCTCTGGCTATTCAGAATATCGCGGAAAGCGTTGGTATCCTTGCCCAGCATGAAGGCCACTTCCGGATTGATTTCGCTACCGACCAACAGTGCCGAAGCATTCTTGGCGATACGCTGCGTCAGCATGACCAAACTGTTCGACGCTGCAATTTCGCGCGCCGAAGCACCTGCCTGCAACTTCAGTGCGGCCACCTGCTCGGTCAACTCGAGCATCGTGGCGTTTTTCGCATCAATCGTTGCAACGTTCTTACCAAGGCCAACCAGACTCTTTTCCTGGCTGATCACCATCTCCGCATCAGCAGAGGTGGTTTTCCAGCGCTCATTCAAGGCATCCAGCAACGGCAATACTGAACCGGGCGCGGAGGGAACACTCACGCCACCGATTACGCCGCCGTTAATCAACTGGTCGAGCAAGCGGTTGAACGTCTCCCGCGAATCCTTCAACTGCGCAAACGCACCGGTATTACCCTGCAGCGCAAGCGACGAAGCCTTGGCCAAACGTTGCGACAGCATGCGCATTTCACCCGCAGCGGCGATATAGGCGGTGTTGTTTGTCGACTCATTACTATCGTGGAATACCAGGCCGGCAATTCCCAGCAGCAGGAAAACAAATATCCCACCCAGGATTTTTACCTGCTTGAGCACTGTCTGCCCGGCCAGAAAACCAGGCAAGGCGATTTTCTTGGGGGCCGACGGCTTGGGAATATCAAAATCGGCAGCGACGGTCATCGGTGCCGATAGCTCTTCCTTGTCGGCCTTGCCGAATTTCAGAGATTTAAAACTGAAAGCCATATAAACCCTCCGCGCGGTCCAAGGGGAAGAACCCCCTCCGTCAGACCCCAATATTCATGAAATTCTTGTCGGCGAGTAATTCCCGCACCGACAGCTTGTACCAGATTTTCCCCTGGCCATCGGAGTATCGCTCCGCCCCCCAGGCTGCAGCCTCGGCATCGGGCGCCTCAGCCGTAAAATCCTGAGGATTTTTCAGACCCAACATACGCGACACCAATAATGCTGCGTTCACACCATAGCGCGAACCTATCAAAAGCAAGCGCGCATTGGTGTTCTGAATAATCGGCGGCCCACCACAAAACAGCGAGAAATCAGTCACTGCATACAGGTTGCCGCGAATATTGGCGATACCGACAAACCACGGGCGAGTCAGAGGCACTGGTGTTAGCTGTGTCGCTGGAACGATTTCACCGCCATCCGCCAAATCTGCCAGCCAGGATTTTCCTCCCGCTTCAACACCCAGCCACGAAGCGGCTCCGCGCCCTTGCGCGGCATCGGTCAAACGGCTCGCCAGATAAGCCTGAAAATCCCGAAGGCTGGTTTTTCTGGACATGGATCAGGGGAGCGCCGCAATACGCTGCAAAAGTTCCTCGGGATTCAAAGGCTTGACCAGATAGTCCACCGCACCTTGACGCAAGCCCCAGATCTTGTCTGTTTCCTGGCCCTTGGAAGTGGTGACGATCACTGGAATGTGCTTGGTATCATCGTCGCGGGTCAGCGTACGGGTCGCCTGATAGCCATTGAGGCCGGGCATGACCACGTCCATCAGGATCAGGTCAGGCTTGAGTTCCTTGGCTTTGGCGATACCTTCTTCGCCATTTTCTGCGGTACTGACCTGATAACCACCCTTGGTCAGGATATCGACAGTAAAAAAACGCTCGGTCGGGGAATCATCGACCACTAAAACATGTTTAACAGGCATTGTTACTCCAATTACGTCTATCTGTTGTTCAGTTTTCTGTCGCAGGCAATGCGAACTGCGCGACTGTCTGCAGCAGGCTGTCCTTGGTGAAGGGCTTCGTCAGATATTGATCCGAGCCTACCATCCTGCCACGAGCACGGTCGAACAGTCCATCCTTGGAAGACAGCATGATCACGGGTGTTGCATTGAAACGGGGATTTTTCTTGATCAGTGAGCACGTCTGATAGCCATCGAGACGCGGCATCATGATGTCGCAAAAAATAACACAAGGCTGGTGGTCAGCAATTTTAGCCAAAGCGTCAAAACCGTCTTCGGCAAGCAGAACCTGACACCCCACCTGCGAAAGAAATATCTCGGCGCTACGCCGTATCGTATTGCTGTCGTCAATGATCATTACCTTGACGCCGCGCAATTTTGATAAATCAGTCAATTTTACCGCCCCCCGCCTAATAAAGGCTCCACCCGTATCGGTGCATCATACTACGGAACCAAGAGGTAATTGCAAGCCCGGAAATCCCCTGAACAAGCCCATTTTCAGCGGATCGAACAGCAGATTCAGATAAAATTCCAGCTTTCCGCCGCAAAATCTCGCAGTGCACCATGACAATAGCCATAAATGTCCTCTAGCCCTTCCCTCCCCTCCGCTCCGCCGGCCGTACTGGTTTTTGCCGCCAGTGACCCCTCTTCCGGTGCGGGCATCCAGGCCGACCTGCTGACGCTGGCTAGCCTCGGCTGCCATCCGCTGACCGCGATCACCGCCCTGACCGTGCAGGATACGGTCGGCGTGCAAAGCGTCCATCCGGTCGCCGCCGAACTGCTCGAACAGCAGGCGCGCACCATCCTTGAGGACATGCCGGTTGCCGCGTTCAAGCTCGGCGTACTGGGCAGCGTCGAGAATGTCCTGGCGGTTTCCGAAATTCTTGCCGACTATCCGGAAATCCCCTTGATTTTCGATCCGGTGCTGGCGTCCGGGCGGGGCGATGATTTTTCGGGTGAGCAGGTCATTGCCGCCATGCGCGACATGTTGTTGCCGCAGACCACGCTGATCACACCCAACGCCCCCGAGGCCAGGCGACTCGCCGAAAGCGACGAAGATGACGGCGAACCGTCCATGGACGTCTGTGCCCAGCGCCTGATTGACATGGGTGCCCAATACGTCCTGATCACCGGCACCCACGAAAACACGCCGCAGGTCGTCAACGTGCTTTATGGCCCCCAGGGTGTCATTCGTCGCGACCGCTGGGAGCGCCTGCCCGGCAACTATCATGGTTCCGGCTGCACCCTGGCCTCGGCAATCGCCGGCTGCATCGCTGGCGGCGCGAGCATCGAGGATGCCGTGCGCGATGCCCAGGATTACACTTGGCAGACTTTGAAAAACGGCTTCCGCGCCGGCATGGGACAGTTCATCCCGGACCGGATGTTCTGGGCCCGCAATGATGAGCAATCCGCAGAAACCGGACAGGAAAATGGCAATCCCTGAATTGCACGGCCTTTATGCGATCACTCCCGATCAGGCCGATGGCGCTCGCCTGTTGACCGAAGTCGGTGCAGCATTGGCTGGTGGTTGCCGGATCGTGCAATACCGCGACAAGATCAGCGCGATGCCGGAAAAGCTGCGCCGCGCTCGGGCCTTGCGCAAACTGACTTGTGAACATGGCGCGCGTCTGATCATCAACGACGATCTCGCGCTGTGCCGCTTGATCGATGCGGATGGCGTGCACTGTGGCCGCGACGATACGCCGCTACGGCTTGCCCGCGCCATTCTCGGTCCCGGCAAGATCCTTGGCGCCTCCTGCTATGCCGATGCCCATCTTGCCGAACTGGCGTTGCAGGCTGGTGCTGACTATGTCGCCTTCGGCGCGGTCTATCCCTCGCCGACCAAGCCACTGGCACCGCTTGCTGCGGTCGACCTCTTCCAGCAGGCAAAAATGAATTTGGGCGCGAGCACCTGCGCCATCGGCGGCATCACGCTCGCCAACGCTCCTCCCTTGATCGCTGCCGGCGCCGATCTGCTCGCCGTCATCAGCGATCTATTCGGCGCCCCCGACATTACGGCGCGCGCCGCCGCTTACCAATCACTTTTTCAGGAATTGCCGGCATGACCTCACGCAATCAGGAACTCTTCGCACGCGCCCAGCGCCACATCCCCGGCGGCGTCAATTCACCGGTCCGCGCCTTCCGCTCGGTAGGCGGCACGCCGCTGTTCTTCCAGAAAGGCGTTGGCGCCAAGGTGCAGGACGCTGATGGCAAGTGGTACACCGACTACGTGGGCTCCTGGGGGCCGTTGATCCTCGGCCACGCCCACCCGGACGTGATTGCCGCCGTCCAGGCCGCCGTCGTCGATGGCCTGTCTTTTGGCGCACCGACTGAAAAGGAAGTGGAAATCGCCGACCTGCTGTGCGAACTGGTGCCGTCGATGGACATGGTGCGCCTCGTTTCTTCCGGTACCGAAGCAACGATGAGCGCCATTCGTCTGGCGCGTGGCTACACCGGGCGCGACATTCTGGTGAAATTCGAAGGCTGCTATCACGGCCACGCCGACAGCCTGCTGGTCAAGGCCGGTTCCGGCCTGCTGACCTTCGGCAATCCCTCATCCGGCGGCGTCCCGGCCGGCACCATCGAAACGACGATGGTCCTGACCTACAACGACCCGCAAGGCCTGGCCGAGGCCTTCGCCCAACATGGCGACAAGATCGCTGCCGTCATCGTCGAACCCGTCGTCGGCAACATGAACCTGATCGCCCCGACTGCCGAATTCCTCAAGGCCATGCGCGACCTGACCGCGCAATACGGCGCCGTGCTGATTTTCGACGAAGTGATGACCGGTTTCCGCGTCGGCCTGAAGAGCGCGCAGGGTCTTTTCGGCATCACCCCGGACCTGTCCACCTTCGGCAAGGTGGTCGGTGGCGGCATGCCGCTGGGCGCCTTTGGCGGCAAGCGTGAAATCATGGAAAAGATCGCCCCGCTGGGTCCGGTCTATCAGGCCGGCACGCTCTCGGGCAATCCGATTGCCACGGCCGCCGGTCTGGCGACGCTCAAGCTGATTCAGGAAAATGGCTTCTACGAGGCGTTGACCGCAAAAACGCAGGCACTGTGCGATGGCCTGGTCGCGGCGGCGCAAAAACATGGCGTAAGCTTCAGCGCCCAGAACATTGGCGGCATGTTCGGCCTGTATTTCGCCGAAAAATGCCCTGGCACCTACGACGAAGTGCTGGCTTGCGACAAGGAAGCCTTCAACCGCTTCTTCCACGCCATGCTCGATGCCGGTCACTACTTCGCCCCGTCGGCCTTCGAAGCCGGCTTTGTCTCGGCCGCCCATAGCGACGCTGATATAGCCGGCACCATCGCTGCCGCCGATGCCTGGTTCGCCACCCAGAAGTGAGCAGCGGCCCGGTCTGGATCGTACTGTTCATTGCCGGCCTCTGTGAGGTCGGCTGGGCGGTCGGCATGAAATACACCGAAGGTTTCAGCCGGCTATGGCCGAGCGTCTGGACGGTGCTCGGCATGGTCGCCAGCGTCTTGCTGCTCAGCTGGTCGCTGAAAAGCCTGCCGCTGGGCACCGCCTATGCCGTGTGGACCGGCATCGGTGCCGTCGGCACGGCGATTCTGGGAATTTACCTGTTCGAGGAGTCGCGCGAAGTGGCGCGACTGCTGTGCATCGGCCTGATCGTCGCCGGGATTGTCGGACTCAAGGTCCTTACGCCGGACGCTTGATCGAAGTCCCGCCAGCCGCGACCAGCTTGCGCTGCATTTCGCGTTTTTCGTTGTGGCGCAGCAGCAGATACGTCAGCCAGCCAACCACCCCCATGCCGGCGATGAATGCGCCGTAGGCAATCGGCCAGGGAACGCTGCCCGTCATCATCGAGAATTCCGACATGCCGCCGATCCCCGCCAGGACATTGATCGGCATGAAAATGATCGACAGCTTGGTCAGCTTCGACACGCGTTGATTCTGGTTGATGTTGATGAAGCCGACGACCGCGTCCATCAGGAAATTGATCTTGCCGAACAGGAAGGACGTATGGCCATCGAGCGATTCGATGTCGCGCATGATCTGGCGGGCGTCTTCCTGCTGCTGTGAGGACAGGAACTTGGCGCGGGTCAGGAAGGACACGGCGCGCCGGGTATCAAGCACATTGCGCCGGATGCGCCCGTTCAAGTCTTCCTGACGGGCGATGTCGGCGAGGATGATCCCCGCCTCTTCGTCAGTCATGCGCGTATTCAGCACGTGGCGCCCTGCCGATTCCAGCTCGGCATAAACGTCTTCCAGCGCATCGGCGGAATATTCGGCATCGGCGGCATACAAGTCGAGCAGCACGTCGGTGCCGCAAGTCACATAGCCGGGCTGGGTGCGCGCACGCAGACGTTGCAGACGGAAAACCGGCAGTTCTTCAGTCCGCACTGAAAACAGGATGTCCTTGTGCAGGATGAAAGCCACCGCCACGTTACGCGACTCATCGGCCAGATCGAGCAGAAAGTCCGAATGCAAATGGATTTCGCCGTTATCTTCGATGTAAAAACGCGCCGAAGCTTCCAGGTCGGTCAAATCCTCGGGATCGGGCAACTCCAGGCCGAAATGCTGGCCGACCCAGTCGCGCACGCGCGGTGTCGGCGCCACCAGGTCGACCCAGATCGGCTTGATGTTGGCTAGTTGCTGCGGCCGATCAAGGATGATCTGACGCAGGCGGCCGTTGTGCAGTTCGAAGGCGTTGACCGTAACCTTGGTGCTGGTCTGATGACCATCGCCGACCAGATCCTCGCGCATATCCTCGGACAGCAGTTCGAGGATATTGTCGATGCGCTCCTCGGCGACTTCCTTCCAGGCCACCAGGCGATCCTCCTCCGGCAGGGCGCTGAGGATCAGGGCAATCGTGACCGTCGGCAGACGGGCGAACAGGGTGCGCAGTTCGGCGATATGCTGGCGATGCACCAGACTTTCAAGCAGTTCGTGCCGGGGCGATTCCTGACGGCGTGCGACATCCTCGACCAGCCGGTGCTTGGCAAGCAAGCCCTGAACTTCGGCAAGGTCATCCTTGACGGTGTCGGCTTCGGTCAGATTGATGTCGTCGCTCATGGTGCGTCATGGTGCAGTGCGCAATCGGGACGCCATTCTAGCACCGGGGCCATGCGGCAAAGCGGATGCTCAGGGAACTTCTGCGGCCGGCATGCGCGCAAGAATGATTGCGGCTTTGCGCCCCAGGCCCGGCGCTGCGCGATTACGGTCGTAATAGCGGGGATTGGGCACCATTCCGGCCAGGCGCGCCGCCTGCTCAGGCCCGAGTTGCGCCGCCGACGTACCGTAGTAATGACGGGCGGCGGCTTCGGCACCAAAAATGCCGTTGCCCCATTCGATCACGTTCAGGTAAACCTCGAAAATCCGCTGCTTGCTCCACAAGGTTTCGAGCATCACGGTAATGATCGCTTCTTCGGCCTTGCGGAAATAGGACTTGGCCGGCGTCAGGAAAAGGTTCTTGGCCAGTTGCTGGCTGATTGTCGAGCCGCCGGCAACAAAGCGCCCCTTCTTCTGATTTTTCTCCATGGCTTTCTGGATACCTTCCCAGTCAAAGCCTTCATGGTCGACAAACTTGGCGTCTTCGGCAGCGATGATCGCCCGCTTCAGCGACAGCGAAATGCGTTCATACGGCACCCATTGCTGCTGCAAAACAGCGTCGGGCTGCTTGGCGCGCAATTCGTCCAGACGGATTTCCATGAAGCGCGTGGTGCCGGGATTGAACCAGCCCCAGAAGATCACCCAAGCCAGCAACCAGAACTGCCACAGCAGCACCAGCGCAACCAGCGCCAGCGTCCCGCGCTTGAGCCAGAGCAGAGCCTTTTTCATCCGCCCAGGGCGGCGCGCAAATCAGCCAGTACAGCAGCTGTTTCCGGTCGAACGCCGCGCCAGACATAAAAGGCTTCGGCAGCCTGCTCGGCAAGCATGCCCAGACCATCGGCACAACGTCCGGCGCCCTGCTCGCGCGCCAGTTTCAGGAAAGGCGTTTCACCCTTGCCGTACATCATGTCGTAGGCCAGGCTGCCGGCAGCAAAAATCCCCGGCGGCAAGGGCAGGCTTTCGCCGGCAAGGCTGGCCGAGGTGGCATTGATCAGCACATCAAAGGACTGGCCGGCGAAATCAGCGAAATTTCCGGCGTTGACCGCAGCAATATCGGCAAAAGCTTCGCTCAGGGCCTGCGCCTTGGCTACCGTGCGATTGGCGATGCTCAAACTCGCCGGCTGGCAGGCGAGCAAGGGCGCAATCACACCGCGCGTCGCACCGCCGGCACCGAGCAGCAAAATACGTTTGCCAGCCAAGACCACGCCCAGGTTATGCGTAATGTCGCGGACCAGACCGGCGCCATCGGTATTATCACCAAAGATTTCCTGATCATTGAAGGCCAGGGTATTCACTGCGCCAGCCCGTTCAGCCCGTTCCGACAAACGCGTTGCCAGGCGGAAGGCGTCTTCCTTGAAAGGAACGGTGACGTTGGCGCCGCGCCCGCCCATGGCCACAAATTCGAAAACCGCCTCGGAAAAGCCGTCGACCGCAGCAAGGCGGGCGGTATAGCTCAAATCCTCGCCAGTGGTGCGGGCAAAAGCCGCATGGATCAGCGGCGATTTGGAATGGGCAACCGGATTGCCAAAAACACAATATTGATCGCTCATTTGCCTGTCGCTGCCGTGCTCAGGGCATCGCCCTGGGTAAATTGCCAGATGCGCCCAAAAGAAAGGATGGTCGCGTTACCCAGCGCCTGACGCGGGATCGGGCCGAAGGGTCCGGCCATGCGCAGGATGTTCAGGGCCGCCTGGTCGAGAATCTTGTGCCCCGACGAACGCTCGATCTGGGCGTTGTAGATGCTGCCGTCCTCGGCGCGCAACTCGACATAGAGCACCACCGCGCCGTACAGCTTGCCGCGCGCGGCTTCCGGGTAATTCAGCGTGCCGATGCGCTCGATTTTCATTTTCCAGGCATCGAGATAGGCTGCCAGTGCATATTCCTCAGTGCGGGCGCCGACGAACTTCTTACGCGGACGGCGGTTGTATTCGTCGGCCGTCTTGTTGATTTCCCCTTCCAGCCGCGCCATCGCCCGCGCCGATTCGGCGAGATCCAGGCCGCTGACCAGCGGCTCCGGCGTCGGCTGTTCGCTGACGGTTTTCGACGAAGCAACGCTGCGCAGGCTCTTGGCCTGGGTCATCATGCGCTGCTGGGCGACTTCCATCTCCTGCACCCGTTGCTGCATTTGCTGGATTTCGTCGCCCGGCGCCTCACGCTGGGTCGGCGGCAGCGGCGTTTTGGCCCGGCGGTTGTCGTCGGTGTTGCCGCCACCATCAAGATTGGCCTGAGCCAGCGCCTGGGCTTCATGCGGCTTGCGTGCCGACTTGGCATTCACCAGGATGATGTCGAGCGCCTTTTCGCGCACCAGCTTGCTGGCATCGGGAAAGGCAAAGTGCAGACCGAACAGCAAAACCGCGTGCGCGGCGAGCGAAATCGCCATCGTCACGACGATAGGTGGCCAGGCTTTAATAGTGGACTGAATTTTCCGGATCATCGGCACGCCAGCAGGTTTCACTGCCCATCCTCCTCCACGGCCTCGGCAGCGACGCTGGCGTCAAGCAAACCAAGGTAACGACAAGTCACTTCCGGCGACAGCAAGTCGATGCTTTCCACCGCCAGACGCACCCGCGTTCCCGGCAGGAGTTCGGCAGGCAGCGACGGAATGCGCAGCATCAGCGGCAGGTGGTCGAGCTTGGCCAGTTGTTCGCGGCGCACGGTTGCCTCGATCTCGCTGACCCCATGCTGCTGCAACCAGCGCAAACACCAGTAACGCTCCATCAAACGCTGGAAATCGGCGTAGGCCCCGTAAGTCAGCTCGAAATCACGCATCGCGCCGAAGAGTTCGGCTGATTTCTGGGCAAACGCCGGGGTTTCGCCCTTGAGACAGGCAATCAGCTGCCATTGATTGACCAGATCGCAATAACGGCGCAGCGGCGAGGTCATCCAGGCATATTGCGCCACGCCCAGGCCTTCATGCGGCAGGGGCGAAGTCGTCATGCGCACCTTGCCCTGGGTCTGGGCACGATACAGGCAGGCGACGTTTTTCTCGGCGAGCAGGCCGCCCCAAGTCGAGTTGGCGACGATCATCAACTCGGCGACCAGCTTGTCCAGCGGGCTGCCGCGCTTGCGTTCGGAGATTTCTACGGTACACGCGTCCGGGTCGGCCAAATCGCCGATGATCGCGAAGTTGTAGTCGTTGTTTCCCTGCATGGCCGAGGGCTTGCCGCGCCGGCCTTCGCAGGCATTGGCAAAATGCCACAAATGCAGCAGTTCCTTGGCGAAGGGCTCAGCGGCCAGCGGCCCGCCGACCGTTTCGGCGTTGAACCAAGGCTCGACTTCGTGATGCCGCAGATTGGCCACGATATGCACTTTTTCCAGGCAAGACTCGTGGGAAACAATCTCGAAAACCTCGTTGACCGTCAGATACAGCGACAGCGCCGGGCAATAGCTGCCGCCAGCCAGGGTGTAGTTCTGCACCACGGCATCCGGCAGCATGGTGATCTTGTTACCCGGCATATACACCGTCGACAAGCGGGCGCGGGCCACGCCATCGAGCGGCGAGCCATGTTCGATGGCCAGCCCCGGCGCAGCGATGTGAATGCCGATGCGCGTACCGATGCCGGGCAACCAGGTCACCGACAAGGCATCGTCGATTTCGGTGGTATTGGCGTCGTCAATCGAGAACGCCCGGACATCGGCGCGCGGCAGATCGCCTGCCAGACGTGGCGCATCGAGCGTCGGGAAATTCGTCCCCTTGGGGAACTGCTCGTGCAGAAAGCGCCGGTAATGCAGATGGTAGGGCGACTTGATGGCTCCGCATTTGAACAGCAACTGCGCCGCCGTCAGCCCGGTTTCGGCGCAGGCGGTCTCAAAAGCCTTGGTTTCCGATTTATTGCGATCCGGCGCGTAGAGCAGCGCATCGGTCAGCGCGGCAATCTCGGCCGGCAGGCGGAAGTCCTTCAGTTCGGCAATCCAGGCTTCGATGGCCAGTGCCTGCAGACGCTTCTTTTCCAGGCTGGCCAGCGCGGCGGCGAGGATGTCGGCCGGGGCTTTGCGGAAGCGCCCCCGGCCCTTGCGATGAAAGTAGATCGGCGCAGCGTGCAAGGCCAGCAAAACGGCCGTGGCTTCCAGCGGGCTCGGCTCGTGGCCATAGTAATCGCGGGCGAAGTCGGTAAAGGCGAACTCGCCATCGCTGACACACTCCCAAAGGAATTCGGCCTCGACTTCTTCGGCCAGCGGCGTCGCCTGATCAAGCAAGGCGGTCGGCATCAGCTTATCGAAACGCAGCAGCACGGTAGTCGCCTTGATCTTGCTGCGCTTGCCGGACGGCATCTCCACCTGCAGCGAGCTGTCGTTGTCGGCCATCACAGTACCGGCCTTGAAGCCGCCATCTTCTTCAAACAATACGTTCATTTATTGATTATATCCCGGCAAATTCAAGTATTTGGGCGATGTATTGCGGAAACTGGCTAAAGCTGTGATCGCCGCCGGGCAGCACCGTCTGGCGACATCCGGCATAGAAATCCCGCGCCTGCCGCCAGTCGAGCACTTCGTCGCCTTCCTCCAGCAACAGCCAGTAACGCTCAGCCGTCGGCGGGCTGACCTGGGCGCGCAATTGCTCGGCGTGTTCGCGGGTGAACTCGAAGCGCTCGGCGGTATGAAAGTTGTGATGTTCGCCGATGAATTTGCCCACATCCAGACGGTCGACCGCAGCAGGATTGATCAACACCGCCGGCAGCGCATATTTTTCCGCCAGATGATTAGCGTAATGCCCGCCCAGCGACGAACCGACCAAGGTCACCGGCCGCCCGGCAGCTTCGATGATCGCCGACACCGCCGCCATCGCGTCGGCCGGCACCGGCGACAGTTGCGGGCAAACGAAATCCGCCGCCAGTCCGCGCCGCGCCATTTCTTCAGCCAGCAACCGGGACTTCCACGACGCCGGCGAGGAACAGAAGCCGTGCAGATAGACGATCAATGGACGGTCCATTCAACCCAGCCGAAATGCGCCGTCGCCAGCACCACGATGCCGAAAACGATGCGATACCAGGCAAAGAAGGTGAAATCGTGGCTGGAGATGTAACGCAGCAACCAGCGCACGCACAGGAAGGCCGAAACGAAGGCGGCGACGAAACCGACCGCCCACATGCCGAGATCGTCGGCATTGAGCAGCGCCCGCTCCTTGTACAGGTTGTAGGCCGTCGCGGCGAACAAGGTCGGAATGGCCAGGAAAAAGGAAAATTCGGTCGCCGCCTGACGCGACAAGCCGAAGAACAGGCCGCCGATAATCGTCGCCCCCGAGCGCGAGGTGCCGGGAATCAGCGCGCAAGCCTGGGCCAGCCCCAGCTTGAAGGCATCGAGCGGACGAATGTCATCGACCGTGTGGATATGTATCGTGTGCTGCCGCCGCTCGGCCCAGAGAATCACGAAAGCGCCGACGATGAAGGCCAGCGCCACCGGCACCGGTTTGAACAAATGCGCTTCGATGACCTTCTTGAATAAAAGTCCGAGCACCGCCAACGGCATGAAGGCGATCAGCAGATTGAGCACCAGGCGATTGGCGTAACGATTGCGCCCCAGCGTCGTCAGCACATTGAAAATGCGCACCCGGTATTCCCAGACGACCGCGAGAATCGCCCCGGACTGGATGACAATCTCGAACAACTTGCCGCGATCATCATTGAAATTGAGCAGGTCACCGGCAAGAATCAGGTGCCCGGTCGAGGAGATCGGCAGGAATTCGGTCAGCCCCTCGACAACACCGAGGATCAGGGCCTTGAGCAGAAGGATCGGGTCCATGAAACGCCACGCGAAAAAGGTGGCGGCATTCTACTATCCCGGCCGGGTCACCGCTTCGAGATCGGCTAACCAGCGCAAGGCCTGTTGCCGATTTTCCCCGCACATTTCCGGCGACGGCTGCAGCCCGCCACAACAAGCCGGGCGCCCGGGCAAACCAAAAATCCGGCAACGCAACTCGCCATCGAGATGCCGACAAGCCTCGCCCGCCAGCTTGCCCAGCGAGGAAATCGACGGCGCAATGCAACAGGCACCACAGCCGGGACGGCATTCAAAAGAAGATTCCATGGTTTGATTGTCGCAGGAACTCGGCGAACGATGCGGCAGTTGGCGAATTTTGCGGTCGACCTCGTAAAAAGGGCAAAAACCGGCAAGGATGTCGGCGAGACAGGGACGTAAAAAAGGCCAGGTTGCCCCGGCCGATTTTTAGTGCTGGATCGACGTTGACCGCATCAAATCTTGCGATAAACCTCAGCCCCGCTCTTAACGAACTCGACTGCCTTGGTTTCCATGCCCTTGCTCAGCGCTTCTTCTTCAGCGATGCCTTGCTTGGCGGCGAAGTCGCGGACGTCCTGGGTGATTTTCATCGAGCAGAAGTGCGGGCCGCACATCGAGCAGAAGTGGGCGACCTTGGCGGATTCCTTGGGCAGGGTTTCGTCGTGGAAGGACTTGGCCTTGTCCGGATCGAGACCGAGGTTGAACTGGTCGTCCCAGCGGAACTCGTAGCGCGCCTTGCTCAAGGCGTTATCGCGGATCTGCGCGCCGGGGTGGCCCTTGGCCAGGTCGGCGGCGTGGGCGGCGAGCTTGTAGGTGATGATGCCTTCCTTGACGTCGTTCTTGTCCGGCAGGCCCAGGTGTTCCTTGGGCGTCACGTAGCAGAGCATGGCCGTGCCGTACCAGCCGATCATCGCCGCGCCGATGCCGCTGGTGATGTGGTCGTAACCCGGCGCGATGTCGGTGGTCAGCGGGCCAAGGGTGTAGAACGGGGCTTCCTTGCAGTATTCGAGCTGCAGGTCCATGTTCTCCTTGATGAGATGCATCGGTACGTGACCCGGACCTTCGATGATGGTCTGGACGTCGTGCTTCCAGGCAATCGCCGTCAGTTCGCCGAGCGTCTTCAGTTCGCCGAGTTGTGCTTCGTCGTTGGCGTCGTAGATTGAGCCGGGACGCAGGCCGTCGCCGAGGCTGAAGGCGACGTCGTAGGCCTTCATGATTTCGCAGATTTCCTCGAAATGCGTGTAGAGGAAGCTTTCCTTGTGGTGCGCCAGGCACCACTTGGCCATGATCGAACCGCCGCGCGAGACGATGCCGGTCATGCGGTTGGCGGTCATCGGGATGTAGCGCAGCAGCACACCGGCGTGGATGGTGAAGTAGTCGACGCCCTGCTCGGCCTGTTCGATCAGCGTGTCGCGGAAGATTTCCCAGGTCAGGTCTTCGGCCTTGCCGTTAACCTTTTCCAGCGCCTGATAAATCGGCACGGTGCCAATCGGCACCGGCGAGTTGCGGATGATCCACTCGCGGGTTTCGTGGATGTTCTTGCCGGTGGACAGGTCCATCACCGTGTCGCCGCCCCAGCGGATCGACCAGGTCATTTTCTCGACTTCTTCCTGAATGCTGGAGCCGAGCGCCGAGTTGCCGAT
>JAVBXO010000089.1 GCA_030824535.1 Azonexus sp. | reverse complement strand
TTGTCCGGCGTCATCTTGAACAGCCAGGCGCTGTAGGCGTCCTGGTTGACCGATTCCGGTGCGTCGGCGGCAGCCTGATTGACTTCAGTCACGGTGCCGGCAATCGGCGCGTACACGTCGGCAGCGGCCTTGACCGATTCAACGACGGCGATTTCCTTGTCGGCAGCGTAATGCGCGCCGACTTCCGGCAGCTCGACAAAAACCAGGTCGCCGAGGGCTTCCTGGGCGTGGTCGGTGATGCCGATGGTGACGCTACCGTCTTCGTTCTTCAGAGCCCACTCGTGGGAGGCGGCGTACTTGAGGTTGGCGGGGACGTTGGACATGGTTTTCTCCTGAATGGCGAATTTATTGAAAAATGATTAAATGACTGCTTTGCCGTTGCGGGCGAATACGGGTTTGGTGACCTTGGCTTTGAGCAGCTTGCCACGAATATCAACCTGGACTTCGTCGCCGATGCTCACGCCGAGCGGCAGGCGGGCGAGGGCGATGGATTGCTGCAGGGTTGGCGAGAAGGAGCCGGAGGTGATTTCACCTTCGCCTTGCGCCGTGATGACCTTCTGGTGGCCGCGCAACACGCCCTTGTCGAGCAGGATCAGGCCGAGGAAAACTTTTTGCTGGCCATTTGCGGTCAACGCCGGTTTACCGACGAAATTGCGCTCGTCCTTCATGGCGACGGTCCAGGCCAGGCCGGCGTCGAGCGGCGAGACATTTTCGTCCATGTCCTGGCCGTAGAGATTCATGCCGGCTTCGAGGCGCAGGGTGTCGCGGGCGCCGAGGCCGCAGGGGGCAACGCCAGCATCCTTCAGCGCGGTCCACAGGCTTTCGGCTTCAGCGGCCGGCAGCATGATTTCATAACCGTCTTCGCCGGTATAGCCGGTGCTGGCGATGAAGTACTGATCGACTTCCGCGGCAAAGAAAGCCTTCAGGCCTTCGCTCGCGGCCTTGGTCTGCGGCAGCACCGACCACACCTTGGCGCGGGCGTTCGGGCCTTGCACGGCGATGATGCCGAGATTGTTGTCGCCGTCACGGCGCTGGGTGATGCTGACGTCCATCTGCCATTCGGCGGCCCTGGCCTGCATCCAGGCGATGTCTTTTTCGGCAGTACCAGCATTGACGACGATGCGGAACTTCGTATCCGTCAGGAAATAGATGATCAGGTCGTCAATGACACCGCCGGCTTCATTGAGCATCGCGGAATACAGCGCCTTGCCGGAGACGGTCAGCTTGGCGACATCGTTGGCGACGAGGCGGGAGAGGAAGGGGCGGCAATCGGCGCCAACGAGATCGACCGGGCACATGTGTGACACATCGAACATGCCGCAGTCCTTGCGCACGGCGTGATGTTCTTCAATCTGCGAGCCGTAGTTGACCGGCATGTCCCAGCCACCAAAATCAACCATACGGGCGCCGAGAGCGCGATGGGCGGCATTCAAAACCGTTTTTTTCAGCATATCAATCCTTTGCAGGCGTCTTGCGACGTCGGTTCTAGAAACGAAAAAGGGTGAAACATAAAGCTCGCGCCTTATGTTTCACCCCTCTGTCCTCGATACCTGAGAGATTTGCCCCATCGGTGGGTGTCGACCGCAAAAGTCGGCACCGCTCTCCAGAGTTTCAGGAGTTTGACTCCTGCTTCCGTGGTCCTTTTGCCTGAGCGTTTTCGGGTGGGTTTGCGCCTTCGGCGGCAGACAAGTCTGCACTCTCCCACGGAATGGGCCGCACTATAACGGGATGAGGCGGCCAGAGCAACCTGTTGCACTGCACAAGGGGCGGCAGGGAGCCTCCTCCTTCATGCTAAACTCCTTGTTTGCCCGAATGAATTTCCCCTCTGTGACTTTTCCCCTGTGACGCCGCTTAACTTTGATTTTCACTGCCATTCGCTCGCTTCCGACGGCCTTTTGCCGCCAGAAGAACTGGCACAACGTGCGGCAGCGAATGGCGTCGATCTCTGGGCGCTGACCGATCACGATACCCTGGGCGGACTCGCCGCCGGCGAGCAGGCGGCCAGCGCAGCCGGCATGGCCTTTGTTAACGGCGTCGAAATTTCGATTGAATGGCAGGGCCGGCCGATCCATATCATTGGCCTGGGCTTTGATCGCCAGCATCCGGACCTGGCTGACGGCCTGGAAACCCTGCGCGTCGGTCGCGTCGAGCGCGCCAAGCGCATGGGCGAGGCGCTGGCGGCGATTGGCATCCCCGGTGTCTACGAAGGCGCCTTGCAGTTCGCGACCAATCCCGACCTGATTTCGCGCGCCCATTTTGCCCGCTACATGGTGTCCATCGGCATTGCCCGCGAAGTCTCGGGGGTTTTTCCGCAATACCTGACGCCGGGCAAACCGGGCTACGTCGAGCATCGCTGGCCGACGCTGGCCAATGCCGTGGGCTGGATTGTCGCCGCCGGCGGCGTCGCCGTCGTGGCCCATCCCGGCCGTTACCGCATGGGCGGCGGCGACATGCGCAAGTTTCTCGGTGATTTCAAGGATCTCGGCGGGCAGGGGCTGGAAGTGACCTGCGGCAGTCATTCGCCGGATCATGTGCTGCATTTTGCCCGCCTGGCGCGCTACTTTACCTTTCATGCCTCACGTGGCTCGGACTTTCATGGTCCGGAAGAAAGCTACGTTGATCTGGGCAAACTCCCGCAATTGCCAGTCGACCTCAAACCGGTCTGGCGCCTCATTCTCTGACCCATGGCCCGCATCGTACAAATTCATGCCGAATCGCCGCAACAGCGCTTGCTGGTGCAGGCGGCCCAGTTTATTCGCGAAGGCGCCATCGTCGCGCTGCCGACTGATTCCTGCTACGCGCTGTGTTGCCATCTCGGCGACAAGGAGGCGCTGGATCGCATTCGCCAGATCCGCCAGATGGATGATCGCCATCACCTGACGCTGATGTGTCGCGATCTCTCCGAAATCGCCAATTACGCTCGTGTCGACAACGCCCAGTATCGTTTGCTGAAGGCCGCCACGCCGGGCAGCTATACCTTCATTCTTGAAGGCTCCAAGGAATTGCCACGGCGGGTGATGCACCCCAAGCGCAAAACCATTGGCCTGCGCATCCCCGATCATCCGGTAGCGCTGGCGCTGCTTGCGGAACTCGGCGAGCCCTTGCTGACGACGACCTTGCAGTTGCCGGGCGACGAAGCGCCGCTGACCGAAGGCTGGGAAATCCAGGATAGGCTGGAAGACCAGATCGACTGGATTCTCGATGCCGGCCACTGTGGCACCGAACCGACGACCGTCGTTGATCTGACCGGTGCGGCGCCGGAGTTGATTCGCGCGGGTCGTGGTCCGCTGGCAATTTTGGGTCTCGACTAAGCGATGGACGACATCAACGCCACCATTCAGGCGATTACCATCCTGGCGCTGCCGGTGATCTTTGCGATCACCCTGCACGAGGCGGCGCATGGCTACGCGGCGCGTTATTTTGGTGATCCGACGGCCTGGCAGATGGGGCGCATCAGCATGAATCCCTTGCGCCATATCGACCCGGTGGGCACGGTATTGATGCCGCTGATGATCTTGCTGTTTTCCGGCGGCAGCTTCCTGTTCGGTTACGCCAAGCCGGTGCCAGTGGATTTTTCACGGCTGCGCAAACCCAAGCAGGACATGCTCTGGGTGGCGCTGGCCGGGCCGGCTGCCAATCTGGTGATGGCGATGTTCTGGGCGCTGATGTTCAAGTTTTCCTGGGAACTGCCGATGTTTTTCAGCACGCCGCTGGCGCGCATGGCCGAGGCCGGCATCCAGATCAATTGCGTGCTGATGGTGCTGAATCTGTTGCCCCTGCCGCCGCTCGATGGCGGGCGGATTGCCGTCAGCCTGTTGCCGCATCGCCTGGCCTGGAAGTACGCCCAGCTTGAACGCTGGGGCTTCCCGATTTTGCTGGTGCTG
The DNA here is from genome assembly GCA_030824535.1 of Azonexus sp. GTDB lineage: Bacteria > Pseudomonadota > Gammaproteobacteria > Burkholderiales > Rhodocyclaceae > Azonexus. The sequence goes on along the minus strand of JAVBXO010000089.1, from coordinate 14,233 downwards.
CTGTTCACCGGTATCCTTGGCGCCATCATGAATCCGCTGGTCGTGCTTTCGGCGCGCATCATCGAAGCAATTTTCGGTCTTTATTGAGAAATTATGTACGCAGAACGTGTTCTTTCCGGCATGCGCCCGACGGGCTTGTTGCATCTTGGTCATTACCACGGTGTCCTGAAAAACTGGGTCAAGCTCCAGCATGAGTATCCCTGCCTGTTTTTCGTCGCCGACTGGCATGCCCTGACAACGCAATACGACAATCCGCAAGGTATCGAGAAGTCCTCGATGGACATGGTCATCGACTGGTTGGCGGCTGGTGTCGATCCCAATCAATCGACGCTGTTCATCCAGTCCAAGGTGCCGGAACACGCTGAACTGCACCTGTTGATGTCGATGATGACGCCGCTCGGCTGGCTCGAGCGCGTGCCGACCTACAAGGATCAGCAGGAAAAGCTGGCCGGCAAGGATCTGACGACCTACGGTTTCCTCGGCTATCCGTTGCTGATGAGCGCCGATATCCTGATCTACCGCGCCGACAAGGTGCCGGTCGGCGAGGACCAGATTCCGCACGTCGAATTCACCCGCGAACTGGCGCGCCGTTTCAATCACATGTACGGCCGTGAACCCGGTTTCGAGGACAAGGCGCGCGAGGCAGTCAAGAAGCTGGGCAGCAAGAAGGCGCGCCTGTACGAAGAGCTGCGTACGCGCTTCCAGCAGAATGGCGACAAGGAAGCCGTCGAGCAGGCCAAGGCCATGCTCAATGAAATTCAGCATTTTTCGGCCGTCGACCGCGAAAGGCTGTTCGGCTTCCTCGAAGGCACCGGCAAGATGATCCTGGTCGAGCCCGGCTACCTGCTGACCGAGGCGTCGAAGATGCCGGGTCTGGATGGTCAGAAGATGTCCAAGTCGTACCACAACACCATCACCATGCGTGAGTCCGAGGAGTCGGTGGCGAAGAAGGTCAAGTCGATGCCGACCGACACCAATCGCGTGCGCCGTACCGATCCGGGTGACCCGGCGCGTTGCCCGGTCTGGCAACTGCATCTGGTCTATTCCGACGACGCCTGCAAGGAATGGGTGCAGCAGGGTTGCAAGACGGCAGGCATTGGTTGCATCGAATGCAAGCAGCCGGTCATCAACGCCATCCTGAAAGAGCAGGCGCCGATGCGTGAGCGGGCGCAGATGTATCTTGACGATCCGACACTGGTCAAGAACATCATCGCTGACGGCTGCGAAAAGGCGCGTGAACTGGCGCGTGAAACGATGCGTGATGTGCGCGAGGCTATGGGCCTGGAGTACAACTGACGCCCGCCGGGTGTTCAGGGGAGGGTATGGAGCAGCTGGCGGTCGACTTCCCCAAGGGGCTGCTTTTCCATCCCGTGGCGCGCATTTACGGCGAGCCCATGGAAAGCCTGCCGCAGGATCTCTACATTCCGCCGGATGCCTTGGCGATCATGCTCGACGCCTTCGAAGGTCCGCTTGATCTGCTGCTGTACCTGATCCGCAAGGCCAATATCGATATCCTCGACATTCCGATGGCGCCGCTGACCCGGCAATATCTCCGTTATGTTGAGGACATGCAGGCTCGGAATCTTGAGCTGGCGGCCGAGTATCTGGTGATGGCGGCGATGCTGATCGAGATCAAATCGCGGATGTTGCTGCCACGTCCGGGGGCGGCCGACGGCGATGAGACCGGCGATCCGCGCGCCGAGCTGGTGCGGCGCTTGATCGAATACGAACAGATGAAGCTCGCCGGTTTGCGCCTGAACGAATTGCCGCAGGCCGAACGGGAGTTTTTCTGGGTCGAGACCCTGGTCGAGAAGTCCCTGCTGGTGCGCCAGCCGGAGGTTTCCGTCGAGGACTTGAGTGCAGCCTGGCGAGCGGTGGTGCGCCAGGCGGTGCTGAAACGCAATCACAAGATCAGTCGCGAGGAGTTGTCGGTTCGCGAACATATGGGCATCATCCTGCGCATTCTGCAGGCCCATGGTGGTTTTGTGCAGTTCGAAACCCTGTTCGAGCCGGCCATGGGTGTGCCGGGCCTGGTCGTGCATTTTCTGGCGATGCTTGAACTGGCGCGGGAAAAACTGATCGAAATCACCCAAACCGACGCTTTTTTGCCAATCTACGTGCGAGTCCATCAAGGTGAAACCCAGTCAGATCAAGAAGGTGCTTGAAGCCGCCTTGCTCGCTGCGCGCGAACCGCTGGCGACCTACGAGATGAAAAAAATGTTCGACGAGCCGCTGGCCAACGAGGTGTTGCGCAAGCTGCTTGACGAACTGCGGGCAGACTATGCCGACAAGCCAGTTGAATTGCTGCAACTGGCGTCGGGCTGGCGCTTTCGCACCAGGGCGGAGTTTTTGCCTTACCTGGAACGGATGAATCCGGAAAAGCCGCCGAAATATTCACGGGCAGTGCTGGAAACCCTGGCGATCATCGCCTACCGTCAACCAGTCACCCGTGGCGACATCGAAGAAATTCGCGGTGTCGCCGTCAATAGCAATGTTGTCAAGACACTGGAGGAGCGCGGCTGGATCGACGTTGTCGGCCATCGCGATACCCCGGGTCGCCCGGCGCTGTTGGCCACGACCCGACAATTCCTCGACGATCTTGGTCTGAGAAGCGTCAGCGAATTGCCGCCGCTTGAACAAATCAGCCAAACACTGGAGCTGAGTAATGAAAAATAAACGTACGCCATTTCGCTCGTCGAACCGACCGGGTGGCGCTGAAAAGGGCGCCGGAGAGACCGTTGACCGCAATAATCCGCGTGCACCGCGCGGCGAAGCACCTGAAGCAGAAGCTGCACCGGCCGCACCATCGCGGCGGCGGCCGACGCTGCCGCAGACTGGCCGCGCCAGTCGCGGTGCCATCGGGCGCAATGGCAAGGCCGTCGTCGAAGCCAAGCCGGAACGCCTGCAGAAGATTCTCGCCCAGGCCGGCGTCGGTTCGCGGCGCGAGATGGAAGAGTGGATCATCTCCGGCAAGATTACCGTCAATGGCGAAGTTGCGACCATCGGCCAGTCGGTGGTGCCGACCGACAAGGTCAAGATCGGCGGCCGCCTGATCAATATCCGCTTCACCGGCAGTTCCCGGCCGCCGCGCGTGTTGATGTATCACAAGCCGGAAGGCGAAATCGTCTCGCGCGATGATCCGGATGGCCGGCCGTCGGTTTTTGCCGCCTTGCCGCGCATGCGTGGTGGGCGCTGGATCAACGTTGGTCGTCTTGACTTCAATACCTCGGGCCTGTTGCTGTTCACGACCTCCGGCGATCTGGCCAACAAGCTGATGCACCCGAGTTCGCAGCTGGTCCGTGAATACGCCGTGCGCGTGCTTGGCGAACTGACGCTGGATGCGCAGCAACAACTGCTCAACGGTGTGCAGCTGGAAGACGGTCCGGCCAATTTTGCGGCGCTGGTCGATGCCGGTGGCGAAGGTGCCAACAAGTGGTATCGAGTGACGATTTTCGAAGGTCGCAACCGCGAAGTGCGGCGGATGTTTGAGGCCGTTGGTTGCACGGTCAGCCGCCTGATTCGCGTTCGCTACGGCCCGTTTGTGCTGCCGCCGCAGCTCAAGCGTGGGCGTTGCCGGGAGCTGACCGAGGTCGAGATCAAGGCCTTGATGAAAGAGCTGGCGAAGGCACCACAAGGGGGCGTGGAGTCGTGAATATGAGCTGACTCCATTGTTAGGGAGTAATAAACCCGTTATAATTCACGGGTTTGTTCCTCCCGTCGTTTTTGGCGGGTCATTGTATTTTTCTGGGGTGGGCGTTTCGCCCATTTTTCATTTGTGGCTATGGATTTGAATTCGCTGTTGGAAACGACCGTTACCGGTCTGGGTTATGAGCTCGTTGATGTTGAGTTGTCGCCGCGTGGGCGGACTATTCGCGTCTTCATCGATGTGCCCGATAGAGAAGGCGGCATTGATGTTGAGGATTGTGCCAAGGTTTCCAATCAGCTGACCCGTGTTTTCGAAGTCGAGAATTTCGATTTCGACCGACTTGAGATTTCCTCTCCGGGTATGGATCGCGTCGTCAAGAAAGATACCGATTTCGAACGTTTCGCTGGGCAGGATATCCAGATCAAACTGCGTATGCCCCAGAACAATCGTCGCAATTTCCAGGGTGAACTGCTCGGCTGCAAGGATGGCAAAGTCGGCCTGCGCCTGGAAAAGGAAGATGTGGAACTCGAATTTACCAATATCGAAAAGGCACGCCTAGTGCCGCGATTCGACTGAAGGACTAGGAGGTTTTAGCCCATGAGCCGTGAAATTTTGTTGCTGGTCGATGCACTGGCCCGCGAAAAGAACGTCAACAAGGAAGTCGTCTTCGGCGCCCTTGAGATGGCGCTGGCTTCCGCTACCAAGAAGCGTATCAATGACGAAGCCGATGTGCGGGTGGTGATTGATCGCAGCACCGGTAATTTCGATTCCTTCCGTCGCTGGCAAGTGGTTGCCGACGACCAGTATGTCAATGAATACCAGCAGGTGCCGCTGTCCGATGCGCAGAAGGAAGACGCTGCCATCGAAGTCGGCGAAGTTCTCGAAGAGTCGCTTGAGCCCATCGATTTCGGCCGCATCGGCGCACAGGCTGCCAAGCAGGTCATCCTGCAGCGCATTCGTGATGCCGAGCGTGAGCAGATTCTCAGCGACTTCCTGAGCCGTGGCGAACATGTCGTCTCCGGCACCATCAAGCGCATGGAGCGCGGTAACGCCATTGTCGAAGCCGGCAAGGTTGAAGCGGTACTGCCGCGTGACCAGATGATCCCGAAGGAAAATCTGCGCGTTGGTGACCGTGTCAAAGCCTATCTGCTGCGCATTGACCGCAATGCCCGTGGTCCGCAGATCATTCTGTCGCGTACCGCGCCGGAATTCATCATCAAGCTGTTCGATCTGGAAGTTCCGGAAATCGCCGACGGCCTGATGGAATTGAAGGCCTGTGCCCGTGATCCTGGCATGCGCGCCAAAATCGCAGTCAAGTCGAACGATCAGCGCGTCGATCCGATTGGCACCTGTGTCGGTTTGCGCGGTTCGCGCGTTACCGCAGTGCGCAACGAAATTGGTGGCGAGAATATCGACATCGTGTTGTGGTCTGCTGATCCGGCTCAGTTCGTGATTGGCGCCTTGTCGCCGGCCGAAGTCTCATCGATTGTGGTCGATGAAGACAAGCACGCGATGGACGTGGTGGTCGATGAAGATAATCTCGCCATCGCCATCGGTCGTAGCGGCCAGAACGTTCGTCTGGCTTCCGATCTGACGGGCTGGACGATCAACCTGATGACGCAGGATGAATCGGCCAAGAAGTCTGAAGCAGAACATGCGGTGACGCGTGTGATGTTCATGGAAAAGCTGGATATCGACGAAGAACTCGCCGACCTGCTGATCGAAGAAGGTTTTTCGACGCTGGAGGAAGTGGCTTACGTGCCGCTGGCCGAAATGCTCGAAATCGAAGGGCTGGATGAGGATCTGGTCAATGAATTGCGTAACCGCGCCCGTAATGTGTTGTTGACGGAAGCGATTGCGACGGAAGAGAAACTCGAGGGTGTCGCCGACGACATGATGAGCCTCGAGGGTATGAGCAAGGAAGTGGCCGCGAAGTTGGCCGAAAACGGCATCAAGAACCGCGATGATCTCGCTGAACTGGCCGTTGATGAATTGACTGAAATGACCGGCATCGACGAATCGCGTGCCAAGGAACTTATTCTGAAGGCACGGGCTCACTGGTTCGAGTGAGCGGGAGGTAAGCATGTCAGCAACTACTGTTTCACAATTTGCCGTTGAACTTAAAATGGCGGTTTCATCCTTGCTCGATCAATTGGGCAAGGCCGGCGTCGGTAAATCCGGGGCCAGCGATACTCTGACCGATCATGACAAGGCCAAGCTTCTGGATTACCTGCGGCGCGCCCATGGCGATGCGCAGACCCAGACCAAGATCACCCTGATGCGCAAGCAGACCTCGGAAATCAAGGCGACTGATTCGCATGGCCGGGCGCGTACCGTCCAGGTCGAGGTGCGCAAGAAGCGCGTGCTGGTCAAGCGCGAAGGACATCCGGTCGAAGGCGAAGCCCAGCAGGACATGGCGCAGGATGCGTCGGATCTGGCCGTTGATCACGAAATCGAATTGCCGCTCGAGGAAATTCAGGAGCCGGTGGTCGAGCTCGCGCCCGAGCCGGTGGTCGAGGCTCAACCGGAACCGGTCGTTGAAGTCGCACCGGAGCCCGAGCCTGAACCTGAGCCGATTCCTGAACCGGCGCCAGTGCCTGAGCCCGAACCCGTACCGCAAGCTGCGGCCGAGCCGGAGCCTGTCAAGGCAGCACCGAGGCTGACCCGGACGGTGGTTCTTGATCGCGCAGCGATCATCGGCGAGAAGGAAATGAAATCGCGTGAGGAAACGGCTAAGCGTGCCAATCGTCTGCGTGAAATCCAGGAACGCGAGCTGAAGGAAAAGCAGGCCCGTGAGGCCCAGGTGGTGCGTGCACGTCAGCAAGCGGAAGTCGCCGCTGCCGCCGCCAAGGTCGCCGAGCAGGTCAAGCAGCAACAGGTCGTTGCCCAGCCCAAGGCGGGTGCTGAAGTGCTGGCCAAACCGGCGGCAAAGCCAGCCGAAAAGGCTGCTGAAAAAGGCACGCTGCACAAGAAGCCCGATGCCCCCAAGAAGGGTGACAAGGGTGGTCGTGTTGCCGATGATGGCAAGAAAAAGGGCGGCATCAAGACCCGCGGTTCCGACGGCGCTACTGGCTGGAAGGACAATCGTCACGGCCATAAGAAGTCGCACAAGGGTGATGATGGTCAGGGCAGTTTCCAGGCGCCGACCGAGCCGATTACCCGCGAAGTGCATGTGCCGGAAACCATTTCCGTGTCCGATCTGGCCCACAAGATGGCCGTGAAGGCGACTGAAGTCATCCGTACGATGATGAAGATGGGTTCGATGGTTACCATCAACCAGGTGCTGGACCAGGAAACGGCGATGATCGTCGTCGAAGAAATGGGCCACAAGGCGCTTGCCGCCAAACTGGATGATCCGGATGCCTTCCTGGTTGAAGATCACATTGAACACAAGGATGTGCCGCTTGAGCACCGTGCGCCGGTGGTGACCGTGATGGGTCACGTCGACCACGGCAAGACCTCGCTGCTCGACTACATCCGTCGCGCCAAGGTGGCCTCGGGTGAAGCGGGTGGCATTACCCAGCACATCGGTGCTTACCACGTTGAAACCGACCGCGGCATGATTACCTTCCTCGATACCCCGGGTCACGAAGCGTTTACCGCCATGCGTGCTCGCGGTGCCAAGGCTACCGACATCGTCATTCTGGTGGTTGCTGCCGACGACGGCGTGATGCCGCAGACCAAGGAAGCGATTCACCACGCCAAGGCGGCCGGTGTGCCGCTGGTGGTGGCGGTCAACAAGATCGACAAGCCGGATGCAAACCTTGATCGCGTCAAGCAAGAGCTGGTGACCGAAGGCGTCATTCCTGAAGAATACGGTGGCGATTCGCCGTTCTGCCCGGTGTCGGCCAAGAAGGGTACCGGCATCGACGAATTGCTCGAGCAAGTGCTGCTGCAGGCCGAAGTGCTGGAACTGACGGCGCAGAAGGACGCGCCGGCCAAGGGTCTGATCATTGAAGCCCGTCTCGACAAGGGTCGCGGCGCCGTGGCAACGATGCTGATTCAATCGGGTACCTTGAAGCGTGGCGACATCGTGCTGGCCGGTCAGGTCTTCGGTCGTGTTCGTGCCATGCTCGACGAAAACGGCAAGCCGATCAACGAAGCTGGTCCGTCGATTCCGGTCGAAATTCTCGGTCTCTCGGATGTTCCGGCCGCTGGTGAAGAAGCCATCGTGCTTGGCGATGAAAAGAAGGCGCGTGAAATCGCCTTGTTCCGTCAAGGTAAGTTCCGTGACGTCAAACTGGCCAAGCAGCAGGCGGCCAAGCTTGAAAGCATGTTCCAGCAGATGGAAGAGGGCGAGGTCAAGACCCTGCCGCTGATCGTCAAGGCCGACGTGCAAGGTTCGCAGGAAGCCCTGGTGCAAACCCTGGCCAAGCTGTCCAACGAAGAAGTTCGCGTCCAGATCATTCACGGCGCGGTTGGTGCAATCAGCGAATCCGACGTCAATCTGGCGCAGGCTTCGGGTGCGGTCATCATCGGCTTCAATATCCGTGCCGATGCCGGTGCGCGCAAGCTGGCGGAAACCTTCGGTGTCGATATCCGTTACTACAACGTGATTTACGACGCGGTCGACGAAGTCAAGTCGGCACTTTCCGGCATGCTGTCGCCGGAAAAGCGCGAACAGATCACCGGTATGGTCGAAATTCGTCAGGTCATCACTGTTTCGAAGGTGGGCAATATTGCCGGCTGTTACGTGCTCGAAGGTTTCGTCAAGCGCAGCTCCCGCGTTCGTTTGCTGCGCAACCACGTGGTTCAGTGGGATGGCGAGCTCGAATCGCTCAAGCGCTTCAAGGACGATGTCAAGGAAGTGCGTTCCAATTTCGAGTGCGGTCTCTCCCTGCGTGGCAACAACGACATCCAGGAAGGCGATCAGCTCGAGGTCTATGAAATCCAGGAAGTGGCGCGTTCGCTGTAATGAAGAAACAGGCACCAAGAGGTTTTCAGCGTAGCGAACGGGTCGCGGAGCAAATCCGCCGCGACCTCGCCGAGCTGATCCGTACCGAACTGAAAGACCCGCGCGTCGGCATGATCAGCCTCACTGAGGTTGCGCTGACGCCGGATTATGCCCATGCCAAGATCTACTTCACGACGCTGAATTCCGAGCATCTCGACGAAATCCAGCGCGGCCTGAAGCGGGCCGGCGGCTTTCTGCGGCGTGAATTGGGGCGGCGTATCCATATTCATACCTTGCCCGAGCTGCACTTTGTCTATGACGCATCGCTCGAGCACGGGATGAACATGTCGCAATTGATCGATCAGGCAGTGGCAGTTTCGGCCGAGCCTGACGAAGAGTCACCGGAAAACTGATTCCCTGATGCAGCCGAAAGTAAAAAAGACCTGGAAACAGGTCGACGGGGTGCTGTTGCTCGACAAACCGGTCGGCATGAGTTCAAACGACGCGCTGCAAAAGGCGCGTCGCCTGTTCTCGGCGGCCAAGGGGGGGCATACCGGGACGCTTGATCCGCTAGCTTCCGGTTTGTTGCCGCTGTGTTTTGGTGAAGCGACGAAGTTTTCGGCCGATTTGCTGGGTGCCGACAAAACTTACGAAGCTGAACTGAAGCTGGGTATCACGACGGATTCCGGCGATGCCGAAGGGCAGGTCATTGCCACTGCTGCGGTCAACGTCTCTGAAAGTGATATTTTGGCGGTGCTGCCGCAATTCACCGGCGCGATCAGCCAGATTCCGCCGATGCATTCGGCGCTGAAGCGCGATGGTCGCCCGCTGTACGAGCTGGCGCGGCAAGGGATCGAGGTCGAGCGCGAGGCGCGGGCGATCACCATTCACACCATCGAGTTGCTGGGCTTTTCCGGCGACCGCCTGCGTTTGCGGGTGGCGTGCAGCAAGGGTACCTACATTCGCGTGCTGGCGGCTGATATCGGTCAGTTGCTGGGTTGTGGGGCGCATCTCTCCGCCTTGCGCCGGACGGTGGTGGGCGAGCTTGATCTGCTACGGGCGGTGACGCTCGCCGAGCTCGAGGCGCTCGAAGAAAGCCAGCGTCTCGGCTGTTTGCAGTCGCTCGATGCGTTGTTGCAGAGTCTTCCGGAAGTTACTCTGGAAGGCGAGGCCGAGCAGCGCTTCCGCCATGGCAACCCGGTCGATTTGCCGCCAGGTCTGAGCGGCAAGATTCGGGTTTATGCCGCTGGTCAATTGATCGGGGTCGGCGAACCGGGGCGCGAAGGGCGTCTCTGGCCGAAACGCCTCGTGCAATTGGCGCAATCGCTGATATAATTCTTGTTCCCCGTCACTGACGGGTTTTTTAACTGGCGCCAGCTCTATCAAACCGGGGCGGCGTCGCAATAACCTAAAGAGGGTTTTGAAATGGCCGTTACTACTGAACAGAAAGCCGCAATCGTTGCGGATTACGCTCAATCCCAGGGCGACACCGGTTCCCCGGAAGTCCAGGTCGCTCTGCTGACCGCTCGCATCAACGACCTGCAGCCGCACTTCAAGGAGCACTCCAAGGATCACCACTCCCGTCGTGGTCTGCTGCACCTGGTTTCCCAGCGCCGCAAGCTGCTGGACTACCTGAAGGGCAAGAACGTTGAGCGTTATCGCACCCTGATTACCCGCCTCGGTCTGCGCAAGTAATTTGTTCATTTCCAGCCAGGTTTTATCCTGTCGATTTTTGCCTGTGGTGCTGACGCACTGTATCGGGTAGTTGTCGGCAATGAAATTTGTCCGGAAATGGAATAAGCGCGGTTGAAGCCAAGAAAAAGCGGCCCGGAAACTCCCGGCCGCTTTTTTGTTTTGTTGTTGTTACATTGTTCTTTTGTTGTTTGCAAGCTGTTGTTATTGTTGTGTTAATTGTGTGAGAGTGAAAGGAAGTCATGTTTAATATCGTGAAAAAAACCTTCGCCTACGGCGACCACCAGGTGACTATTGAGACCGGTGAAGTTGCTCGCCAGGCAGGCGGCGCCGTGATGGTGTCGATGGAAGAGACCGTTGTTCTGGTGACCGTTGTCGGTGCCAAGAACGCCAAGCCGGGTCAGGATTTCTTTCCGCTGACCGTTGATTACCAGGAAAAAGTTTACGCTGCCGGCCGTATCCCCGGCGGCTTCTTCAAGCGCGAAGGCCGTCCTTCCGAAAAGGAAACGCTGACCTGCCGCCTGATCGATCGCCCGATTCGCCCGCTGTTCCCGGATGGCTTCTACAACGAAGTCCAGATCGTCGCTACCGTCGTCTCGCTGAATCCAGAAATCGACTCTGATATCCCGGCCATGATCGGCGCTTCTGCTGCCCTGGCGATCTCCGGCATTCCGTTTGCCGGCCCGATTGGCGCTGCCCGCGTTGGTCTCATCAATGGCCAGTACGTGCTGTGCCCGACCCTGAGCCAGCTCAAGGGTTCGCAGCTTGACCTCGTGGTTGCCGGCACCGAAGCTGCCGTGCTGATGGTCGAGTCCGAAGCTCAGGAACTACCGGAAGACGTCATGCTCGGCGCCGTGGTCTTTGGTCACACCGAACTGCAGAAGGCGATCAACGCCATCAACGAACTGGTCGAAGAAGCCGGCAAGCCCGAATGGGACTGGCAGGCACCGGCCAAGGACGAGGCCCTGGTTGCCCGTCTGCAGGAAGTTGTCGGGGCCAAGCTCGAAGAGGCTTACAGCATCACCGTCAAGCAGGCGCGCAGCCAGCGCGTCAAGGAAATCAGTGCAGAAGCGGTTGCTGCCCTGTGTACCGGTGAAGCCGGTGCGCCGGATGCCAACACTGTTGGCAACCTGTTCTTCGAAATGGAAGCCGCCATCGTTCGTGGCCGCATTCTGAGCGGCGCGCCGCGTATTGACGGCCGCGATACCCGCACTGTTCGTCCGATCACCATGCGTTCCGGCGTGCTGCCGCGTACCCATGGTTCGGCGCTGTTCACCCGTGGCGAAACCCAGGCCCTGGCTGTCGCCACGCTCGGCACCAATCGCGACGAGCAGATCATCGACGCTCTGGCTGGTGAATACCGTGACCGCTTCATGCTGCACTACAACATGCCCCCGTACGCCACCGGCGAATGCGGTCGTGTCGGTACGCCGAAGCGTCGCGAAATCGGTCACGGTCGTCTGGCCAAGCGCGCGCTGCTGGCCGTGCTGCCGAAGCCGGAAGATTTCTCGTACTCGATGCGCCTGGTTTCGGAAATCACTGAATCCAATGGTTCCTCGTCGATGGCTTCGGTTTGCGGCGGCTGTCTGGCACTGATGGACGCCGGTGTGCCGCTCAAGGCGCACGTTGCTGGTATCGCCATGGGCCTGATCAAGGAAGGCAATCGTTTTGCCGTCCTGACCGACATCCTGGGCGACGAAGATCACCTCGGCGACATGGACTTCAAGGTCGCTGGTTCGACGACCGGTATCACCGCGCTGCAGATGGATATCAAGATTCAGGGTATTACCAAGGAAATCATGCAGGTTGCACTGGCGCAAGCCAAGGAAGCCCGTATGCACATCCTCGCCCTGATGCAGGAGTCTGCTGCTGGCCCGCGTGAAGAAATGTCGGCCTACGCCCCGCGTTTGTACACCTTCAAGATCAATCCGGAAAAGATCCGTGACGTGATCGGCAAGGGCGGCGCCGTGATTCGCGCCATCACCGAAGAAACCGGTACCACCATCGACATCCAGGACGACGGCACGATCACCATCGCTGCCACCTCGGGCGAAGCCGCTGCTGCTGCCCGTGGCCGTATCGATACGATCACTGCCGAAGTTGAAATCGGCAAGATCTACGAAGGCACCGTGCTGAAGATCCTCGACTTCGGCGCCATCGTTTCCGTGTTGCCGGGCAAGGATGGTCTGCTGCACATCTCGCAGATCGCTCAGGAACGCGTCAACAAGGTCGAAGACTACGTCAAGGAAGGCCAGGTCATCCGCGTCAAGGTTCTCGAGACCGACGACCGTGGCCGCGTCAAGCTGTCGATGAAGGCTGTCGCTGCTGAAGATGCCGCTGCTGCTGCGCAGTAATTTTTCGGCTCCGGCCTGAAAACACAAAGGGCGCCGCGAGGCGCCCTTTGTTTATGGTGGTGAATTTTGCGGTCAACTCCCCGTTGACCGCAAAATTCACAGTCGGCCAATTACTTGGCCATCTGCTTTTCCTTCAGCTCGTCGAGCGTCTTGCAGTCGATGCACAGGGTTGCTGTCGGGCGGGCTTCGAGGCGCTTGATGCCGATTTCGACGCCGCACTTGTCGCAGAAGCCGTAGTCGTCACCATTGATGCGGCCAAGGGTTTCGTCAATTTTCTTGATCAGCTTGCGCTCGCGGTCGCGGTTGCGCAGTTCGATCGCCATGTCGGTTTCCTGGCTGGCCCGGTCATTCGGGTCGGCAAAGACCGTGGCTTCGTCCTGCATGGTGTGCACCGTGCGGTCGATATCTTCGCTCAGTTCCTTCTTCAGGGACTCGAGGATCTTGCGGAAATGAGCCAGCTGCTTGGCGCTCATGTAGTCCTCGCCATCCTTGGGTTCATAGGGAGCAAAGTGTTTGTGGAGCAGTTCTTCTGCCATTGTCTTAAGCACCTGATAGACCAAAAGGCGATTAAATATCATGAAGCCCGTTGTGAATCAAGGAATGTTTATTTCACAAAGATAGGCACTTGATCTAGCGCGGGTTTTATTCAGGTGCTAGAATGCGGCCTCTCGTGTCGGGGCGTAGCGCAGTCTGGTAGCGCATCTGCTTTGGGAGCAGAGGGTCGTGAGTTCGAATCCCACCGCCCCGACCACAAAATCCCTGCTGTACCCTCCTGTTTTACCCCAGGTGCCCGTAGCTCAACTGGATAGAGCAGCTGCCTTCTAAGCAGCAGGTCGGGGGTTCGAGTCCCTCCGGGCACGCCAATCCAGTCTTCGCCCCATGCCAAACAGTGATCAAGGGCGCAATTCCAGCCCGCCAACAGGTGCAGCCAAAGGGGAGCGATCCCGCAAGCCGGGGGGTAGCTATTTTGCTGCCGCCGGACGTTTTGTCCGGGACGCTTATTCCCACACCGATGGTATTACCGGGGTGCTGACGATCTGGCTGATCGTCGCGGCTTTTTCCCTCTACGGTTTGCTTGAATCCTTTGACCGGGCCATTTTCGATGCCTTGTCACGCTCCCGGTTTGGTGCTGCCCCTGCGGCAAAAGTGCTGCTGCTGACTGTGCCGGCCAATGAGGTGCCTTCCGACGCCGACTGGGGAGTGCTATGCCAGCGCCTGGCCGAGGCCGGGGTGCGGCAGGTCATGGTGGTCATGCCGCTGGCCCGTAGCACCATTGAGCAGTTGGTCAGTTTGCCGTGCGCGAAGAGTTTGATCATGGGTTTGCCCGTGCCCAGCGATGGGCGTGCTTTTGATGCGACGCTGGCTGATGCCGATTATCTCAAGGCGCTTGGTCTGCCGCTTGGTTTGATCAGCGTTGGTGATCAGGGCGAGCAGATCCGGCGGCGCTGGATGGCGTATGACTTGCAAGGTGTGCGTTACCCAGCGCTGGAGGTCTTGGCCAACACCACGACCTTACCGCTCCAGCGCCAGGCGTATTTCCCGAATTTGAAACTGCCTCCCGAGTTTTTGCCGGAAGTGTCGCTGGCCAGGGTGTTGCGTGAAGGATTGGTCAGCGATCTGGTCAGCGGTCGGGTTGTGGTGCTGGGC
>JAVBXO010000076.1 GCA_030824535.1 Azonexus sp. | reverse complement strand
CCCGCCGCCGCTGGCTGGTCGCCAGCCTGGTGCTGGCCGGCTACATGAGCCTGGTGCGCATGTCGGCCGGCAGCCACTTCCTGTCCGACTGCCTGTTCGCCTGGTTCGCCACCTATTTCAGCCTGTGGCTGACCGAATGGGCCTACCACCAGCGCGCCTGGCTGGCCCGCGCCCGCGTCAGCTACCGGCTGACGATAGGCACTTTCCGGACAGCCTGGTAAACCGGAATTCCCTCCCCTTCAAGGGGGTGAAGGCGGGGTTTCGTAGAGCAAGGCTCTGCGCCGCCTGAACGGGCTGGCTATGCAAAAGCCAGCTCTTCGGCCAGGGTGGGGATGGGTTCCCGTTGCCAGGGAAAACGCAGAGGCTTCCCGCCAGCGTCTTTACAAAATTTTTACGCCCCCACCCGCGGAATGAACAGCGTTTTTATACCTGTTGACCTAGTCTGTTGCTGTAGCTTCACTGGACAAGCAACATGGAAAACCAAGCCACTTTACTGGACAAAAGTCCGGAAGAATTCAGTCAAAAACAAGCCATCGGGCTGACTGTTCTCGCCTGTAGCGCCACCACCCTGATCGCCACGCCGCTGTTGGGTTACCTCGATCTGGCCAACATCGTCATGCTCTTCCTGCTGACTGTGCTGCTGATCGCCGTCAAGCTCGGACGCAATGCCGCCATTCTGGCCTCGGTGCTCAGCGTGCTGCTCTTCGACATTTTCTTCGTGCCGCCGCGCTTCTCGCTGGCCGTCAGCAATATCCAGTACCTGGTGACCTTCGCCGTGATGCTGGTCACCGCCCTGCTGACCGCCCATCTCGCCGCTGGCCTGCGGCAGCGGGCGCAGGAATCGCAGAAACGCGAACAACGGACGCAGGCGCTGTATCAGCTGGCGCGGCAACTGGCCGGCACGCTGAGCCTCGAACAAGTCATCAGCATTGCCCAGGATTTCATCGCCACGCAACTCTCGGCGCAAGCCGCGATCCTGCTGCCCGATGCAACTGGATGCCGATTGCTGGCCAACCCGGCGCCCTCGTCGCTGCCAGTCGAAATGCATCTCGCCCAGGTCGCCTTGAGCAGCGGCCAGTTGGTACGCAGCGATGAATTCAGCAGCCTCGGTTATGCGCCGATCTACCTGCCGCTGAAGGCCTCGATGCGAATTCGCGGCGTGCTGGCCGTGCGCTTTGCCGAAGCGGCGCAGGAGCCATCCGACGAAACAAACGCGCTGCTGGAAACCCTGGCCTCACTGATTGCCGTCGCGGTCGAACGCCTGCATTACGTCGAGGTGGCGCAAGCCAGCGATGTGAAAATGCTGACCGAAAGACTGCGCAGCTCCATCCTCTCGGCGCTGTCCCACGACCTGCGCACACCGCTGACGGTCATGGTCGGCCTGGCCGACTCGCTGTTCCTGATCAAACCGCCACTGCCGCCCAGCGCACTGGAAACCGCCCAGGCCCTGCATGAACAGGCCGAGCGTCTGGCCAGCCTGGTTGCCAACCTGCTCGACATGGCCCGCCTGAATGCTGGCAAGGTCAGCCTGCGCCAGGAATGGCAACCGCTGGAAGAAGTCGTCGGCGCCAGCCTCAAGCTGCTCGGCAGCGCCCTGAGCCAACATCCGCTCAAGGTCGAGCTGCCGCGCGACTTGCCACTGCTGGCCTTCGACGCGGTGCTGATTGAACGCGTGCTGGGCAATCTGCTGGAAAATGCCGCCAAATATTCGCCGGCCGGCAGCGCCATCCGCCTCTCCGCCCACGAGGACGCGCAAACGGTCACGATCAGCGTCAACGACGGTGGCCCCGGCTTCCCGGAACAACGCCGTGACGAGCTGTTCAAGATGTTTGTGCGCGGCAGCACTGAATCCGGCAAACCGGGCAGCGGCCTGGGACTGGCCATCTGCAAGGCCATCGTCGAAGCACACGGCGGACAAATCTCCGCCAGCAACAACGAGGATGGTGGCGGCTGCGTCAGTTTCAGCCTGCCCAAGGGAACCCCGCCAGTCATCGAGGCCGAACCGCTATGACTACCTTATTATCTGCCAAAGTGCTGCTGATCGAAGATGAAAAGCAGATACGCCGTTTCGTCCGCGCCGCCGTCGAAGAAGAAGGCTGCCAGGTCAGCGAAGCTGAAACCATGGCCCAGGGCCTGATCGAAGCCGGCTCGCGCAAGCCCGACCTGCTGATTCTCGACCTCGGCCTGCCCGACGGCAACGGCATCGAACTGATCCGCGACCTGCGCAGCTGGTCTGACGTGCCGGTGCTGATCCTGTCGGCCCGCTCGCAGGAAACCGACAAGATCGACGCCCTCGATGCCGGTGCCGATGATTACCTGACCAAGCCCTTCAGCGTCGGCGAACTGCGCGCCCGCGTCCGGGCACTGCTGCGCCGCCGCGCCCGCAGTGGCGAAGGCGCCTCGCCGCTGGTCGAGTTCGGCCAGGTCACGGTGGATATGTCGCGCCGCCTGGTTCAACGCAATGGCGAAGCGGTGCACCTGACGCCGCTCGAATACCGCCTGCTCTCAAGCTTGCTGGGCCAGCCCGGCAAGGTGCTGACTCAGCGCCATCTGCTGCGTGAAATCTGGGGACCATCGTATGTCGAAAGCAGCCATTACCTGCGCGTTTATGTCGGGCATTTGCGGCAAAAGCTCGAAGATGACCCGACCCAACCGAAACACTTCCTGACGGAAACCGGCGTCGGTTACCGCTTTCAGCCCTGAGGAACAAACATGGAACAAAAACCGGACAACAAACGGATGGTCACGCTGACGCTGGCGGCACTCGGCATCGTCTATGGCGACATCGGCACCAGCCCGCTGTACTCAATCAAGGAAGTCTTCGGCGGCGCCCACCACCCGGTACCAATTACGCCGGATAACGTGCTCGGCATCCTGTCGCTGTTCTTCTGGTCGCTGATCATCGTCGTGACCCTGAAGTACGTCGCCTTCATCATGCGCGCCAACAACAAGGGCGAAGGCGGGATCATCGCGCTGATGACGCTGGCGCTGCAAAAGGGTAATGCCAATAGCTGGTCACAGAAACTGCTGCTGACGCTCGGCCTGTTCGGCGCCGCGCTGTTCTACGGCGATGGGGTCATCACCCCGGCGATTTCGGTGCTGTCGGCCGTCGAGGGCCTGGAAATCATCACGCCGGCCTTCCAGCCCTACATCCTGCCGATCACACTGGTGATCCTGGTGCTGCTGTTCGTTTTCCAGCGCCACGGCACGGCCACGGTCGGCGCCTTGTTCGGGCCAGTCATGGTGCTGTGGTTCGCCATTCTGGCGCTCCTCGGTGCCGCAGCCATCGTCGAACACCCGGCGGTGCTGGCAGCGATCAATCCGCTGTACGCCCTGCAATTCCTGAGCGGCAATTCGCTGCTCGGCTTCTTCGCACTCGGTGCTGTCGTGCTCTGCATCACCGGCGCTGAAGCCCTGTACGCCGACATGGGACACTTCGGCGCCAAGCCGATTCAATACGCCTGGCTGGGCTATGTGCTGCCGGCGCTGCTGCTCAATTATTTTGGCCAGGGTGCGCTGCTGCTTGACGACCCAAGCGCCATCGAGAACCCCTTCTACCTGCTCGCCCCGGCCTGGGGGCGCTATCCGCTGGTCATCCTGGCGACCATCGCCACGGTCATTGCCTCACAAGCAGTCATTTCCGGCGCCTTTTCGATTACCCAGCAGGCCATGCAACTGGGCTTCGCGCCACGACTGGAAATTCAGCACACCTCTGACCGCGAAATGGGCCAGATTTACTTGCCGGCCATCAATTGGCTGCTGCTGGTGTCAATCATCCTGCTGGTCATCGGCTTCGGCTCCTCGTCAAAGCTGGCGGCAGCCTATGGCATCGCGGTCACCGGCACCATGCTGATCACCAACATCCTCGCCATCGCCGTCGCCGTGCGCCTGTGGCACTGGCATCCGGCGCGCGCGGTACTCGGCGCCCTGCCCTTCATCTGTATCGACCTCGGATTTTTCCTGGCCAATTCCGTCAAAATCCCCGATGGCGGCTGGTTCCCGCTAGTCTTTGGCCTGCTCGTCTTCATCCTGCTGACGACCTGGAAGCGCGGCCGCGAACTGCTCGGCGAACGCCTGGCCGCCGACGCCATGGACCTCGAACCCTTCATCGCCAGCATTGCCGAGGGCGGCGTCGAACGCGTTTCCGGCACCGCCGTATTCATGACCCCCAACCCGGCACTGGTTCCCCATGCCTTGCTGCACAGCCTGAAGCACTACAAGGCGCTGCATGAGCAGGTGGTGATTCTCAGCGTCAAGGTCTTTGATGTGCCCTACGTTCCCGATGTCGACCGCGTTGAACTGCATCGCCTAGCCGGAAACTTTGTTCAAGTCGTCGTGCAGTATGGTTTCAAGGACGAACCGGACATTCCGGCAGCCCTGAATCTGTGTGCCGATGCTGGTCTGGAACTGGACATGATGGATACCTCGTTCTTCCTCGGCCGTGAAACCCTGATCCCCAAGCTGGGTTCCGGCATGGCCTACTGGCGCGCGCTGATCTTTGTCGCGATGTTCAGAAATGCCGGCAGCGCCACGGCCTTCTTCAGGATCCCATCCAACCGGGTGGTTGAACTGGGCTCGCAAGTCGTACTCTAAGGGAGATCGGCGAGCAGCGCTTGCGGTGTGCCGCAAGCGCAACAAATCGCTGACACGGCCGGTCATGTCGCGGTAACATTTACCGGGCAATCTAGGCATCGCCACCGACCCAGGAGCCAGTGATGATGGAAATGGAATTCTGCTACTGCTGCCGCGTTCACCATCCCAAGGATCAGATGCGGCTTTACTCCACCCGCCAGGGCATGCGCTGGCGTTGCCTGCGCAGTATCGAGGCGGCAACCCAGGCACAGCCTGTACGCGATGATTTTGGCCGGCAACAGACGGCCATCAACCGCGAAACGGCTAGCCGCCAGGCGGAGTTTGCCCGTCATGTCCGTGCCGGTACAGGGGCACCACCAACAGCAGCCTAAAACCAGGATATTTATTTTCCGATACGCGGCGCATATGCGCCGCCGGAAAATTATTATTGCCGCCTCGTCAAAAGAGGCGCAATGCCACGCTGAAGCTCAGCGGGCGATGATCTGAAAAGGTGTCAGATCACAGATAGAGAGGCCTTCGAGCTTGGCAACCACTCGATTGACCCCGTTGCCCAGCAACCACCAGGCATTACCGTAAGGCAGAATTTTCACACCAGACTCGGCACACATTTGTTGAGCTTGCGCTCGCGACATTTCAATTTGCATTAACACTCACTACGGGCGATCCCCGCTTACTTGCTTTTGTTGAGGCTCTGACCAACAGGTCGATGCGCAGCAGGCGCATTCTTCTTGTGGGATACGAAAAGCGTTGTCCTGAGCCAGGAGAAAACGCCCAAGGGCTGAACTCGATCACGAAGCCTTGCGCTTCGCAATATTTCCGGGAGCTGCCCTGATATTGCCAAACAAACGGCCCGGTTAGACCGGGCCGCTTCGCCGCAGTTTTACAACTGCGGAGCCTGAATTCAGCGCTTAGAGCGGCTGGATGTTAGCTGCTTGCATGCCCTTCGGGCCCTTAACGGTGTCGTAATTGACACGTTGGCCTTCGGCCAGGCTCTTGAAGCCAGAAGTGGTGATGGCAGAGAAGTGAGCGAACAGATCTTCGCCACCTTGGTCCGGCGTAATGAAACCGAAACCTTTTGCATCATTGAACCACTTAACGGTACCTGTAGCCATGTCTTGAATCTCCAAAAAATATATATAGGGGCCACGCCCCGAAAAACGGTGGGACGAGTATCAAGACGGCGAGGTGAAAATTGGAGAACAAACCCGCGCGGACGCGGTTATTAAACCGAAAGCCAACAGCACTACTTGAGAATCGCGGGACAGACTATGCGCCGCATGAGAATAAATAGCAAACAATATTTCGCATAAAGTGAAAATAAGTTTTCGAAGCCCGCTCAAGCCGCTGCCAGCAATACTTTCGGCGTCATCAGATACGCCTTGTGCACGACGCGGATCGGTTCGCTGATCGCGCTGTCGGGCGAAGCCTCCAGCAGGCTCTCGACGTGTTCCAGCACAACCTTGAAGCCCGCACCATAGAGTTCAGTGATTTCCTGGGAGATCGCCTGCGACTCTTCATCCGACTCATCGTCGTCTACATCTTCAATGGTCAGCAGCAGGACACTACAATCGGCCGGCAGGATAGCCAGCAGGTGCGCCAGATATTGCACCCGGACATCCTCGGGGAGAGCGGTCAGCGAGGCCCGGTCATAGACGGCCTTGACGCCAAGCAGGTCGGCGCTCGTCAGGTTGAAAAAATCCCCGCAGAAAATCCGCAATTCATGATGCTGCCACTGCGTAAAATCCCCGACGCGGCTGCGCTGCGCCTGCAGCTTGCTTTCCTTGAAGAATGCCCGCGCGGCAATCGGACTCAACTCGACCCCGGTAACCGCATGCCCTTGCTGATGCAGCCACAGCAGATCCCGGCTTTTGCCACACAGCGGCACAAAGACTTTGTCCGTCGGCGCCAGACCGAGCTGCGGCCAATAACGAACGAGCAAGGGATTGACGGTTTTCTGATGAAAGTCGATGGCACGATCACGCCAGCACTGTTGCCAGCGCTCGTTGTCAGGGTGCGACATGTCTGCATCTTTCTCTGGTGATCCCCGAGATTGCTGACTGCAGCATGAGATCCAGAGGTAAATCGACTGAACGTCCCGGCAAAAGCAGGGCGTGAGATTGCCGCAGCACATCCTGATTCGGCAGCGCACTATGCGCCTGACGGCAGGGAATAGCAAACCAGGGCGGCAGCCTGGTCAAGCAGCCCTACTTCAGAAACTCCTCAATTTTCGCCAGCAGATCGCTGTCATCCGGCTTGGTCAGGCTACTGTAGGCGACGACCTGACGACCGCTACGGTCAATCAGGTACTTGTGGAAGTTCCACTTTGGCCGACTCCCGGAAATTTCCGCCAGCTGCTTGTAAAAGGGATTGGCGGCGTCGCCCTTGACCACCGTCTTGGCCACCATCGGAAACTCGACGCCGTAGGTCAGGCGGCAGAAATCGGCAATTTCCTTGTCGGCGCCCGGCTCCTGCTCACCAAAATCGTTCGATGGAAAGCCGAGAACCACCAGGCCACGCCCCTTCAGGCGCGCGTAGAGCTTTTCCAGGCTATCGTACTGCGAGGTAAAGCCGCAGTAGCTGGCAGTATTGACGACCAGGACGACCTTGCCGGCGTATTGGCAAAGCGGCATCGGCGTGGCGTCCTGGAGCTTGGGAAAACTGTGCTGCAACAGGGGCGGACACTCGGCAGCACGAGCCTCGGAAACGACGCCGAGCCCCAGCAAGCCGGCCAGGGAAAAGAACAAGGGCAGTTTTGACAGCATTTTCGCTTCCTTTGTCAGCCGCGAAAACATGGGCAGCCTGTTTCGCGATTACTACGCCTAGAAAAGGCGCCACAGCTCTGTGAGCATCGACAGGTGCGGCGAGTTCCCGCCCTCGACAATAAAGCCGCAAAACGCCCGATCCCGTACTGCCACCACCGGCTTGGCTCTAGAATGGCGTCCTTTGCTTTTTGCCCAGTGACTGCCATGGATTACCCCCTGCCCAATTTCGAAGCCAAAATCTGCCCGCCCGAGCAGTTGACCGCAAGAGCCGCCAACCTGGCCCGGCCGCTGGTATTCACCAATGGCTGCTTCGACATCCTGCATCGCGGTCACGTAACTTATCTGGCGCAAGCCGCGGCACTTGGCATCAGTATGGTCGTCGCGCTCAACAGCGATGCTTCCGTGAAGCGCCTGGGCAAGGGTGATGATCGCCCGGTCAATGCCCTGGCCGACCGCCTGGCCGTCATGGCCGCCCTCGATTGCGTGGCGCTGGTCACCTGGTTCGACGAAGACACCCCGCTCCAGCGCATTCTCGACTGCCGGCCGGAAATCCTCGTCAAGGGCGGCGACTGGCCGGTCGAGAAGATTGTCGGCTGCAGCGAAGTACGCGGCTGGGGCGGCGTGGTGCATTCGATTCCCTTCATCCACCAGAAATCGACGACCGCGCTGCTGGAAAAAATCCGCCGCCTGTAAGCGGCGGATCAGGGCATCAACTGCCCGGCTTATTCAGCACGGTGAGCGCTTCGAGGCCAATGGCCTCGCCCTTGGCCCCCTGAACGCTGGCAATCTCGCGAAAAGCACTGGCCTGCACGGTTTCCGGCAAGGGAACAAAGCCTGTCTGGCGAGCCAGTTCATCACCGCGCCCGAATGCCCAGACGAAGAAGC
Source organism: Azonexus sp. (assembly GCA_030824535.1). Taxonomy (GTDB): domain Bacteria; phylum Pseudomonadota; class Gammaproteobacteria; order Burkholderiales; family Rhodocyclaceae; genus Azonexus. The sequence continues at coordinate 10,156 of JAVBXO010000076.1, read as the reverse complement.
GAATAGCCTTCGCCGTCCGGGCCGCATCCCGCGCCACCTTGGGCAGGGCAATAAAAGTCCCCATGCTGATCGGCCAGACCCCATCGCCCGGCAAATCGATCAGGCTGGCCGAGAAATCGCCCCGACCGGACCAGGCGCTATTCAGGACTGCCGAGCGAAAAGCTTCTGGCGAAGCCGTCAGATAGCGCCCGGCCTGGTTACGCATCTGAACCGCCTGCAATTTGTCTTCAAGGACAAAGCCGTAATCGATGTAGCCGATCGCCCCCTCAATATTGCGCACGGTCTTCGACATCTCGCTGCTCCCCTTGACCAAGGTGCAGACACTCGGCCAATCGAACTTGGCCGCGACGCCAAAGCGTGTCTTCCAGGCCGGACTGAGTTTGCTCAGGTACTCCGCCAGATAGTAGGTCGTCCCCGAACTTTCGCCCCGGCAAACGGGGTGAATTTGCAGCCCCGGCAAACTGATTTTCGGATTCAGCGCAGCGATTTCCGGGGCATTCCAGTGAGTAACTTCCCCGAGGTAGATACGTGCCAGCACATCACCCGTAAGACGCAACGGCGCCGCGAGATGCGGTACATTGACGACCGGCACGATGCCGGAAATGACCGTCGGAAACATCACCAAGCCCTCACTGGACAAACCAGGCTTGGGAGAAATGATGTCAGAGGCACCAAAATCGACCTGTCGTTGGCGAATGCGCTCCATACCCGCACCTGAACCAATCGACTCGTAGGCCACGGCGGAGGCTCCCGTCTTGCTGTACTCCTGCGCCCAGAGACGGTAGAGCGGCGCGGCTGCCGACGAGCCAGCGCCGAGAATGCTATCTTCTGCAAAACCGGCTGAAAATAGGCCAAAAAGCAGAATAGTTCCGAAAAAAAGCTGCTTGAAATATGTGACCATGGGCTTCTCCCTAAGCAAATTAATGATTTCTTATGCTTAAAATTATAGCCATATATTTCAGAAATATTTCAAAAACCCAGGTGGCTTTCGACGCAGAAACGTAAGCAAGTGTTTCCCGAACGATCATGAGCAAAAGACGAAAAAAGAAAAGCCAGCCAGCGATTCACCTCTCGGCCGGCCCCCTGCCCTTGCGCCTGGCTGAGCTTTACCCCAACCATGTATTGGTCTTCAGCGATGCCAGCCAGCTGGCCCACGGCGGGCTGGCGGCCATCCTGTTCAGGAATGCGGGACAAGCTGCTCTGGCGCTGACCCGCAGCGTTCCGCCTTGTGGCAGCAACATGCTTGAGTTGCTGGCCGCGCTATTCGCTCTGGAGCAAACGCAAGTACATTTTCCAGACCGAGCGCTGGCCTTGTTTTCCGACAATCACGATGCCGTCACCCGGCTGCTACGGGCCAAAGTCGATGGCCTGGCGCAAGATCCGGCGCTGGCGGCCATGCCCGAAGCCGCCGGCCTATCCGCTTGGCTGGAGCGGGCAGAAATCCGCTGGATCAAGGGCCATGGCAGCTGTCGCGGCAATGCGCTGGCCGACTGGCATGCGCGGATCGCCGCCGGCGGTGCAGCCGAAGCGCCTTTGTCCTGAACGCCTGAACGTGAAAATGCCCCTGATTTTGCGGTCGACCGCAAAATCAGGGGCAAAATGCCGCGAATGCCTTACAGCACGACCTGCGTTCCCAGTTCAACCACGCGGTTGCTGGGAATCTTGAAGAAGGCCGTGGCCGAGCCGGCGTTGCGGAACATCGCGACAAAAATCTTTTCGCGCCAGAAAGCCAGTTCGGAACCCAGGCGGGGAATCAGGGTTTCGCGGCCGATGAAATACGAGGTTTCCAGCGAACTGAACTCCAGCCCGGCATTGGCGCAGAGTTGCAGGGCAGCGGGAATATCCGGATCGTCCTTGAAACCATACTGGACGATCACGCTCCAGAAGTTTTCCTTGAGCTGGCGCACTTCCACCCGGTCGATGTCCGGCACGAAGGGAACGTCGTAGAACTGCGCCGACACCAGCACCACGCGCTCGTGCAGCACCTTGTTGTGCATCAGGTTGTGCAAGAGCGCATGCGGCACGCCCTTGGGGTCGGCGTTCAGGAATACGGCCGTACCGGCAACGCGGGTTGGCATCGAAGAAGCCAGCGAATCGAGAAACAACGAGAGTTCCAGGCGTTCGCCCTTGAGCCGCTCAGCGAGCAGCTCGCGACCACGATTCCAGGTCGTCATCAGCACAAAAACAACCACCCCGGCAACCAGCGGGAACCAACCACCATCGGGAATTTTAAGAATGTTGGCGGCGAGGAAAATCAGCTCGACAACGAGGAAGCACGAGAACAAGGCAGTGGCGCGCAGCCAGCCCCAACCCCAGCCCTTGGCGACGACTGCCGTGGCCAGGATCGAGGTAATGACCATGTCGCCGGTCACGGCAATGCCGTAGGCGGCGGCCAGGTTGTTCGACGATTTGAAGCCAAGCACGAGGATCATCACCGCCAGCATCAAGCCCCAGTTCACCGCCGGCAGGTAGATTTGCCCGGCTTCCTTTTCCGAAGTGTGCTGCACCTCCATGCGCGGCATGAAGCCCAGCTGCATGGCCTGACGGGTCACCGAGAAGGCGCCGGAAATGACTGCCTGCGAGGCAATCACCGTCGCCACGGTGGCCAGGCCGACGAGCGGATAGAGCATCCAGTCCGGCGCCGACAGGAAGAAGGGATTTTGTGCCGCGGTCGGGTCACCAAGAATCAGCGCCCCCTGACCAAAGTAATTGAGCACCAGCGCCGGCAGAACAAAGGCAAACCAGGCACGCTGGATAGGCTTGCGGCCGAAATGCCCCATGTCGGCATACAGTGCCTCGGCCCCGGTCACGGCCAGTACGACATTACCCATCGCCACCAGCGCCATGGCCTTGTTGGCCAAAAGAAATTCGACGCCGTAGAGCGGATTCAGTGCATGCAGGATCGCCGGATGATCAACGATATTGTGCAGCCCCAGGAAAGCCAGCGTGCTGAACCACAGCACCATCACCGGGCCGAAGAAGGCGCCGACCAGTGCCGTTCCCTGGCGCTGGACAAAAAACAGCGCGAACAGCACGACCATGGTGATCGGAATGACAAAAGGCTTGAAGGCCGGCGTCGCCACTTCCAGGCCTTCGACCGCCGAAAGTACCGACATCGCCGGCGTGACCATGCCGTCGCCGTAGAACATCGCCGCCCCGAGAATGCCGACGATCATGATCGCCTTGGCCCGTTTCGGCTTGCCCTGGGCGTCATGCAGCGCCAGCGCGATCATCGCCATGATGCCGCCTTCGCCACGATTGTCGGCGCGCATGATGAAAATCACGTATTTGATCGAGACGATGATGATCAGCGCCCAGAAAAACAGCGACAGGCTGCCGTAAATGTTGGCCTCGGTCACCGGGATCGGGTGGTTGCCGGCAAAGACTTCCTTGACCGCGTAGAGCGGACTGGTGCCGATGTCGCCATAAACAACGCCGAGTGCGGCGAGGGCCAAGGTAGCCAGACGCTTGCCGGAAATATCGCCGGCCTGTTGGGGATGACTCATGGTTTTCCTTCGCTGATGAAACGTCCTTGCTGCTCATGGACGCCTCTTCAAACTGCTTCCTGCACAAGCCGGCGACAATCCTTGCCACCGGTTACGATACCGCCGCCCAGGCCGAGACGGCACGCGCGAGCGCGGAGTTTACATGAGTCGCCGGACGAATGACAGGCGGCCGGAAATGGCCGATAAAGCTGACAAGAAAACGGGCCTCCGAGGAGGCCCGACAGACAATCCGGAAGCGTCAGACAGAACAGCAGCTACTTCTTCTGCCCCAATCGATCCAGCTCGGTCAGACCGGCAATCAGCACGTTCGACATCCGGATCATTTCGGTAACTTCCTTGCTCATCGCCTCGCTCTGCCCGGCGAGCTTGGCCGCCAGCGCCCGCGCGCCGGCATCGTGGAAGGACTGATGCTTGTCAAACAGCGCGTCGAAAATCTGCACGCCCTGCTCGCCAAGTTCCTGCACTTCCTGGCGACCATCGCCATACATCCATTTGCCCAGCTTGCAATCGGTATGGGCCGCCCCCTGGAAATCGCCCTCGTCCTTCAGGGTCTTTTCCAGCTTGCGCAAATACTGCAGATGGTCGTTGATTCTCTGGAAAAAAAATGCACTCATGAAACTATCTCCCGGCAAGGTGAACCATGGTCGCCCGAGCGCAAGGCGCGGCGACACGGCCCACCGGTCAGATCATCTTGGACAGGCTTTCAGCGGCACGCTTGACGTCGAGGAAAACCAGGCCGAGCTTGGCATTGGGCGCCACCAGCACGGTGATCACGGATTCCTTGCCTGCCCCGGTAAGCAGCACATAACCCTGCGAGCCCTTGATCAGCACTTGCTCAAGACGGCCACGGGTCAATTCCTGGGCGGTACGGTCACCGAGCGAAAGCATGGCGGCACTCATTGCACCAATACGATCTTCATCAAAGCCTTGCGGCAGCATTGAGGCCATCATCAGGCCATCGCTGGAAATAATCGCGGAGGCTTCGATATCGGCGGAGCTGCTGTTCAATTGCGTGAGTACTGCCTTGAGCATGTCGGCAAGCATTTTTATTACCCCCTTATAAAACAACGAAAGTTTCAACTGAAAACAGTTGTGGAAACCGCAGGAACGGTTCCGAAGTCGCAGGCACAGTGCATCGGGAAATACCCCGATACAGCTTCAGGGCCGCAGATTAGCAGCGGATAAAAGGCAGTGTTGTAGACCTAGGTCAACAAACATGGATTTCTCACGATCATTGAAACAATCCGTGTGCTTAATTGCACACTGCATAAGCAAACGGTAAATTTGTCTGAAAACGTGAAAAAGCCCGGAATCCATCAAGGATTCCGGGCTTTTTCATGTACAACTCGGCAGCAGGCTGCTATCAGAACGGGATATCGTCACCCAGATCGTCAAATGAAGGCTTCGGACGATTCTTCGGCGGCGCCGGCGCGTAGTCGGGCTGCGGCGGGGCATCGTAAGCACCGCCACCACCACTGCCTGGCGCAGCCGGTGCGCCCATGCCCTGGCGGCCACCCAGCATCTGCATTTGATCGCCACGGATTTCGGTCGTGTAACGCTCCTGACCATCCTTGTCGGTCCACTTACGAGTGCGCAGGCTGCCTTCGACGTAGATCTGCGAGCCCTTCTTCAAATACTGACCGGCGATCTCGGCGAGCTTGCCAAAGAAGGCAACGCGATGCCACTCGGTGACTTCCTTGCGTTCGCCGGTGGCCTTGTCCTTCCAATTATCGGTCGTCGCCAGACTCAGGTTGCACAGCGCATCACCCGTCGCCGTATAGCGCACTTCCGGGTCGCGTCCCAGATTACCGACGAGAATCACCTTATTTACCGATGCCATGAGCCCACTCTCCTAAACAGTTTGAGCCGCTGCGGTCGCCGTGCGCCGCAACGGAAAATTCATTTTGCCGACCACGACCAGCCAGACAAAGGCCAGCCCGGCACAGGCGGAAAAAACGGCATTATCGCCGAAATTTTGCGCCAGGTAGCCCCCAAGCGCACCGCCGAGAAACAGACCGATGGCCTGCGTCGTGTTGTACACGCCCAGCGCAGCGCCCTTGGCTTCCGGCGGGGCGGTACGCGAAACCAGCGACGGCAGCGTCGCCTCAAGGACATTGAAGGCGACGAAAAACAGCATCAGCCACAAGGCCAGCGACCACAGGCTTTGCCCGGTGAACCACAAACCCAGTTGCACGATGACCAGCAGGGCCACGGCAGCGCGGAAAATCGGCCGCATCTTGTCCTTGCGTTCGGCGGCAATGATCGCCGGCACCATCACCGCAAACGACAGCAGCACCGCCGGCAGATAAACCTGCCAGTGCGCCGCCACCGCCAGGCCAGCATGATCGACCAGGGCATGCGGCAGAACAACGAACATGGCCATCTGCACCACGTGCAGCACAAAGATGCCGAAATTCAGGCGCAGCAAGTCAGGATCGGTAAGCACGCGACGCATTGGCAGTTTGATGTGCCCCTTCGGCACTGGCGCCGCCGGGACGACCTTGAGCAGCAGCACGATAGCCGCGAGCGCCAGCACGCCGGTCAGGGAAAACAGGCCGCCCATGCCGATCCAGCCGTAGAGCAGCGGCGAGCCAACCAGGGAGAGCGCGAATACGAGGCCAATTGACGAACCGATCATGGCCATGACCTTGGTGCGATGTTCTTCGCGCGTCAGGTCGGCGGCCAGCGCCGTCACTGCGGCCGAAATCGCCCCGGCGCCTTGCAGCACCCGGCCGACGATGATCCACTCGATATTCGGCGCCCAGGCGGCGACAAAGCTGCCCAGGGCAAAGATCAACAGCCCGGTGACAATCGCCGGCTTGCGCCCCCAGAGGTCGGAAGCGATGCCGTAGGGAATCTGGAAAAGGGCTTGCGTCAGACCATAGGCACCGAGGGCAAAGCCGACCAGCGCCCGGTTATCCCCTCCCGGCAGATCGCGGGCAAACAGGGCGAATACCGGCAATATCAGGAACAGGCCGAGCATGCGCAAGGCGAAGATGGAAGCCAGCGAGGCGCCAACACGGCGCTCTTCAGGGCTCATGCGATCAGTGGGTGCGGACATGGGCAGGGGAATGTTGCATCGCAGCGAAAAAGCCAATATTAGCAGCGTTTACCGCGAAACCCGCCCCCGGCCCGGCCAGCTGGCGCGCGTCGGCGCGGCTCAGGCCTTTGGCGGCGTCGGGCCTTGCTGGCGATAGAGGCGCAAATAGCGCTCGTCAGACTGGCGCAGGCGCTGGGCCGCCAAGCGGAAATAGATTTCCAGCAGGCGCGACTGCAAACCATGCGAAGCCCGCAGCAAATGTGTGTAAGACCATTTCCCGACTGTCGCCGCTGTCCCGGCAACCACCGTCGCCGCCCGCTTTTCTGGCGGATCTTCGGCAAAAGCCAGCTCGCCGAACAGCGTGCCGGCATCAAGGAATGCAATCAGCTTGCCTTCCCGCGTCACCCGCGCCTCACCGCCGAGCAGGATGTAACAGGACTTGGCATCGTCGCCTTCGTGGATCAAACGGGTGCCGGCCGCGACGTTGCGCCACTGCGAAATGCCGATCAACTCCCAGATCTGCGTCGAATCCAGGCGGTTAAGCAGCGGCAGGGCACGCAGCCTTTCATACAACTCGGCATCCGAGGGACGGTCACTGACCGCCGACAAGCCCAGCGGCCCGGCGCTGCATTCGCTGATCGCGACCAGGACTTCCAGCCAGCTCCGGTAACGCTCGACCGGGTCCGGCGCGAGCATGCGGCCGAGCAATTCATCGAGACTGAGCGGCAATTCGGGACGCAATTGCCACAGCGGCACGCGTGCGCCATCGAGAATCAACTGGCGCACCACCGCCGGATCGCGGTCGGTGAAGGGCAGCTTGCCGACCAGCAATTGATAGAAAACCACGCCCAGCGCATAGATGTCGGACTGCACACCATGCTCGCCGGCACGCAGGAACTCGGGCGCGGCATAGGCCAGTACGCTGTCCTCACCGACCCCGCGCCACCAGCGGAAGGCGCCGAAATCGGCGATTTTTGCCTGGCGGCTGCCGATTTCAAAAATATTTTCCGGCCGAATATGGTGATGCAACACCCCCGCCTGGCGCAGATGCTCGAGCGCACTGGCGCACTTGTGGATGATTTCAAGCACCTCACCCGGCGACTTGAGCTGCGTTGGCCGGCAATAACGGGCGACGCTGCCGCCGGCAAAATACTCGCCGACGACATAGGCCAGGCCGTCGGAAAAGCCGGCGTCGTAAATTTCCGACACATACGGATGGCGAATATTGCCGACTATCCTGACCTCGCTGAGCCAGGCCTTGCGCATGGCGGCATCGTCAATGCTGCCCTGGAGCACTTCGGGCCGCCCCAGCTTGAGTGCGACTTCGCGCTCGGTGTAACTGTCCCAGCACAGGAAAACCCGGCTCGCCTGGCCCTGCCCCAGTTCACGGCGAATTTCGTAACGCTGCGCCAGGCTGGTCGGCAAGGCAGGAAAAAGGGCAGTTTGAGCGAGGTCTGTCATGATCTGGAATGGTCCGGCAATGGAGGGTTCGGCATAACAAGGGAAGGCTGGCGCGGGTATTGCTCAAGGCCAGTGGCAGTATCCACTTGGCGCCAATCCCGGGTCAAGCTGCATAAGAAATCAAGCATTTACTCGTGTTGCGCAAACGCCACCAACTGTATGCCCATACAGTTTCGAGTGTCAGCCCCGATACTTTTGCGTATAGTTCCCCCCTTCACTCCAACCCTTGCAGAACAGCGATGGAAACCCTCCGCATTCGTGGCGCGCGCACGCACAATCTGAAGAACATCAATCTCGACCTGCCGCGCAACCAGTTGATCGTGATTACCGGGCTGTCCGGCTCGGGAAAATCCTCGCTGGCCTTCGACACCTTGTACGCCGAGGGGCAGCGCCGCTACGTCGAATCGCTGTCGGCCTACGCCCGGCAGTTCCTGCAATTGATGGAAAAACCCGACGTCGACCTGATTGAGGGGCTGAGCCCGGCGATTTCCATCGAACAGAAAGCCACCTCGCACAACCCGCGCTCGACCGTCGGCACCGTCACCGAGATCCACGACTATCTGCGCCTGCTCTACGCCCGCGTCGGCACGCCCTACTGCCCCGAACACAATCAGCCGCTGGAAGCGCAAACGGTGTCGCAGATGGTCGATACCGTGCTCGCCCTGCCCGCCGAAACCAAGCTGATGATCCTCGCGCCGGTGGTCGCCAATCGCAAGGGCGAGCAACTGGAGCTATTCACCGAACTGCGCGCCCAGGGTTTTGCCCGCGTACGGGTCGACGGCACGGTCTATGAAATCGACGCCGTGCCCAAGCTGGCCAAGACGCACAAGCACACCGTCGATGTCGTGGTTGACCGACTCAAGGTGCGCGACGACATGCGCCAGCGCCTCGCCGAATCCTTCGAAACCGCGCTGCGCCATGCCGACGGCCGGGCGATTGCGCTGGAAATGGACAGCAACGCCGAACACATGTTCTCGGCCAAATTCGCCTGCCCGGTCTGCTCGTATGCGCTGCAGGAACTCGAACCGCGCCTGTTTTCCTTCAATAATCCGATGGGCGCTTGTCCGAAGTGCGACGGCCTCGGCGTCATCCAGTTCTTCGACCCCAAACGCGTCGTCACCAACCCGGAACTATCGCTGGCCGCCGGCGCGGTCCGTGGCTGGGACAAGAAGAACCAGTTCTACTTCCAGATCATCGAATCGCTGGCCGAGCACTACGGTTTTGCGGTCGACACGCCTTTTGCCCAACTTTCCGACGAGGTCAAACAACTGATTCTCTACGGCTCGGGCAAGGTCGAAATCCGCTTCCGTTACGAAAACGAAAAAGGCACGCGCTTTGACCGCAGCCATACTTTCGAAGGCATCATCCCCAACCTCGAACGCCGCTACCGCGCCAGCGACTCGCAGGCGGTGCGCGAGGACATGGCCAAATACATTTCCAACTCGACCTGCCCGACCTGTTCCGGCTCGCGCCTGCGCACCGAAGCGCGGCATGTGCGCGTGGGAACGCTCACCTTGCACGAAATCAACCGCCTGCCGCTCGGCGAAGCGCGCAATTACTTCAATTGCCTGACGCTGACCGGCGCCAAGGCGCAAGTAGCGGAGAAGATCCTCAAGGAAATCACCGCCCGCATCTCCTTCCTGATCAACGTCGGCCTTGATTACCTGTGCCTTGAACGTTCGGCGGAAACGCTGTCCGGCGGCGAAGCACAGCGCATCCGTCTGGCCTCGCAGATCGGCTCGGGCCTGACCGGCGTCATGTATGTGCTCGATGAACCCTCGATCGGCCTGCACCAGCGCGACAACGACCGCCTGCTGCACACCCTGCAGAACCTGCGCGACATGGGCAATACCGTGATCGTCGTCGAACACGACGAAGACGCCATCCGCAGCGCCGATTACGTCGTCGACATCGGCCCCGGCGCCGGCGTGCATGGCGGCGCGGTGGTCGCCCACGGCACCCCGGCCGAAGTTGCCGCCAACCCGGCCTCGCTGACCGGCGCCTATCTGTCGGGCCTCAAGTCAATTTCGGTCCCAGGGAAGCGTCGACCGCAGAATCCGGAAAAACAGCTGCAGGTCCTCGGCGCCACCGGCAATAACCTGAAAAATGTCGATCTGAGCATCCCGGTCGGGCTGTTTACCTGCATCAC
>JAVBXO010000065.1 GCA_030824535.1 Azonexus sp. | reverse complement strand
CTGGCGCGACCGGCGTCGCGGCAGCGATCAAGCGAATGCTGGCCTGTAGGGTCAGCGGCTCGGGCGAGCGCTGCGGCAGGTTCATGAACAAGCCAACCAAGGCATGCAAAGCCAGCGAGGCGAGCAAAATCACCCCAAATCTGCGGTCGACCGCAGAAATCGGGGCAAATTCGCCGGCAAGACCGTGAGGCATGGCCAAGCTCGCGCTCATGGCCGAACTCATTGTTTGACGCTCCCGCTGGCGCCCAACTCTGCGGCTTCGACAGCCGGAAAGAGATGACCGACCGAGCGGCGATATTCACTGGCCGCCACCGGCAAATCGGCAAATTCCGCCGGCAGCGGCCGGGCCAGGACTTCGTTCATTTCCAGGCCCGCGCGTGCGGCCTCGCGCAGCGTTGCCTGCAGCCAGGTCAACCAGGCCCGCGTGCGGCGGATCGGCGCGGCATCGCGGGTCACGGCGCCATGACCGGGAACCAGCGCACGAAAGCCGGCTTCGCGGGTAATCGCTTCAATTTGATCCAGCGCCGCCAGCCAGTGGCCGATGTCGGCGTGCGGCGTAGTCGGAGCGCGGCCGTTGAAGGTCAGGTCACCGGCAAACAGCACGCCGCTGGCTTCGTCGTAGACCGCGAGGTCAGCGCCCGTATGGCCGTCGAGGGAAATCAGGCGCAGGCGGCGGCCGGCGACGTCAAGCGGCCCGGCGACCAGGACGCGGGTCGGCGCTATAACTTCAGTGCCCTTCATCCAGTCGCCGCTCATGCGGTAAAGGTTTTCGGCAAAGGCATTGCCATCGGCGGCGATGCCCTTGAGCGTACCGGCCAGCGCGGCAATCGGCAGTTCGGCATAGGCCTGGTTGCCGAGAAAATGGTCGGGGTGATGATGGGTGTTGATCACCAGCGCCGGCGGCAGCGGGCTGATGGCCGCGATGGCGGCGCGCATCTGCTGGCCGTAGCGCAGTGACGGACCGCTGTCGATAACGATGACGCCCTGCGGCGCGACGATGAAAGCGGTATTGACGATATTGCCGCCATTGACGGTGTTGAAATCTTCGCTACGGCCGATGAAGGTATAAACCCCGTCAGCGACAGGCTGGGCCTGCAGGTGGTAGTCGAAGTCGGCCGCCTCGCCGGGCAGCGATAGCAGTACAACAAAAACGGCCAGGAATAGCGTCAGAAGATAGCGCTTCATGGCGCGATCTCCGCCTTGAAACGATTGCCGTTGTTGTCGCGGCCTTCAACAGCAATGGCCCCGCCGCCGCTGTCGCGCTGCAAGGTAAACACCGGATTTTCGGCGACCGGCTCGGCAATTTTCACGCGCATCAACGGCCGGCCATCCGGCTCGCTAAACTGGATTTCCTCGATATGAAAGGCCGGCGTGCCGGCAATCAGGCCGGTATCCATCGGATGCACGATGCGCAAGCGCAGGCGGCCGGCGTTCGGGCCTTCCGACCATTGCCGGCCGGTGATTTCGTTGAGCCGTGATTGCCAGGCCGGCGAACCGGAAGCAGCCGACGGCGCCGTGCAGCCGCCGCCGACGGTATTGACCCAGGTGCCGCCGATATGCCAGATGCCATCCGCCGTGCGCACCGCAGCGCGCACCGGCGTCGACTGCTGCAGCTTGACGCGAAAGCCCAGGCTGCTGCGCGCGCCTTCGGGATAGAAGCGCAGGACTTCGACAATCGGATTGAAATCGGCGAAAACGATGACTTCCTGAACTTTCGGCAGCCCCGACGCGTCGACCGTCACCGGCACCTGCAGCGGATCTTCGGCAATCGACGGCGCCGTGACCTTGACCCGTGGATCGAAGAGCACTGGCTGGCCGCCAAGAAAGGTTTTCTGCATGTCCGCCCAGCGCGCCGAGCCCAGCGGATCGCCACTTTCCTGCAGAGTGGCGGCATGGCTGGCCGGCATCAGTGCCATCAGGGCGATGGCCGCTGCGGTAAGCGGAAAATTCATGGTTTGTCTCTCTCCTCTTGCCCGGTGGGCTTGTTTTCAGGAAAGAACTGCAAGGCGCGTGCCAATCGCCCCTTGCAGCGTCCAAGGGGCTCAGTAAAGGATATGGATCAATTTTTGCCATTTTTGGGCCTTGACCGCAGCAATAGGTGCTGCGCAACTTTGGAGCAGTTGCGAACAAATTCAGCAGCCGGCCGTAACAGCCAGCACCCTTGGCCCGCCCCCCGCCGATCACCCCGATTCCCGCATGGACAAGGCCTGGCGGGCATTCGCGGCGAGCGTGGCACACGCCTTGCAGACTGTCATACCGGTCAGCAGGCCGACTCAGGGAATGGAGAGCGGGCTGCCGGCAAAGTCCTGCCGCTTCGCCTGCCTCCCCGCGGGCATCGCGACACCGATGAAAAATCAAGGAGACACTCCATGCACACTCGCAATTTCCCCCGGCGCAGCACCCTGGCCCTCGCCCTGGCCGCTGCCCTGGCAGTCGCTGCCACCGGCGCCTCGGCCACCGTCACCGACGCCGACATCCTGAATGACGCCAAGACTACCGGCGACGTCGTCAGCTTCGGCCTCGGCACCCAGGGTCAGCGTTTCAGCCCGTCGGCCCAGATCAACGCCAAGACCGTCAAGAACCTGGTGCCGGCCTGGTCGATGTCCTTCGGTGGCGAAAAGCAGCGCGGCCAGGAATCGCAGCCGGTCATCCACAACGGCAAGATGTTCGTCACCGCTTCCTACAGCCGCCTGTTCGCCATGGACGCCAAGACCGGCAAGAAGCTGTGGAAGTACGAACACCGCCTGCCGGACGGCATCATGCCCTGCTGTGACGTGATCAACCGCGGCGCCGCGCTGTATGGCGACCTGGTCATCTTCGCCACGCTCGACGCCCAGCTGGTGGCACTGAACCAGAACACCGGCAAGGTGGTCTGGAAAGAAAAGCTCGAAGACTACGCTGCCGGCTACTCCGCCACCGCCGCCCCGATCATTGCCAAGGGCAAGCTGATCACTGGCGTTTCCGGGGGTGAATTCGGTATCGTCGGACGCATCGACGCCCGCGACCCGCTGACCGGCAAGCTGGTGTGGACCCGTCCGACCGTTGAAGGCCATATGGGTTACTCCTTCGACAAGGATGGCAACAAGACCGAAATCGGCATTTCCGGCACGACCAACGCCACCTGGACCGGTGACCTGTGGAAGACCGGCGGCGCAGCCACCTGGAACGGCGCGACCTACGATCCGGAAACCAACCTGATCTTCGCCGGCACCGGCAATCCGGCGCCGTGGAACAGCCACCTGCGTCCGGGCGACAACCTCTTCTCGTCGTCCACCGTCGCCATTGATGCCGACACCGGCATGATCACCTGGCACTACCAGAACACCCCGCACGACGGCTGGGACTTTGACGGCGTCAACGAATTCGTTTCCTTCGACTACAAGGATCCGAAGACCGGCAAAGTCATCAAGGCTGGCGGCAAGGCCGACCGTAACGGTTTCTTCTTCGTCAATGACCGGACCAACGGCAAGCTGCTGAACGCCTTCCCCTTCGTCAAGAAGATCACCTGGGCTACCGGCTACAACCTCGAAACCGGCCGTCCGAACTACATCGAAGAAGGCCGTCCGGGCAACCCGGCTGATGATCCCGAAGGCAAGAAGGGCAAGGTTGTCTTCTCCGCCCCGTCCTTCCTCGGCGGCAAGAACCAGCAACAGATGGCCTACAGCCCGCAGACCGGCCTGTTCTACGTGCCGGCCAACGAGTGGTCGATGGACATCTGGAACGAACCGGTTTCCTACAAGAAGGGCGCGGCCTACCTCGGCGCCGGCTTCACCATCAAGGCACTGAACGACGACCATATCGGCGTGCTGCGCGCGATGGACCCGCAGACCGGCAAGATCGTCTGGGAAAACAAGAACTACGCGCCACTGTGGGGCGGCGTCCTGACCACCGCTGGCGGTCTGGTGTTCTACGGCACCCCGGAAGGCTTCCTGAAGGGTGTTGATGCCAAGACCGGCAAGGAACTGTGGTCCTTCCAGACCGGTACCGGCATCGTCGCACCGCCGGTCAGCTGGGAACAGGATGGCGAGCAGATGATCGCCGTGACCACCGGCTGGGGCGGCGCTGTGCCGCTGTGGGGCGGCGACGTCGCCAAGCGCGTGAACTTCCTCGAACAGGGCGGTTCGGTGTGGGTGTTCAAGCTGCACAAGGGCTAAGCCCGGCTGTATTTGTCACTCCCGCGCCAGCGGGAGTCCGGCCTAGCGCCGGGTCCCCGCCGGTGCGGGGATGACGGTTTTTCCGCTTCATCACCGACAACAAGGAGAAAGCAATGACCCGCAATATCAAGCTCGCCCTCGTCCTCGCCGGCCTGCTCGGTAGCCAGTTCGCCCTGGCCGACGCCAAGAAGGATACCGAGATGCTCAAGCTGGCCACGACCAGCGGCTGCATGACCTGCCACAGCATCGAAACCGGCAAACCCGGTCCTGACGGCATGAAGCCGATTGGCCCGGCCTGGCAGGATGTCGCCAAGCAATATCAGGGTAAGCCCGGTGCCAATGAGTTCCTGACCCGCGTCGTGCTCGAAGGCTCAAACCCTTACAGCAGCCACTGGAAGGGCAAGGTCAGCGGCCTCTCCATGCCGCCCAACGCCGTCGCCATCACCGAAGGCAACGCCCGCAAGCTGGTCAACTGGATCCTGGCGCTGAACTAAAGCAGCCACCGGGTCCGCCCGGAAATCAGCTACCGGCAGTGAAAAGCCAAGGCGCCTTTGCGCGACCTTGGCTGGTTGGCGTTGACGAAGGGGAGAAGTTCGTTTAATCGGGGCAGCGAGAACGAGCGCCCAGTCCAGCTCGTTGCTACGCAGGCAATACACGCCGGGATGGGTGGCTATCTTTCCCACGACGGGCGATTTCTCCCAGCTCAGGGCGGTATCGCCCGCCACCGGCCCCGGGCGATCAGTTGTTCAACGTAATACCGGGTCGCCCGCCATATATGCTTATAGCATTAAAATGCCGCCAGGCTGGCCTGCGCTTGCAAGAGCTGCTCGATGCGATTGCACAGCAGCGGTCAATCCCCCTGCTTGATGGCAAATTTCCGCCCGAGATCAAGAACGGTGATCTGGCGCCTTGCCGCCGATACCCTCACCACGCACCCAATCCTCGTGACTTGGCACTTGCTCATATCGATGCTTTGTAGGTATGAGACTTGTGAGGTTTGGGGCGTTTTGGCCGAGATCGGGTTCTGCCGGCGATAAATTTCTGAAGGTTTTTGGTGATTTCCGAGAACAGCTCAGCGGCAATGCGGGTGGTCATGCGCAGTACGCCGGCGAGGACGCGCGGCAGGATGCGGCGAAGGTGGCTGAAAGCGATGGCGCGATTCACCCGCCAAGGCGAGTCAGGCTGGATGAGTTGCTCAGTTGCCAGATAAGCGGCCAAGGCATTGAGGTTGTCGCAGACCATCTTGGCCCCGACATCCTGGCAGGCAGCGAGCCAAGTCAGGCCGGAAGTGTGCTCGATATTCAGCCGATGTTTGAGTCGCTTGAAGGCCTCCTCGATACGCCAGCGGCGATGATAAAGATCAGCAAATGCCGTCGCGGGATAGCGCTCGGCGTCGAGCAAGGATGTCATGAGTACTCGTACCTTGCCGGCTGGCGTCACCTGGCGGATCAAGCGTACGCTTGAGACCTGGCGAGGGCACTCATAATCGCTGGCATCCTGGCGATTCGGCGGCGGCAAAGTCACCACCTCTTCGTCTTTGCCGGAACGCATGAAGCGTGTAATGGCCGTAAAACTCGACGCAGAATCACAGCGCATGCAGAACGGAATCCCCCGGTGGAGCAAGCTTGCCACCAGCCAGGCGCCGGGATAGCCGCGGTCCAGCACCAGCATCTGCTGCTTGCCCAAGCGGTCGAGGCGCTCGAACAGCATCTGCCGTTCGCCGACCAAGGGGCTGTGCAGAATCAGCGAATCGAACAACTCGATGCCAGGACGAAACAAGCCGAACAAGGTGGCGTCACGGATACAGCGCTTGCCCTCTGGGTCGAGCGAGGTCAGGCGAACCTTGGAGGCATCGGCGGCCAACACCTGCAATCCCTGCCAGAGCGGCTGAGCGGGAACGCACTCATCGACCAGGCGCAGCAATTCGGTGTTGAGCGGGTCGAAGAGATTGGCCAAGAGGCGACTGCGGGCCTTTGAGAAAGCGCTGGCGGAGACGATGCGACACAAGCGGGTTCGCTGCCCCAGCAAGGCGAAGAAAGCATCAAGCTCAACCTGCACTGCTCCCCGTACGCCGGATAGCAGGAAGGCAATCAGATGAGTGAATGGCAGATCGCGTTGGCGAGTGAAATGCCGAGGGTTACGGCGAGCACGTTCCAGGAATGCGGTGCTGTGAATAAATGCAGTGAGATTTGAAAGTATGTTGACATATTTAGGTCGTCATATTTAACCTATAACTATCAATCAGTTACGAGGCAAATTACAAATTAAAATTATATCAAGAGGATTGGTCAAGTACCTACCCGGGAAGCAGGTTTTTCGTGGCAGATTTTAGGCTCGGCGAGACTCGTTGCCGTGATCTGGTCACAAGACTGAAGCAAGGAAGCAGCATCCCCGTCTGGACTGATCCAATAGATCCGAGCTTCGCGGTTCTGGATCCAGGCAGACGCCCGTTCATACTCTGGATCTCCGTCCCACTGCTCCTCACATCGGCTGGCTATCTCGCGCGAGCAGCTTAGCTGAGAATTCGCGCAAAACGCAGGCGCCATGCCACCAATGCCGCCTGACCTCTGTTTTTCCCTTTCTGTTTTTTTTGCGTTGCCCCCACGAGGCGCTTGATCGCCGCCGCTGCATTTCGCTAAGATTTCTCCCCAACACCAATCCTGCCAATTTCGCACGACGCACAAGAGACGTCGTCAGGGGAGCAAGCATGGGAATCTGTACAAGCTGCGGCGCCTGTTGCGCCACCTATCCAGTAATTTTCTCGCGCCAAGAACTCGACACCAAAACCGGTGGTTGGGTGCCGACCGCACTGGCCGAGCAGAATGCGATCTTCAGCCGATGCGCCCACATGCGGGGCACACGCGATCATCCCCGACGTTGCGTCGCCCTGGAAGGCCGCATCGGCAGCGAAGTCCGCTGCACCATCTACGAACACCGCCCGAGTCCCTGCCGCGATTTTGCCATGGAAGCCGATGCCGGCAAGGGCGACATGCGCTGCGGCGATGCCCGCCGTCTGCATGGGCTGCTGCCCCTGACGGGATCGTACGACGCCTTTCCGCTCTAGAGCACAGCAAGGCCGTACGCCAACCGCACGACCAGGTCCGCCCTCACAAGCCCTTTCCGTTGGTCAATTGCCGCTGCGAAGGCGAGCGCTGGCATCCCGAGTTCGACAGTTTCGTCATACCCCCCTGTTTTTACACCCCCCCCAGTATTGACACGGGTTTCAAGGGGATTTCTCAAAAAGTCTTGTGGGGGCATGTACGTCAAGATCACCCGCTCCAGAAATCGCCGCTATGTCCATCCGGGTTCGACAGTTACGCTCTCAACCCATTGATTTAATTAGATCGTATTTAAAAAAATGCCCCTACAGCAGCGTTAGCTACTGTGGCATTACTGGTTTTTATATCCTGAGTGCATGAAGTAGCTTGTTTTGCTCGGTGGTCAGTGAAGAAAGGTCCGCCATGGGGGTTCCGCCCTGGAGGCGGACACGGTGATGCTGGAATCCATTGCAAGTGTGCGATGGCGCGTTCTGGCGAAATACCGCTTTCGGCGGCTTGCAGCCGTGAGCGAATAATCCGGTGCAGGATCAGCGCCATGAAGCAGATTGAGGCGTGCGCCCGGATGCGCTCTGGCAAGCGGTGATAGCACGGCCCGATTTCGAGTTCGGACTTCAGAACCTTGAAACCACGTTCGATATCGGCGAGTGACGTGTAGCGGCTGAGGACTGCTTCCGGCGTCAGGGTTGGTTGCGGCGTATTCGTTACCAGCAGAAGCTATCCGAAAGCTTGCGCCCGTGATGCCACAACAGCCAAGGCTGCTGCAGGGGCATTTTTTGAAATTCGATCTAAGTAAATCAATGAGTTGAGAGCGTAACTGTCGAACTCGGGTGATCGGACTGTTGAGCAAAAAATGGGCGAAAGAAAGGCTTGAGCGCTAAAACCTGCGGTCAAGCCCTGTAAAACAGCAAAAATCAGTGCTGATGCTCCATCACCGGCACCGGCCGCTGAACCTTGGCGTCAACCTGCTTGCTGCTGCCATCGTCAAAGGTCAGCGTAATCGGCACCACATCACCTTCCTTCATGGGCGCCTTGAGATCGATCAGCATCACGTGCAGCCCGCCCGGCTTCAGCACTGCCTCGCCCTTCGACTTGATCTCGATAGCCGCCACCGGGCGCATGCGCATGACGCCATTGTCATTGATGTGATTGTGCAATTCCGTCACGCGTGAAGCCGGATTGTCAGCTTTCATCAGCTTCACATCCTTGTCGCCATTGTTCCGGATCACCATGAAGCCCCCGGTCGCCGGTGCGTTCGGCGGCGCCAGACGGACGTAGGGATCCTGCACGCTGACGGCATCGGCGGCACCGGCCAGCACCCCGGCGGAAAACAGCAAAGTGGCGAGCATCAGGGAAAGCTTTTTCATGGGGTAAGACTCCTTCAGGGTTGATACAGATATTTACGAATGGCCAGCACTACCTGCTCCGGCGGCGTGGCGTGGGCGATTTTGCCGACCAACCTGCCGGCCGGATCGACGATCAGGGTGTCGGCCGAATGATCAACGACATAGCCATCGCCCGCCGTATCGACTTTCTGCCGCGCATAAACCACGCCGTAGCGCTGGGCAATTTCAGCAATTTTTCCCGGCGTATCCGTCGCGCCGACAATCTGCGGATGGAAAAACTCGGCATATTCCTTGAGATGTGCCGGCGTATCGCGTTGCGGATCGACCGAGATGAAAATCATCGCCACTTTCGCCAGTTCTTCCGGCGTCAGGCGGTTCAGGCCTTCGGCGGTCGCGGCCAGCGAGGTCGGGCAAACATCCGGGCAATAGGTGTAACCGAAGTACAGCAGCACCAGCTTGCCGCGATAGTCAGCCAGACTGACGGGGCCTGCTGCAGCCTGTACCGTAAAATCCCCACCCGCCCCCAGGCCGGCACGCGGCAATGGCCGCTCTGGCGGCGGCACTTGCCAAAACAGCGCCAGGCCAAGCACGGCAGCGGCCAGAGCGGCAACAATCACCATCAGGCTGCGTTCCGACATCAGTGCCCCTTGCCGGTCGAGAACAGGAAAGGAATGGCAATCCGCTGCGCGCTGGTCTCAAGCAGCACCGTCGCCTGCCATTCCATACTGCCGGTAATACACACCGGCAGGATCGCCTCGCCAACGAAACTGTCTTCGCCACGCGCGCTCAACTGTGGCCGGTTCAGACCCATTTTCATATCGACACCTTCAAAATCCACCTCGACCCGCTCTGCCAGCACCCCGCTGGTGCGAACATAAACCTGAAAGGAAGTCACCAGCGGCACCGGCCTGGCGCCGATGGAAAAAATGATTTTTCCGCCCGTCGGCAGGTCTACCGCACAATCCTGGCGCTGCAAATCGCAAGCCAGATCCGGCAAAACCGTAACATCGGATCTCGGCAACAACAGCGGCGACAGCTTGTAACCAACGACAACGACCAGCGCGATCAGCAGCATGCCGATCAGATCAATGAGAATTTTCTTGCGCACAGCGGGATATCCGAGATTTTCAGGAAGAAAGGCATTGTCGCGCATCCCTCACCGAGCAAATTAGCAGGTATCAATTTTTTCATACTGTGCACCACTTAGCCTCTGCGACAAATTGCCGCAGGATCCCCCTGCAAGGCAGAAATTCGGCCCGGGTGCTACCATGCCGCCCGCTCGCCGCCACGGAAAGAGATCATGAAAACCCGCCTGACCGCTTTGATTTTTGCCCTGCTAAGCCTGTCCACCGCAGCCGAGGAAATTTCGCCGGCCCCGCTCTTCGCCGCGACGCTGAACAATCTCGACGACAAGCCCGTGGCCCTGGCCCAGTACAAAGGCAAACCCTTGATCGTCAACTTCTGGGCCCGCTGGTGCGCCCCGTGCCGCGCCGAGATTCCCGAACTGATCAAATTCCGCAACGCGCACAAGGGCCGGGTTGAAGTCCTCGGGATAGGCATTGAAGACAAGGCCGAATCAGCGAAGGAATTTGCCAGGGCTTACGACATGGATTACCCGATTTTCATCGCCAAAGATCAGGGAATTCCCCTGATGCAAGCCCTCGGCAACAGCAAAACTGGCTTGCCCTTTACTTTGTTCATCGACCGCAACGGCCAGGTCTTGCTGAAAAAGCTCGGTCAGGTAAAAGCCGCCGACCTGGAAGAAATTGCACCTCTGCTGATGCGAAAATAAAACGAAAACTATAACTTGCATTCAATGCCTGCTGCCCGCCCGCAGTATCGGTTTAATGGCATGGCGTTAGCCACTATAATCAGGGATCAGCCTCTGGCAACAAGAAATATCAGAAGGCTCCTTGACCCAACAGGCAAATCAGATAAGGCGAAAACAATGAAACCCCTTGCGAACCAATGTCTGTTCATTACAGCACTCGTCCTGTGTTTAAGCAGTTCCGCAACACTGGCTCAATGTCCGCCCAATTTCACTGGCGCACGCGGCAAACCGATGACAGTTGAAGCCATTGACAAATCGGCCGTGCAGAGGAGTTCAGGATTCATCGAGGCAGGGGACTATGTACGGGGTGCCGATCCCTTTGTTTTTCAGGAAATGCCTGGAAAACGCTATATTTTCACCACCAACCGTCCTCAGGCCAATGTACCGGTATACAGCAGCTCGACCGAAGACGGTTGGACCTATATTGGTGATGCCTTGCCACAACTGCCCTCCTGGGCTCAAAAAGGTTTTACCTGGGCTCCGGAAATCATGAAACTCGGTGAAAACCGGTATGTTCTGTGGTTCACCGCCAAAGACCGGAAGTCCGGCAAACAATGTATCGGGCGAGCTAGCTCAGATCGAATTCAGGGGCCCTATACCGACTCTACCAGCACCCCTACACTATGCGACGAACAGCGCGAAACCACGATCGATCCCTCGCCTTATCGGGATACAGATGGCAAGACCTACCTTTTCTGGAAAACCAGGGAAACCATCGACGACAATTCAAAAACGATCATCTGGCTGGGACAACTTGATGCTGATGCACAATTGCAACCAGGTACCGTCAAGGCATTGATGATCAATGACAGAGAATGGGAGGGTAAACACGTCGAAGCCCCTACCCTGATCAAACGCAACGGCCTCTATTACCTGTTCTATTCCGCCGGAGCCTCAACACCTGAAGGCTATCAGGTCTCCTATGCCACCTCGGCAAAAATCGACGGCCCCTACAGTAAATCAGATGAAACCATACTGGGTGGAAACAAGTGTGCCAGAGGTGCCGGACATCAGTCCATTATCCCGCTGCAGGCTAACAACTACCTGATTTATTACCACGCAAACCACCCAGATCGCCGTGAAGGAAAAGATGGGCCGGCACGCTTTCTGGACTACGCCCATCTCTGTTTTCGGAACGCCAAGCCAGTCGTCCAGGATCGAGCTTGTAGCCTTTAAAAAAGCCAGCCAACAAGAACAATTTGACCATTGACGCAAAATGACTATTAACGCTCAAGCTCGCCACAATGTTTGGCTGCACATTGGTATTCCCAAAACGGGAACCACATCAATTCAGTCGGTTTGTTATGACAACAGGGGGCTATTCATGGAGCATGGCTACCTGTATCCCGACTTTGGACATACTCAGCATCTGGCACTGGTCCAGGAGCTGAGCAGACGTGCTGGCTCTACAGTGGACTTTCCGCCTCTGGGGAAATTCGGCCCATATGCTCGCCACACCGACTTTCTCGAGCAACGAAAAGGCAAATCCCCCCACACATCAATCATCAGTTCCGAACTATTTTTCCAACGACCGGGCAGCGTTCCTGGACTGCAAGGGCAATGGGGAAATAATGATTACGAAGTTCTGAAAAAGACCGTTGCAGAAACCGCGAAATATTTTGATGGTTGTGATGTCAAGGTACTTGTTTACCTGCGCCGTCAGGACAATTGGCTGATGTCGATTTACAACGAATCAATAAAAGTATCCAATTATTCCAAGAGCTTTGAAGAATTTTCGGAAAAAACCATTGGAGCGCGTTTCCTCCGCATTATTCAAATGTGGATTGCGCACTTTGGCAGAAAAAATGTTATCTGCCACTCCTACGATTCAATAATAAAAAACAAATGCAACATCGTTAATGATTTTCTGGAAACGGTCTGCCCAGACATTCAAAAAGAAAAGCTCAATCTCGCAAACAATCAAAAAAACCCCAGCCTGAGCAATGAAGCACTTTGGGTGAAAAAGCAAATCAACAAAATATGCAGCGAAGAACAAAGGCAATTATCTCCAAAAAATCGCAATGAATTAATGCGCACACTTGAAGAAATTACTCGAACCAGCCTTGAGCCAGGTCGCCCCTTGTTGAATAACGCCAAACGTCAGGCCCTGATGGAAAAATATTTGCCAGGCAACAAGAGACTAATCGAGGAGTTAAGATACAGCGAACTAGAATCGCTGGTTGATCTGAGCGACCTTGTGGCACCAACTGAAAAAACAGAAATATTGTCAAGACCTCCGCATGAAACCTACCGCTTGGCGGTTGAGAAAATGATACGGTCACTTCTCTGACCAACCCAATTAATTTAATTTATTTGATTTAATTTCGAGTTACTCCATTGAAAAAATATTCAAAATCCGAAGAGGAATTCGTTGCCACGCTGATTAATGCAGCAAGGGCACATCCAAGCCAGGCAGCTAAATCAATACAACATTTGCTGCAAATTACGCCCACTCAACTAGTCAATATGCAACAGCAATCAAAAAAATATCTGCATACCTGGCTAGAGAATCTACCAACAAACGTTCCCGAACTACCAGAAATATCCGAAAAAATCCGGGAGCAGCAATCGTTCAGCTTGCGCCCGGCTGCGCTCGTGAGTATTGAAATTACTCATTGCCGAAATTTCATTCTTGATCTCTCACAAGTAGAGCAGAAACTTGTCCCGGGCAGTGAACGGCCAAAGTTCACCATCAGAATTAATCACTGCAAAAATTTCCGGATCACGGGAGGACATTTCTCATTCTCCAGAAATGTCATTATTATAGAAGACAGCGAAATTTTCTCGGTCAGCGATCTCCTTGCGGACAATACCGAAGGTTACGCAATTACCATTTTCAACTCACGCACTTTTGAAATCCGTAATTGCCTGCTGCGCAATGGACTCGCTAGCGGCATTTATTGCCTGGGAGAAACCTCCCACGGCTGGATACATGGAAATACTTGTGATGGTGGACGTGGCTATTTCAACTGGGATGCCGGACTGCATATAAATCACTGTACCAATGACGTGGAATTCGGCTGGATTCCAGAACGTAGTCACGAAAACAAATCGATTGTCGAAAAAGTCGCTAAACCAAATCTGCTATATATCGAAAACAACACTTTTTCCAATAATCGCGCTCAAGGCGTTTATTGCGAGGGGGCGGTGCTATGTTCGTTTCATGGGAACACCCTGCTTCACAACAATAAAGAGGGTATCTGTTTCGATTGGGGATCAGCCCTGAATTTTTTTCAGGAGAACATCATCAGCCAAAATGGGGAACGTGCCAGACTGAGCCAGGAAGAAGTCAGGGCCGATTTCATTGAAGAATTCCCGCTGCTGGCTGATGGCTCTTCCTCCAGTAAACTTCCAGGAATATCCATCGATAACGGCTGCCTGAACTACATTATCAATAACGAAATTCACAACAACTTCGGCGGTGGCATCAAGATGGTTCGTACCGGTATCGCCAATTTAATTACAGACAACAATATTTTCGACAATGCCGCGGGGCGCAACGAAATTCATAATTATTTCAACGGGGTTTTTTATGGAGGAAAAGGTGCAGGCAGCGCCGAGTTCCAGACAATGGAGGTCAAACTTGACTTTATGCCCTCCGAACATAATATCTGCTCAAAAAACAGCTTTCATTGCATCAGTCCGGACAAGTGCATAGGTCACGACAAAATATCAGGAAACAATCTTGATAAGGACAACCGCAATCTGGCACAGGACTAACCCTCCGAAAAATTATTAAAAAATCAATCCGGTAAATATCATGACCTCGAGAAAACTCTATATTCACATTGGCTGCCACAAGACTGGAACAACCTCAATTCAGCATAATCTGGCCCATAATCACGAAGCCCTGAAAAATAACGGATTAACTTTTTTTTACGAGAACAGCGAAACAGGACAACTGCGCCTACCCGACCTCCACTCATGGGTCTACTTTGTCGACAAAGCATATGTAGTTCCAGCCGGAATGCATATCAAATCTCCCGAGAAACTTGCAAAACGCCTGTCGGAAATACCTGGCGACGTCGTCATTTCTTCCGAGAATTTTTCGTTTTTCTTCCTGCAGTCAAATATTGACCAATTAAAAAAGTCCCTGTCGCCGATTTTTTCTTCCATCAAGATAATCTGCTATCTCCGCCGCCAAGACAAACATATCATCTCCCATCATCAGGAAGGTTCGAAGCTGTCGCGGGAACCAGAGTACGATATTTTTGGACACTCGACGGAAGCCATACCGCCATTTGAAAATAAACACATGCTTTATCTTGACTATAACCAGCGATTAAGTATGTGGGCAAAAGCTTTTGGCGATCAAAACATGATCCTGCGAATATTTGACCGGAAAAAGCTATCAGACGGGGATGTAGTTCGTGATTTCTTTAACATCATCGGCATAAAAAATTACGAAAAAATCGATGACAAAAACATCTCTGTCGGCTTTCGGGAAACAAAAATCGGCCACTTGATCAACGGCGCCAATCTTAAACACACACAATCAATTTTCCATATGTTGCAGGCTGGTGAACCGGATAACAGAAAAATGTTGCCTGCCCGCAGGGTCGCCCAAGACTATTACCAGCATTACAAAGCTGGCAATGCTGCACTCAACAAGCATTTCAATATAAGTACTGACGAATATCTGTTTGATGATGACTTTTCCGATTACCCTGACAATCTTCAGGACTTGTGGACCGAAGCCAGCACCAATGAAGCCATCGAACATATTCTCAGAGTTTTCGATAACACTTATGCCAATCTAACCCCTGACGACTTGCGCGATGCCGCGATTGCCATTGGCCAAACCAATCTGCCCCTGGCAATCAAACTTCTTCGTAGCGCCTTGAACCTGCGTCCGGATGGACCTTTCATAAAACGCAAACTCGAAGAATTCGAAAATTTGTATAAATCTGAAAAACCAAGGCACTAAGCATTAAAATAAACCTATGGTTTTTGGTATTTCATACTATAAGTAATAGCGCACCACTGCCGTGGATCGTCATTCCCGCGTAGGCGGGAATCCAGCTGGGCACCCGCCTACGCGGGTGCGACGAAATCTTCTATCACTGTTGGGTTGCAACACTTATAAAACACCGAAAAGGAAACCTTACTATTTGATAGCCAACTTGATTTTGCGTCATTCACCAGATGATCGTCAACACCCCCTGGGTTGGATGCAATTTTGAGACTATTAAAAATAGCCATGAATTTCAGAAAACTGGCAGCGAAAATCGTAAACGCTCTCAACACATAGAAACCGACATAACAACACACTCAATATATTTATGAGAAAAAAATCCATATTCATATCGGTACACACAAAACCGGCACAACCTCGATTCAGAATGCGCTGAATCAGGGCAAGGAAAAAAACCTGAATTATTCAAGAAGCGTGTCTATAACCAGCCGGGGCTTGACATAATAACAATCCCGGCAGGTATTTTACTTGGTTGACAGTGCAGTACCTATCCAGTTTCGGCTTGGTAACTACATCATGCCTGAAATAGCCGCCAGCCCCCCACTTTTCTCCCTGCATAGCGAAATATCCCCACCGCAATCAGCCTTTCGCAAGAGGCTCTGCTATTACGTAAAAACCAGCTTATTTCTGCTTCGGTCAAATATGGACAATAAAAAATTATTTATTCATATCGGCTCTCACAAAACCGGCACGACCTCAATTCAATATGCTTTGACACGCAGCAAGGCGATACTCAAAGCACATGGTCTGACCCTGTTTGATGAGCACTATAACAATCCTCAGCAACACACTCCGCATGTGCATTCCTGGCTTTCTTTTATTAACGAGAACAGTCTTGTACCGCGCGGCATGCAAGTTACTGAACCGGCCGCACTGGCCAAGCAGCTTTCGCAAATCGAGGGTAACGTCATCATTTCCTCGGAAAATTTTTCATTCTTCTTTGAACAGGCAGCAATTAACAAACTCAAGGAAAGCCTGGAAAAATTCTTTACCGAAATACATATCATCTGCTACCTAAGGCGTCAGGATCGCCATATCATTTCCCATCATCAGGAAGGTTCAAAACTGTATAGGAAAGCCGAGAACAATTTGTTTGGTCACTCGACCCGTGCCATTCCCGATAATTACCCCTTCCATACACTGTATCTCGACTATGCCCGGCGCCTTGATCTGTGGGCTAACGCTTTTGGGCAGGACAACCTGAGCTTGCGCATATTTGATCGTAAGCTGTTGCTGGGTGGCGACGTTGTCCACGATTTTTTCTGGCAGCTCGGGATAAGCCACCAGATGGCAGCAACCGAAGAAAACACCTCCCTTGGTTTTCGCGACATAAAACTCGGTCACCTAATTAACGGAACCAGAAGTCTTCGGCACAAATCAGTGCTCAGCAGCATTTGCCAGGCAAGCCCTGGCGACACGCGCAAGATGCTTCCATCACGCAGCGAAGCAATGCGTTATTACGCACAGTTTCGGGAAAGTAATGCGGCGCTGAATGCCCGCTTTGCTATATCTGCCAACCCTGATCTCTTCGATGACGACTTCTCGGACTATCCGGAAGTTGCGCAAGATCGCTGGACAGAGGCCTCTGCCAACGCAGCTGTAATCGATATCCTGCAGTTCATCGATAACAATTATGCCCAGCTGGATGCTTATGAACTGCGTGATGCCGCCGTCGCAATCGGTGATAGCAACCCGGCAATTGCCATCAAATTACTACGGATTGCCCTCTTTCTGCGACCAGAAGGGCATTGGATCAGGCACTTGCTGGAGGAGTTCGAACAAGCCAGCAAAAGCACTTAACAGAACCTTGAAAGCCCAAGAATGCTTCTTGTAAAAAAACTACAACATAACGATTAAGGTTAGATCGTGTCAGGCGCGGCGGCGAAACACCCATTTCTGCTCGTCCGAGACTTCCGGCGCGAAGGCGTAGCCGTCGCTATCGAAGTTCTTCAGCTCTTCCGGCTGGGTCAGGCGATTGAGCACGGCGTAACGGGTCATCAGGCCGCGGGCGCGTTTGGCGTAGAAGCTGATGATCTTGAATTTGCCGCCCTTCCAGTCTTCAAACACCGGCTGGATCAGCTGGCCCTTGAATTTGCGGCCGATGGCGGCCTTGAAATATTCCTCGGAGGCGAGGTTGACCGCGACCGGCCGCGACATCGCTGCAAGCTCGGCATTGATCGCGTTGAGCAGGGTTTCGCCCCAGAAGCTGTAGAGATCCTTGCCGGCTTCATTCTTGAATTTGGTGCCCATTTCCAGGCGGTAGGGCTGGATCAGGTCGAGCGGCTTGAGCATGCCGTAAAGCCCGGAGAGGATGCGGACGTGCTGCTGGGCGAAGTCGAGATCGGCAGCCGACAGGGTTTTCGCGGCCAGGCCATCATAAACATCGCCGTCGAAGGCCAGCACCGCCTGCTTGGCGTTGACCAGGGTGAAGGGCAATGACCAGTCGGCGTAGCGATTGAAATTGAGCAGCGCCAGCGGATCGGAAAGATCCATCAGATTGGCGATATCAGCCGGCGACAGCGCGCGCAACTGGCGGATCAGCGTTGCCGAGCGTTCCAGCCAGGCCGGTTCGGTAAAGGCGTTGACGTGCGGCGGTGTGGCGTAGTCGAGGGATTTGGCCGGCGAAAGAAAAATCAGCATGGTTGGGGCGAGGCGAGGGATTCAGACGAGCGCCATTCTACGGGAGGGCCGCCCCCACCGCTGGGCTGCGGCGGATGGCGCTGGGCGAAAAGCCGAAACGCTGGCGAAAGCGCCTGGCAAATTGCGATGGCGACTGGTAGCCGACGTCGGCGGCAATCCGCGTGACCTGCCAGGGCGTCGATTGCAGCAGGGTCAGCGCCGACGACATGCGCACGTCGAGCTGGATTTCCGACAGCGAGGTGCCTTCGCCGGCCAGGCGGCGGCGCAGGCTGGCTTCGCTCAGCGCCAGTTCGCTGGCCACTTGCGGCGAACGCCATTCGCTGGCCGGATCGCGGGCGAGCAGACGACGCACGCGCGGCGCGAACAGTTCGCCATCGTCAAGCAGCAATTGCCCGCCGGCCGCTTCAATCCACACCAGCATTTCCCGCGCCCGATGGGCGGCAATCGCAT
>JAVBXO010000141.1 GCA_030824535.1 Azonexus sp. | reverse complement strand
CGCAGGCCCGAGTTCCGCAGCCCCCGCCAAGTCCGAGTAGCGCAGGGCACCGGGCGCAGCCCGGCAGCGAACCGGGGTCGCCTTTTCTTTGCTTACTTTCTTTTGGCGAAGCAAAAGAAAGTAAGTCGCGCCGCCAGCGCGAAACCACCGCCCGCCACGAAGGAAAAACCCCAAATCTGCGGTCAACCACGAAAAACCGCCGTTTTTCCCCGACAACCGCAAAAGCCCCCCTACTTCAGGACTTCCCCGCCTTCCGATCCAGATCCCGCAAATGCGCCAGCTTTTCCCCGATCTTCCCCTCCAGCCCGCGCGGGGTCGGGCGATACCAGCCGGGTTCGGGCAGGCCTTCGGGTAGATAGCTTTCGCCGGCGGCGTAGGCTTCGGGCTCGTCGTGCGCGTAGCGATAGGCCTTGCCGTAGCCCAGTTCCTTCATCAGCTTGGTCGGGGCATTGCGCAAATGTACCGGCACCGGCCGCGAGCCGTCCTGTTTGACGAAGGCGCGGGCGGCGTTATAGGCGTTGTAGCCGGCGTTCGACTTGGCGGCGACAGCCAGGTAGATCACGGCCTGCGCCAGCGCCAGCTCGCCTTCCGGCGAACCGAGGCGTTCATAGGTGTTGGCGGCATCGTTGGCGATCTGCATGGCGCGCGGGTCGGCCAGACCGATGTCTTCCCAGGCCATGCGCACGATGCGCCGGGCGAGGTAACGCGGGTCGGCGCCGCCGTCGAGCATGCGGCAGAACCAGTAGAGCGCGCCATCCGGGCTGGAACCGCGCACCGACTTGTGCAGCGCTGAAATCTGGTCGTAGAAGGCGTCACCGCCCTTGTCGAAACGGCGCAGATTCTGCGCCATGGCTGCTTCGATGAATTGCCCGTCGACCGCCGTAATGCCCGCCGTATGCGCGGCGGTGCGCACTTGTTCGAGCAAATTCAGCAGCCGTCGGGCATCGCCATCGGCCAGACCAATCAAGCGGGTCTTGGCGTCGTCGTCGAAGCGCAGGTCAGCCAGCGCCTGGCCGCAGGCGCGCTCGAACAGGACGCCCATTTCCGTCGCGTCGAGTGACTTCAGTACATAGACCGAGGCGCGCGACAGCAACGCCGAATTGACTTCAAAGGACGGGTTTTCGGTCGTCGCGCCGATAAAGGTAAACAAGCCGGATTCGACAAAGGGCAGGAAGCCGTCCTGCTGCGCCTTGTTGAATCGGTGGATTTCATCGACAAACAGGATGGTCCGCCGGCCTTGGCCACGCCAGATTTCGGCCTGCACCACCGCTTCGCGCACTTCCTTGATCCCGGAAAAAACCGCTGACAGCGCGATGAACTCGCATTTGAACTGCGTCGCCATCATCCGCGCCAGCGTCGTTTTGCCAACACCCGGCGGTCCCCACAGGATCATCGAATGCGGCTGGCCGGAGGCGAAGGCCAGGCGTAGCGGCTTGCCGGGGCCCAGCAGGTGTTGCTGGCCGATGACTTCGTCGGGGGTTTGCGGGCGCAGCTGCTCGGCCAGCGGTGCATTGCTGCGGTCAACGGGAGTTTGCGAGAACAAATCGCTCAAGAAGATTCCAATCCATGGCTGACAGGCAAAGGCTTCCTTCGCCGGAGCCCCGCATGCTATTCAGGATGCCCGAAAAAAGCCAGACGCCGATGGACGCTGCGGTCGTAAAAAAACCACGTGCCGCAGCACGTGGTTTTTGCCCGTTTCAGGCCGTCAACCGCAGAGGCGCTATCTACTTTTGACCACAAGCATTGCTTCACGATGGAGCAATTGTTTATTTATTGAACAATCGTCCGGGCAACATGCGTTGCAATGTGCCATCACGCAACCAGACGTGCTTCATTGCGCCAGCCACATGCAGGAAAATCAGCCCCGCACCGCCATAGACGAACAGCCAGTGCAATTGCTTGAACAGGGCATTGAGCCCCTCATCCGGCGCCGCGATTTTCGGCAATTCAACACCGAAAAATTTGATCGCGTAAGAGGTAAAAGATGAGCTGAGATAGCCGGCCAAAGGCGCCAGCAGCAGGAAGGCATAGAGCGCGTGATGCGTGCCTTGGGCGACGCGTGCTTCCCAGCCGCTCAAGGGCGACACCGGCGGCCGGTGGCTCAGACGCCAGCCCAGACGCAGGGCCGACAACAGCAGCACCAGCAGCCCGAGCGACTTGTGCAGACTATAAGCCGCGCTGCGCTCCGCCCCCTTGGGCAGATCGGTCATCATCCAGCCCAGCCACAGCAGCCAGACGATCAGCGCTGCCTGCAGCCAGTGCAGCAGCACAGCCGGCAAGGTATAGCGGGCGCTATTCATTGGATGGCCACTCCCCAGGGCAATTCGCCGACTTCAATGTCGGCCAGACGCTTGAGATTGATCGTATCGATCACCGAAACACTGCCGGAGCGGCCGTTGGCGACGTAGAGCTTGCTACCGTCCGGCGTCACCGCCATGTTCCACGGCCGCTTGCCGACTTCTATCGTCGCCAGGATGGCGTGGCTTTGCACATCGATGGCCATGACGCTCGGGTCACGGCCATTGGACACGAAAATCCGCTTTCCAGCGGGGTCGACCGCAAGACCGTTGGGATACTGCCCGGCGACGGTTTCGGCGACAACCTTCTGGTTGGCAACATCGATGGTGTACACCTTGCCGGCCAGTTCGCAGGCGACGTAGGCCCGGCTGCCATCGGGCAGGAAGGCAATGCCACGCGGCCGCTTGCCAACGGCAATGCTGGCGACCTGCCGGCGCAGGGACAAATCAATGACATCAATCTGCTCGGCGTCTTCGGCACTGACATACAGCCAGCGGCTATCGGGGCTGAATACCGCGTGCTCCGGGTTCTTGCCAGCGACCTTGATGCGCTCGACAACCGCCAGTTTGGCGGTATCGACCAAGGCCACGCTGTTGTCGTCCTCGACGGCGACTGCCAGCCAGCGGCCATCGGCCGACAGACTGACGCCTTCCGGCGAATCGCCGAGCGGCACATTCGCCACCTGCCGACGTGTCGCGGTATCGACGACCAGCAGGCTGGCGCTGGCGGCATCGGTCAAATACAGCCGCCCCTGCCCCACCGCCACGCCGCGCGGCCGCTTGCCGACGGCAATATCCTCAAGCCGGCGATCCGTCCGGGTGTCGATGACGCTGACGCTGGCAGATTTTTCATTCGGCACATAGGCCAGCGGCCCGACCAACGACTCGGCCAGCACAGTGCCGGCCAAAGTCGCCAGAACGGCGGAGAACAACAGGGAGCGGAGCAACATGAATGACCTCAGGCCGGCTGATAGGAGATGCCGTGACGTTTAAAGATAGCCGCCACCGTACCATCATTTCTCAGCTCAACCATCGCTGCCGCCAGCGCTTCAGCCAATTCTTTCTCTTCGGCCTTGACCGCCATGCCCAGCGGCCAGCTGCCGTTTTTCAATTCAGCGAAACGCGGAATGTCGAGCACGGCCTTGCTGTCGCCAACCAGCGCCGCTTCGAGTTCGCCACGCGGCGCCAGGACCGCCGAGACCTGCCCGCTAGCCAAGCCCTTGACGGCCAGATCCACGCTCTTGAAATGCACGACATTCTCGCGCAGACGGCCATTCAGCACGCTGAGCAGGAAGGCATCGGGCAGGGTCGCGGTTTCGACGCCAATTTTTTCGCGCGTAAAGATTTCCAGCGCCACCGCCGCCGAACCGGCCAGGGCCGGCACGCGCTCGGGATTGCGCGCCAGCGCCAAGGTTTCGCGGTGATACGGTCCGAAAATGCGCACCTTGTCGTTGGCCCGTGCCAGGTGTTCATCAACCGGCACATGCATCATCACATCCGCCGCTTGCGCGCCCAGGTAATGACCTTTCCAGACCATATTGCGCAGATCGTCGTTCATGTCCTCGTCGGCATTGAAACCGACGACTTCCGGCGCCAGACCGAGCTTGGCGGCAATCGCCCGGCCCAGGTCGGCATCAATGCCCTTACCGCCAGCCACCGCGTAAGGCGGGAAATCGTTGTAAACAGCGATACGCAGACGACCGCGCTGCTTGATGGCATCGAGCCCCTCGGCCAAGGCCGGCAGGGCGCTGACCAGCGGCAGGACAAGCAGGCCCTGCAGCCAGAGGCGGCGATTATTCTTCATGGACCGTCTCCAGCCAGGTACGGATGGCCCACATCGCTTCCTGCGACAGGATGCCTTCGAACGGCGGCATGTAAACCCGGCCGTCACGCACGGCGCCCTTGCGGATACGCGGCATGAAGGCTTCGTCGCCTTCATCACCCTGCGGCAGATAGCGCAAATCCGGAGCAATACCGCCGGAAATCGCGCCCAGACCGTGACAACGGGCGCAATTCTGGTTGAAAGCCGAACTACCGATGGTGATCGCGGTCTTATCCTTGCGGTACGGGTTGCTCTTTTGCCACTCAGCGCCAAGTTCCTTCAAACCAGTGGTATCAACTGCATGCGGAATGACGTCGCCGTGGGCAAATGCTTGCTGCGCTCCGAACGTCAGCATCAGGGTGGTCGCGAGAGCAGCGAGGTGTCGAACGGAAGTTTTCACAATGTCTCCTTGGTTGAATGCGAATTGCAGCTAATGTGAGCACTGTTGTGCAAGGCCTGTGCCAACTGGAAAAAATCGGCAAACCAAGCGGAGATGAACAATTTATTGAACAGACAGGGCAAAAACAGGCCAAATTCACCAAGAAGCTGGCACCTGAATTGCTTTAGATCAAGCCAACACCGCTCGACATATTGCTTAGAAAAAGGGCAGGTGCTACGTTATGAAACACCTTAACAAAAACAAAAATCGAGATTCCCGGAGGAGAGATGGGGACAATACAAATGCTGGCCGATCTGCACGGCCAAAATCTGCAGCAGGCTCGACAACTGTTCTTTGAGCAGGGTGAAGTACCGGATGGCTTGATTGATCCGCTCGTCGCCCGTTCCTGGGAGCGCTGTCGGCGTTTCGGTCTGAACGAAAGCGGCCACCTGGTCATCACGGAATCGCTGGACCGGGTCGCCCTGAAGACTGAACAGGAGCGCAACCGTTATCTGCTGATGCAGTGCCGACCGATCATGGAACATGTTTTCGAACAGATCCGCGAATCCGGCAGCATGGTCATCCTCGCCGATGCCAACGGCCTGCTGCTGGAAACCGTCGGCGATCCCGATTTCGTCGGCCGCGCTGATCGCGTCGCCCTCGCCGCTGGCGCTTCCTGGGATGAAACCCAGCGCGGCACCAACGCCATCGGCACGGCGCTCTCCGAAGAAGGCCCGGTCGCCATTCTCGGCGCCGAGCATTTCCTGGCTGACAACGCTTTCCTGACCTGCTGCGCCAGTCCGATTTTCGGACCAGACGGCCGGCTGATTGGCGTACTCGATATTTCCGGCGATTACCGCAGCCATCAACATCACACCCTGGGTCTGGCGCGGCTGTCCTCATCCATTGTCGAAAAGCGGCTGTTCGAAGCGGCGCATGGCCGCGACATCCTGGTCTGCTTCCATGAGCGCGCCGACTACCTCGGCAGTCCCAAGGAAGGCATCGCTGCCGTCAGTCCGGACGGCCAAGTACTGGCAATCAACCGCAACGGTACACAGTTGCTGGGCATCCGCCAGGTGGACGCTGTCCGCCGCGATTTTTCGATGGTTTTTGAAAGCAATCTCGCCATGCTCCTCGACCGTTTACGCCACAACTCCCAAGCCACTTGCGAAGCCAATGTCAATGGCAAGACGATCCATTTGCAGCTACGTGGCCAGCTGCCGCCGCAGACCGTCGCCGGCCGCATTTATGATGAACCCGCCCAGGTGCGCCAGCCCCGCCGCCCGGAAGCACCGCCCAAAGCCGCCGGACTGACCCTCGAAACCCTGAACAGCGACGATGCCCGCCTGCAGGCCGCCATTGATCGCGCCCGGCGCATTCTCGGCAAGGACATCCCGATGCTGATCCAGGGTGAATCCGGCGCCGGCAAGGAAATGTTCGCCAAATCCTTCCACAACAGCGGTCCGCGCCGCGATGCCCCGTTCGTCGCGCTGAACTGCGCCTCGATCCCGGAAACCCTGATCGAATCCGAACTCTTTGGCTACCAGGGCGGCGCCTTCACCGGCGCGCGCAAGGAAGGCGCACCGGGCAAGATTCAGCAGGCGCACGGTGGCACCCTCTTCCTCGACGAAATCGGCGACATGCCGCTCAATCTGCAAGCCCGCCTGCTGCGCGTGCTGCAGGAACGTAGCGTCACACCGCTGGGCAGCACCCGCTCGATCCAGGTCGACATCTCGCTAGTCTGCGCCACCCACCGCAAGCTACGCGAGGAAGTCGCCCGCGGCACCTTCCGCGAAGACTTGTATTACCGTCTGAACGGCTTGGCCGTAACCCTGCCGGCCTTGCGCGAACGCACCGACATCCGCCTGCTGGTGACCAAGTTGGCCGCCTCCGAAATCAGCAACCACAGTGGCCCGGTGCGTTTCTCGGAAGGGGCGCTGCAGGCCATCGAAAATTACGCCTGGCCCGGCAATATCCGGCAGTTGTTCAACGTCATCCGCGTCGCCATTGCGCTGCTCGACGACGATGAATCGTTGATCACCGAAAGCCACCTGCCGGAAGAGTTGTTCGAAGCACCGCTGAATACCGTCAGCTTCGCGCCGAGCAGCAACAGCGCGCATGACCCCTGGGCACCGGCACCGCTCGAAGGCTGCCCGGGCAGCCTGGAAGAAATCGGCCGGCAAGTCGCCTTGCGCACGCTCGAAGCCGCCGGCGGCAATATTTCCGCCGCCGCCCGGCAGCTCGGCATCAGCCGCAATACGCTCTATCGCAAACTGGGGCGGATGTAAGTCAGGAAAATGGCCACGGCTGCCGCGTCAGCGCCACGCTGACGATGTAGCCGTAGGCCAGTAGTGCCAACACCAGGAAGACAGCGCGGATGTTGCGCGTCCGCCCGCGCTTCAGGGCTATCGTCCCCAGACCGATATAAGCCAGCAAACCGCAAACCTTGGCCGTCAGCCAGGGCTGGGCGAAGGGATATTGACCGCTCAGCCCGGCCAGCGTCAGCGCGCTGGTCAGCAGCAGGGTATCGACGACATGCGGCCCGAAGCGCAATAGCCTGCCTTGCAGCCGGGGTGAGCCGGCCAGCATCAGCCCACCGCGCCAGGCAAAGCCCAAGCCGCTGAGCAGCACGCAAGCCACATGAAAATATTTGAGCGCAAGATAAGACATCACTGCGGACATCACTGCGCCAGCTTTGCGGCAATCTCGGCCAGCTGTTGGCGGTAGCGCCGGAAAGCCGAAAAAAGATTCCAGAACAGCCAGGCATTGCTCACGGCAAACGCCAACCCGGCCGGCCGGGCCAGCCACTCGGGCCAGAACACCGCCGCCAGCACCAGCAGCAAGGCGGCGAAATGTATCTGCATCTGGCGATCCGCGTAACGATCCGGCAGCAAGCGGTTCATCGGCTGCGCCATGACCCGCCCCTGACCGTAATTCTGCAAATGCAGCCAGCCTAAAAAGGGAATGATCTTGTACAGCATGCCAATGATGAAGGACAGGAAGCCGCCCAGCAGTAAAACCCCGAAAGCCGGCGTCCAGGCTGACGCTTCGGTAATCTCTGGACGGACTGCTGCGGTCGACAGCATGGCCAGGGCCAAAATGCTCGCCGCCAGACCGAGCTGCCAGTAACGGTAAGTGGCATCAGCCCGCGCCCGCCGCCTTTGTCCCTGCAGGCGCAGGGTCAGCGCAGCAAAGGCCGCACCGACCAGCGCCAGCGCCAGTTGGCAAATTTGCTGCAGCCACGCCAGCTCCCCGGCCAGCGCCAGACTCCAGCCCAGCATCAGGGTCACAACGGCCACCGGAAAATACCAACCGGCCCGCGCCGGGTAGCCGGGTGTCAGCTGGAACATCGGCACGACCACGTAAGCCATCGCCGCCAGCAGCACACCCGCCCAGGCACCCAGCCCCCAGCCGGCATGCAGGTCGGCCAGCGCCGCCAGCGGCACCGCCCAGCCTTGAACCAGCGACAAGGCCAGCAGCACGCCCAAACCCAGCACAACCCCCAGACTACCAAGCGCCAGCTTCAGGCCACGGATGGTCGGGCTGGTCGAGGGCACACCGAACAGCGCCCGAGCAGTAACCCAGATGAAGAACGCGCCGGTCAGCCCGAGCAGGCCGGCACCAAGCATCAGCGCCAACGGCTGGCCGAAGAAAAAACCGCCGGCCAGCAACAAGGTGCCCAAACTCAAACCGGGATGGACAATCCCGGCGACCCGCAGCGGCTGCGCCAGATTGGCCCCGGCCACCACCGGCAGAATCTGGATCAACGCCCCAAGCATGATCTGCAGCATGAAGCCGATGGTGATCAGATGCGTCGCCGCCAGCGCCCCCGGCATCCAGCGTGAGGCCAGCAGGTCGCCGCCTTCGCCGAGCAACAGCAAACCGGCCAGCACACCGAACAACGGCGCCGTCAGGAAGAAGCGCAAAGGGGCGGCAAAGGGCGGCGCCTTGTCGAAGGACAGCAGGGCTTGCATGGCGATGCTCAGCGCGTGATCAGGATTTCAAACGTCCCGTCGGGCATCAGTTCGGTGTCGTAGTCATGGCCGTTCTGACGCAGCACCCGGTACAGCGGATGCGGTTCGCGAAAGAGCAGCAGCAACATTTTTTCGCCGGGCTGGATCTGGTCGAGCATTTCCATGGTCGCGGTAAAAGGTTCGGGCGGCTCCATGTAGCGCGCGTCGACGACGTGGGGAGTTTTCGGATGAGTCATCAGTCTTCGGCCAGTTCGGCTTCCAGGTGTTCAAGCAATTGCGGCAGTTCGCCAGCCAGGTGCTGGTCGCACATCGGGTAGAGAATGTTCTCTTCTTTCATGTTGTGTTGCTGCATCATGATCAGCAGCGTTTCAGCAAGCCCGAGATAATCGTCGATTATGCCCGTTTGCAGGGCGTCGACCGCATCAGCGAGCAAAGCGCGCATTTGTTCATGCTCCAGGCGCATGACCTGGGTCGGCCCCATGCTCATGCCGGTCGCAGCCTCGAAAGCCGGGAACAGGGTTTTCTCCTCGGTGGCGAAATGCGCCAGCATGGCTTCCCGGAAATGCCCGAAAGCGGCCTTGGCGGCTTCCGGATTCTTGCTGGCCATGCCTTGTTCGGCATCGGCGAAAAGATCGTCGCAACGGCGATGATCGTCGGTCATGTAGCTACGGATGCTGGTCATTTGAGACTCTGACTTGATGGAAAGGGAGACCCATTCTCCAAAGAGCGCCTGCCGGCAACCTTGACCGCCATCAAACAAATCAGGGCGAGCGCATGGGCGAGACGATCAGCGCCTCGCCCGCAGCCGCTCAATGTTCCAGCACGTAAGTTCCGGGGGCATCGGCGAGCGCCGGGAACTTGCGATTGGCGGCCGGGTAAGCCGGCACCAGTTCGCCGGTGCGTTCGGCCAGCCATTGCGTCCAGTCGTCCCACCAGGTTCCCGGACGTTTTTCGGCGCGGCCCAGCCAGTGCTCCCAGTGCTCGTTGCGATCCGGCTCAGCGATCCAGTAGGCGCGCTTCGGCGGATTGGCCGGCGGATTGACGATGCCGAGAATGTGCCCGGACGTCGACAATACAAAGCGCACCGAGGCATTGACGTTGATGTACTTGCGGATGCGGTAACACTGCTTCCATGGCGCGATGTGATCGTCTTCGGCGGTCACGGCATAGAGCGGCTGAACAATGCGGTCGAGATCGATATCCTCGCCGGCGATGTTCAAGTGGTCGCGCTTGACCAGGTTGTTATGCAAGTACATCTCGCGCAGGTAATACGAGTGCATGGCCTGCGGCATGCGCGTGGTATCCATATTCCAGAACAACACATCGAACGGTGGCAGCGATTCGCCGCGCAGGTAGCTGTGCTCCCAGTAGTGCCAGATCAGCGAATTGGAACGCAGCATGCGGAAGGACATGGCCATGTCGGCGCCATCGAGATAGCCCTTCTTGGCCATCGACTCTTCCAGCGCATCAATCGCCGCTTCGCTGATGAAGACATCGATGTCGCCCGGATGGGCAAAGTCGGTCAGGGTCGTGAACAAGGTCCAGTGCGCCACCGGCACCTGGTCGGCGCCATAACGCTTGTTGGCCCAGGCCATGTAGGTCGACACCAGGGTGCCGCCGATGCAGTAGCCGACCAGATGCACCTTGGGCACTTTGCAAAACTCGCAGGCAACACGGATCGCTTCGCAAACGCCTTCCTGCAGGTAATCGTCAAATTTTACGGTCGACAGCTCGTCACCGGGGTTTTTCCAGCTCGTCACGAATACCGAATAGCCCTGGCTGACCAGGTGGCGAATCAAGCTCTTGCGGCTGGTCAGGTCAAGAATGTAGAACTTGTTGATCCACGGCGTGGTGATGACAATCGGCATCGCCCGCACCTGCTCGGTGGTCGGTTCGTAATGGATGACTTCCAGCAGGCGATTGCGGAAGACCACCTTGCCCGGCGTCATCGCCAGATCGCGCCCGACGGTGAAGGCATCGGGTTCAACCATCAGGATGTTCTTGGCGTTAAGGTCGCGCAGAAAGTTTTGCCAGCCGAGGCGGCTGCTCTCGCCACCGCTTTCGACAAAGCGCTGCAAGGCCACCGGATTGAGCCAGAAGAAATTGCTCGGCGCCACCATGTTCAACCAGTTGCGCAGCCAGAACGCCGAACGCCGCCTTTCCTTGTCCGACAGGCCCGGCGTCTCGAAATACATGTCTTCAAGGCGACGGGTGAAAGCCAGATACCATTCCTTGATGATGTCCCAGCTTGGCGAGTCGCTCCAGATCGGATCGGCAAAGCGCGCGTCGTCAACGTTCGGCTTGATGACATCGCCCGACTTCATGCCCATGGCCCGCCGCGCGACATGCACCTGCAGGGCGATCAGGTCGCCCGACAAGGCGCTGCAGGCGCGCATCAATTCCTGCGGATGCATCAACCAGTCCATTTGCGCGCTGAGCAGCGAGGTCGTCACCCCGTAAGGGTCCAATGCCTTGCTGACTGCGCCCCCCAGGGATTCCAGGGGACTCGGATGATGCGTATCGATAGTGTGTTTCTCAAGCCCGTTCACAGACATTTTCCACTCCTGCTGACTAAGCAGTCATTATCTTACAAGGTCACGAACTCGCGCGCTGTCGGCAATATCAGTTCCTGCCAGCCCAGTTGCGCGCGCATGGCGCCAGCAAAATCCTGCGCAGCGCCGGCTTCGCCATGGACGATGAAAGTTTTCCCCGGCGGCTGGCGGAAACCGCCCAGCCAGGACAGCAAGGCGGCCTGGTCGGCGTGTGCCGACAGACCGCCGACGGTGTAAATACGTGCTCGCACCGGCACCAGTTCGCCAAAAATCCGTACCAGCCGGGCGCCATCCACCAGTCGCCGGCCCAGCGAGCCGGCCGCCTGAAAACCGGCAATCAGGATACTGCTCTCGCTGCGCGGCAGATTTTCGCGCAGGTGATACTTGATCCGCCCGGCTTCGCACATGCCGCTGGCCGAAATGATCACGGCGCCGTGGCGGACCTCGTTCAGGCGCTTCGAGGCCTCGACATCGGCGACCATCTCGACCTTGATCTTGTCCGGATGCGCTGCCTGCCAGTTAATCAGATCCAGTGTTTCGCGATCCAGCAGGTCGCGATGCGCCAGGGTGATGCGCGTTGCCAGCTCGGCCATCGGCGAATCGACATAGACCTTCAAGGACGACAGGCGCTTGCGCCGCACCAGATCGGTCAGCAGGTAAATGATTTCCTGCGTCCGGCCAACCGCAAACGACGGGATGATCAGATTGCCGCCAGCGGCCCGCGTGCGCTCGAAAGCGGCGACGATTTCGTCCTCGGTTTCCGGCATTGAACGGTGCAGGCGATTGCCGTAGGTCGATTCGATCAGCAAGACATCGGCCTCGGGCGGCGGCTTGTGCGGATCGCGCAGCACCAGGCGGTCGGGCATGCCGAGATCGCCGGAAAAAACCAGGTGGCGCGGCCGGCCCTCGCCCGTCACCGTCACCTCAAGAAAGGCCGAACCGAGAATATGCCCGGCATCGCGAAACACAACGCTGACGTTTTCGCTCGCTTGCAGCAGTTGACCGTAGGCAACCGGCTGCAGCAGCTTCAAGGCTTCCTGCGCCTGGGCCACGGTGTACAAAGGCCCCGGCACCCCCCGCGCTTCCAGACCACGGCGATGGCGATGACGCAATTGCCATTCGGCTTCCTTCTCCTGGATATGCGCGCTATCCGGCAACAGCACTTCGAGCAGATCGATGCTCGCGGGCGTTGCGTAGATCGGCCCGCGAAAACCCAGCATCACCAGGCGCGGCAACAGGCCGGAATGATCGATATGGGCATGGGTCAGCAAAACGAAATCGATTTTGCGCACATCGAAGCCGAGATCCAGGGCGCGCTGATTTTTCAGGCGCGCTTCCGAACCGCCCTGAAACATGCCGCAATCGACCAGGAAACGAGTCTCGCCCGACTCGACCAAAGTGCAGGAGCCGGTCACTTCGCCGGCTGCTCCGAGAAAGCCTAGACGCATGTTTTATTTCCTCCCCAGTTGGCGTAGCATGAACCTTGAAAACGCGGAAAGCAACGCCGCAAGGCGATCTTCAGGAGATAAGCATGTTCAAGCACATTCTCGTTCCCACCGATGGGTCGGAACTCTCGGAAGCCACGGCGCAACGCGCCGTCAGTTTCGCCAAGGAAGCCGGAGCGCGCATCACCGCGCTGTACTCAAAACCCGAATATCCCATCGCTTATTTTGGTGAAGGCGCACTGATCGACCCGACCACGCCGGAGAAATTTGCCGAACTGGCCGACCAGCAAGCCGCCGAATATCTCGGCGAAATCGTCAAGCTCTGCGCCGATGCCGGCGTGGCCTGCGACACCCTCAGCGTGACCAGCGACATTCCCTACGAAGCGATCGTCGAAGCCGCCGAAAAGTCCGGCTGCGACCTGATTTTCATGGCCTCGCACGGGCGCCGCGGCATCAGCGGCTTCTTGCTCGGCAGCGAAACCAACAAGGTGCTGACGCATTCCAAGGTGCCAGTACTGGTCTATCGCTAAGCACTTCGACCCACAATAAATCCTCGAACCCGGCAGGGCGTCGCATCCAACGCCCTGCCGGGTTTTTCTTTGCCTTACGGAAATTCATCGCCCCCAGCTTATTTGCCGCCCTCCCCGGATTTTTAGCCAAGATCAAAGCCCGAGCTTGGCGCTCGGAAATACCATCGGCCGGCCAAACTATTTCCGAAAGGGGGAAAACAATGAGTGGCGCTTTCACCAAGTCGATGGCGCGGAACATATTTTACGGGGGGACCGTATTCTTCTTCCTGTTGTTCCTAGCGTTGTCATTCGATACCCATACGCAATTACCCAAACGCGACATGCGGGCCAACATCACGCCGCAAATCGCCGAGGGCAAGAAGCTCTGGGAAGTCAATAACTGCATCGGCTGCCACACCCTGTTGGGTGAAGGCGCCTACTTCGCACCGGAACTGGGCAATGTCATTGTCCGTTACGGCGAAGAAGGTACCAAGGCATTCATCCAGGCCCGCCCGAAAGAGGGCATCCCTGGCCGTCGCAGCATGCCGCAGTTCAATTTCACCGACGATCAGCTGAATGCCATCGTGGCCTTCCTGAAGCACGTCAATTCGATCAACACCAATAACTGGCCGCCCAACAGCCAGGGCTGATCGAAAGGAGAACTGAACATGCAATATAAATCGCAAGCGGTTGCCAAACCCTACTTCATCGCCGCCATCGGCCTGTTTGTCGGGCAAATCCTGTTCGGCCTGATTCTTGGCCTGCAGTACGTGCTCGGCGACTTCCTGTTCCCGGCCATTCCCTTCAACGTGGCCCGCATGGTCCACACCAACCTGCTGATCGTGTGGCTGCTCTTTGGCTTCATGGGCGGCGCGTACTACATGATCCCGGAAGAATCCGAAACCGAACTGTTCAGCCCGAAACTGGCGCTGATCCTGTTCTGGACCTTCCTCGTTGCCGGCGCGCTGACCATCGTCGGCTACCTGCTGGTGCCGTACGCCACGCTGGCCGAAATGACCGGCAACAACCTCGTCGAAACCATGGGCCGCGAGTTCCTCGAACAGCCGCTGCCGACCAAACTCGGTATCGTCGTCGTTGCGCTCGGCTTCCTGTTCAACCTGACCATGACCATGCTGAAGGGCAAGAAAACTGCCATTTCCATGGTGTTGATGATCGGTTTGTGGGGCTTGGCCGTCTTCTTCCTGTTCTCTTTCTACAACCCGGTGAACGTCGTTCTCGACAAGTTCTTCTGGTGGTGGACGGTGCATCTGTGGGTTGAAGGCGTCTGGGAACTGATTCTTGGCTCCTTCCTGGCCTTCGTGCTGATCAAGACCACCGGCGTCGACCGTGAAGTCATCGAAAAGTGGCTGTACGTCATCGTCACCCTGACGCTGATCACCGGCATCATCGGTACGGGTCACCACTACTTCTGGATCGGTACGCCGGAATACTGGCAGTGGTGGGGTTCGATCTTCTCCGCACTGGAACCGATCCCCTTCTTCGCCATGACCGTCTTTGCCTTCAACATGGTCAACCGTCGTCGTCGCGAACACCCGAACAAGGCCGCCGTATTGTGGGCCCTCGGTACCGGCGTGATGGCTTTCCTCGGTGCTGGCGTGTGGGGCTTCCTGCACACCCTGGCCCCGGTCAACTACTACACCCATGGTACGCAGATCACCGCTGCCCACGGCCACATGGCGTTCTACGGCGCCTACGCCATGGTCAACCTGATGATGATCTCCTACGCCATGCCGATCCTGCGCGGCCGTGCTGCCAACAGCAACAAGTCGCAGGTTCTGGAAATGTGGTCGTTCTGGCTGATGACGGTCGCCATCGTCTTCATCACGCTGTTCCTGACCGCCGCCGGCATCCTGCAAGTCTGGCTGCAACGCGCTTCCGACACCCCGCTGCCCTTCATGGTGGCGCAGGACAAGATCGCGATCTTCTACTGGATGCGTGAATGGGCCGGCGTGTTCTTCCTGATCGGTCTGATCGTCTACATCGTCAGCTTCTTTGTCGGCGGTGACGAGAAAGAAACCGCGTAAAAAGATACACACCACCAAGTAGCAACTCGGCGCGGGCGCTTCGGCCCCGCGCTTTTTTTCGCCTGGCGTTTTGGTGGTGATTTTGTTGTTGACCGCAGAACTGCAAGAAAACGATGGTGTGCCGCCTGATTTTTGAGAATCCAGGAACTCAAGCTTGAGGCGTTGATATTCCGGATGGTTCACGGCAGAGTGCGGGGATGAACGATATTTTTCTACAGCCTCGTTAGATTGCAGGAGCAACCATATATGTACTTCTGGCGCATTGAAGAACTCAAATCGAAATTGAGGGCGGCCCCCCTAAGCGAAAGAGAGCTATTGCCGTATTTCCTGATATTCCTTCTTGCCAGTGAATTCGCTTCCCTCATTCCATCGCCGCCGACGACGAATTTTTGGGACTACGCAAACGTGCTATACGGTGCCACCTTAACGTTTCTCGGAACGCTCTACGTGTATCGATTGAACAGTGGTAATGACGGAAATTATTTCCTTCAGCGCTATCTTGCTCTCGGTTGGGTGATCACAATCCGAGTCTTGGCTGTTGCGTCTCCGATATACCTTGTCTTTTGTATCTTCTTCGGCTGTCCAGAGGAATCGAACGGCTTTGCCTTCTCATACCTTGCCCTTGTCGAGTTGATCCTTTATCAACGAATGGGAAAACATATCCGAGATATCAATGTTATCGACGATCAAGGCAAATCCTGATCGCAAAGCAATCCACGATCCAAACCGCTCGTTGAACAAGCCCGCTGCCCTGAAAACAACTTTCCGAATTTATCTGCACCGCATACCGGGCTGCCGTCCCGGCATTTTTCCTGATGGCCGCAGCGCTTGCCGCCGATCAGGCCATTTTTGCGGTCAACGCCTTGAATTGGCCTATTTTCAGGCCGGGCGCGGTTTGGCTTCGGCGAGCGGGGTTCGCGGTTTCAGGTAGGGGAAGTCCGTGCCGCTGACGGTGCGTGTCATCATTTCTCCGCGCTGACTATCACGGAAAACCATCAAGCCAGCCATTGCTGGATAGCCTGCAAGGCTGGATACTTGGCCTGTGACTAGCAGATACCAAGGCGGGATTCTCACCCCCGCCAGACTGAACGGCATTGCCAAGCCGCAACCAAGACCTCGTATCTGCCCCTGGCGCATGCTTCGCTACGGCAAGGTGGCGGCTGAGCCTTGGCGGTAGGCTTACCCTATTTCAACATTAACCAAGAATGATTTATATGCGCATAAAACTCTTAGCCATTACTGCCATTTCAGCCGCCATGATTCTGGCTGCCGGTTTATCCCATGCCGAAGCACGAGTGACACAGGCCAAGGTGGCGATGAC
The DNA here is from genome assembly GCA_030824535.1 of Azonexus sp. Taxonomy (GTDB): domain Bacteria; phylum Pseudomonadota; class Gammaproteobacteria; order Burkholderiales; family Rhodocyclaceae; genus Azonexus. The sequence continues at coordinate 2,118 of JAVBXO010000141.1, read as the reverse complement.
CGACAGCTCGGTAGCAGCGCTGGCCACCACCAAGCGCGTTGCCATCGCCAACGTGATGGTTTCGTTTCAGGCTTCGGTCGGCGGCGACAAAACCAATACCAGCGGCTTGTTTGCTGCCAAGTCGGATGCATCCAGCAGCTTGCAGATGCCGGTGATGGATACACAACTGCTGAGCACCATCACTGACGATATTTACCAGCAACTAAAAACCGATCTGCAGGCCAGTGGTTTTGAAGTTCTGCCCGAAGCCACTGTTTTCGCCAGCCAGGCCTACCAGAAGATCATCGCGATGGCAGGCATCACCAATTTCTCGAAATTCGCCAACATGAATGGTGATGTGATTTTAGTCGGCGCCAGCGGTTTGAAGCCTTACCTCCCCTACAACGCCGAGACCGGCAAGTTTGGCCAACCATCCAAGAGCCTGATCAACGACTGGATTTCCAGAATGGGGGGCAAAAGCTCAACCGCAGGTGGCCCGTCAGGCGTCAGTATCGGCGAAATCTATGCGTTGCCGGGACTGGAAGTCGATATGAGCAAGGAGCTGAACGCCCATGTGGTGAAGGCCACCTACGTAGTGACGATTGGCTCGGCCAAAGCAGGTGTTGAGCGCTTCACGGGAACGCATCAAGACCTCCAGGGCAATAGTGGATTTACCAGCACCCACACGGGCAGTGCTTTTGCTCAAGTCGGCTTGCTGGCCGGACAATCACGCATTGCTTTCCGTACATCCGCAGCCAAACTTGCAGGTGAGTCGTCCTCGGGAGGCTATACGGCGAACTTTGGCAACAATGCCGGCGCAGCCAAGGATGGCGATGTTGTCGTAACGCTGGCAGAGTCGCTGGCTGGCGGGACGGATTTCTTTTCGCTATCCGGCGGTGAAAAGAAGGCCGGCGGACTGGATAAACTCTTGTTTGGCAAGGTACTTGGCGGCACAGGCGCCGATACCCAATTTGAATTTACCGCATCAATCTCCGATCCCGCAGCGTATCGCGCAGAAGTCGTCGGCATGGTGAAGCAAGCCCAGCGCGATATGCTGGTCCTCGTAAAACAGTAAGCGCAGAAATCTGGCGAGGCTAGAGAGCAGGCGCCCGCCTGTTCTCCCTCGTCAAACCGTGCATACGGTTTTCCCGCACATGGCTTTCCGATGTTCTTCACACCAAGGCATGCGCTGATTTCCAGCCCGCTGCCCGTCATGGTGGCGCAGGACAAGAGCGCGATCTTCTACTGGATGCGTGAATGGGCCGGCGTGTACTTCCTGAACGGTCTGATCGTCTACATCGTCAGCTTCTTTGTGGGCGGTGACGAGAAAGAAACCGCGTAAAAAGATACACACCACCAAGTAGCAACCCGGCGCGGGCGCTTCGGCTCCGCGCTTTTTTTCGCCTGGCGTTTTGCTGGTGATTTTGTGGTTGACCGCAGAACTGCCAGGGAACAGTGGTGTGCCGCCTAATTTTGAGGGGCTAGCCAGGCACTTTCTGCGGAAGCGCTCATACCAAGGGGATTAAATCGACCCTGCTGATATACTCGACAAATCGTGAGCTGGGGAATACTTCGGCCTGTCCCATTTTTTATAAGCCAACCAACAGAAAAATATGGAAAGCATAACTGAGACAGAAATCGCCAAAAGCTACAAGAAAACAGATCAGGGGCCGCCAAATGAAAGTTTGATGATAGTCATTTATCTTATTTTCTCCTTTGTGTACGTTGGCTTCCTGATTAACGTAATGCTTTCCACTGACCACCCTGGACGTCAAATCGCTCTTGCAACAATCACTCTGGCGTTATTGATGGCCGGCGTACATTACCTCTTTGATCGATGTCCAAAATGTGGTTCAAAGCCCATCAGATTTAGAAACGCAAATCAGAGCGGCAAGCGATTGGTCGTATGTCCATCGTGCGGAACTTATTACGATGAATCTGAAGCAGAAATAATTGTTTAAATCAACCATAAATGAACGCACCTGACGGTCAAGATATGTTCACTACGGCGAAGCAATCCGCGATCAGAACCGCTCGTTAAACCAGCCCGCTTCCCTGAAAACAGCTTTCTGAATTTCTCTGTAACGCATGCCGGGCTGCCGTCCTGGCATTTTTCCTGATGGCCTGAGCGCTTGCCGC
>JAVBXO010000164.1 GCA_030824535.1 Azonexus sp. | reverse complement strand
CTGGCGCGGCTGGCGACCAGCTCGACCCGACGCAGATCAAGCTCGCCGACCTCAGCCAGACAGTGCAGGATCCATTACTCTCCAAAGTCCGTTCGCGACTGCGCAAGGAATTCGGTTTTCCTTCGGGCGGCAAGAAATTCGGCGTCTCGGCGGTGTTTTCCACCGAAGCCCTGCGCTACCCGCAGGCGGATGCCAGCTGCGAAGTCGCTTCGCCAGTCACCGGCCTGAACTGCGCCGGTTTCGGCTCCGGCGTCTGCGTGACCTCGGTGTTCGGCATGGTCGCCGCTGCCCGCGCTATCGAACTGATCACCCAGCCATGAGCAAGCCGCGCAAGCTGCGTTCGCGCAAGGCCGGGCTGCCGCCAGGCTCGCTGGTGCATATCGGCGAGATCAAGACCAGCGAGGCGAGTTATTCGCTGATCGACTTCAGCCGCCACAGCCATGTCGAAAAAACCCTGAGCGCGGCCGGCGAGTTTGCGGGTGCACCAGCGCAAGGCACCCGCTGGGCCAATGTTTATGGCCTGCATGATCCGCAAAGCCTGGCCACCATCGGCACCCTGTTCGGCCTGCATCCGCTGGTCCAGGAAGACATTCTCAATACCGCCCAGCGGCAGAAGGTCGACAGCTACGAAAACTATCTGTACATCGTGCTGCACCGCTACGAGCTGAAACACGAGCCGCTTGAATTGCAGCAGGACCAGATCAGTCTGGTTGTCGGTCGAGATTTTCTGCTGACCTTCCAGGAGCGGCCGTCAAAAACCTTCGAACCGGTGCGCCAGCGTCTACGCGCCGAACACAATGTGCTGCGCGGCGGCGGGCCCGGCATGCTGGCCTACTCGCTGATCGACGCCGTGGTCGATAGCTACTTTTCCTTGATCGAACAACTCGGCGAACACGCCGAACAGCTGGAAAACGAAATCCTGCACCAGGCCAAACCCTCGACGCTCGAAGGCATACACCAGCTGAAGCGCTGCATTTCCGGCCTGCGCCGCGACCTTTACCCGCTGCGCGAAGTGCTCGCCGCGCTCAACCGCGATGCCTGCGGCTTTTTCGACAGTGAAATCCAGCTCTACCTGCGCGATGTCTACGACCATTCGGTGCATATCATCGAAACCCTGGAAGACCTGCGCGACCTGTCCACCGGCCTGCTCGACGTATATTTGTCGACGGTCAGCCATCGCCTCAATCTCGAAGTCCGGACACTGACCGTCGCAGCGACGATTTTCATGCCGGCAACGCTGCTCGCCGGCATCTTCGGCATGAATTTCCACACCATGCCGCTGCTCGACAATCCCGAAGGCTTCACGCTGGCGCTCGGCGGCATGGGCACCATCGCCGCCATCATGCTGGCGCTGTTCTGGCGACGAAAGCATTTATAAAACTTGTTGCGCCCTGCCCAACTTCTCGTCCTGGCCGCCCTGCTGACGCCGCTGCCCAGTCTGGCGCTGCCGACGCCGGCTGAAGTCAGGGTAGCTTACCGACCTTCCGAAGCCACCCTGCTGGCCCGCGACGGCCAGCCGCTGCATAGCCTGCGCGTCGATCTGGCGGTACGCCGGCTGGGCTGGACACCGCTGGCTGACATTTCGCTGGCCTTGGTCAAGGCGGTCATCGTTTCCGAAGACCAGCGCTTCATGGAACACGGCGGCGTCGACTGGCTGGCAGCCGGCAAGGCGGCGTGGAGCAATTTGCGCGGCAATCGCACGCGCGGCGCCAGTACGCTCTCCATGCAACTCGCCGGACTGCTCGAAGAGGATGGCTTGCGCCAGGGACGGCGGAGCATTTTTGCCAAAATTTCGCAGTCCACCGCAGCATTGCGTCTGGAAGGCGTGTGGAACAAGGGCCAGATCGTCGAGGCCTATCTCAATCTCGTGCCCTTTCGCGGCGAATTGCAAGGCGTCGCCGCGATGAGCCGGCAATTGTTCGGCAAGTGGCCAGTCGGGCTGGACGAACGCGAAGCGGCGATTGCCGCGGCGCTGCTACGCGCGCCGAATGCCGCGCCGGCCGTGGTCGCCAAACGCGCCTGCCAGTTGCTGCAGGAAATGCAGCGCGACAGCGAATGCGCCGGCCTCGAAGGCTTTGCCCAGCAAGCGCTGAGCGGCGCGCTGAAACCGCCACCGGGCAGCGATCGTGAACAACAATTGGCGCCGCACCTCGCCCGCCGCCTGCTGACTACGCCAGGCATGAACCAGCGCTCGACGCTGGACGCCGAACTGCAAGCCTTTGCCAGCAATGCCCTGCGCCGGCAGCTGGCGGCCTTGCGCCAGCAGAATGTCGAGGACGGGGCGATTATTGCGGTGGACAACGCCAGCGGCGAGATTCTCGCCTGGGTCGGTTCGAGCGGCGACCTCTCCGACGCTCCCGACGTCGATGGCGTCACCGCGCTGCGCCAGGCCGGATCGACGCTGAAACCGCTGCTCTACGCGCTGGCCTTCGAACAACGCCAATTGACACCGGCCTCGCTGATCGAAGATGCGCCGCTGACGCTCGATACCGGCAATGGCCTGTACGCGCCGCAAAATTACGAGCCGCATTATCGCGGCTGGGTGTCGGCGCGCATGGCGCTGGCAGGCTCGCTGAATGTGCCGGCGGTCAAGACCTTGGTCCGCCTCGGCCCCGATGCCTTCCTCGAACGTCTCAAGGCCAGCGGTTTCGCCAGCCTCAAGGAAAGCGGCGACTGGTACGGCTACAGCCTGGCCCTCGGCTCGGCCGACGTGTCGCTGGCGATGCTGGCCAATGCCTACCGGACGCTGGCCAACGGCGGGCAATGGTCGCCTTTGCGTGTAACGCCGGCCGGCATGGCTTTTCCTTGCCGGCAAGCCGGTTGCAACGGTGTCTTCACCGGTCGCCCGCATGCCGCCTTCAGCCCGCCAGCGGCTTTCCTCATCGGCGACATCCTGGCGGACAGCAGCGCCCGCGCCGGCACCTTCGGTCTCGAATCCTGGCTCGCCACGCCTTACTGGGCCGCCACCAAGACCGGCACGAGCAAGGACATGCGCGACAACTGGTGCATCGGTTTCAGCCGCCGCTATACCGTCGCCGTCTGGGTCGGCAACGCCAGCGGCAGTCCGATGCACGATGTTTCCGGGATTTCCGGCGCGGCACCGGTATGGCGCGAAGTCATGGACTGGCTGCAACGCGGCGATGCCCGCCACGCCCGGCCCGTCGTCCGTAGCACCGCCCCGGGCGCACCGGCCGGCCTGGTGCGCAGCCGTGTCCGCTTCCAGCCGGCCGTCGAACCGCCGCGCGACGAATGGTTCATCGCCGGCACGCAGATGAGTCTGGTCCGCCAGGCCAGCGGCGAGGCGCTGGCGCGCATCAGCTACCCGGCCGACGGCAGCATCATCGCCCTCGACCCCGACATTCCACCCGCGCTGCAGCGCCTGCCGCTACGCCTCGCCAGCCCGGCCGGCAAGGGCTGGCAGTGGCAACTCGACGATAAACCTCTCGGCAGTGTTAATAAGCTCAAAAGCTGGCTGCCGCAGCCCGGCCGGCATCGCCTGGCGCTGCTCGATGAGCGCCGGCAAACCCTGAGCAGCGTCAATTTCGAGGTTCGTGCCCTGCGCGGCCGCCGCCCCTGAACAAAGCTGCGCTCGGAATAGCCATCAACAAGCTTTACTCGCCCGACGAAAACGATTAAAAGCCTAGCTGCACAAAACTTCCGGGATTCCCATGTCTGAAAACATCACCGACGCCGACGTCGAACGTATGCTTGAAGCCGCCCTCGGTGGCATGACGCCGCACGAAGCACTGCTCGAAGCCTCACGGGCCGAAAATGCCAAGGTCGCCGAACGCGAAGCCGCCATCGCCAAGAACCGCGAACGCGCCGAGCGCCTGCTCGCCGAGCTGGAAAAACGCCTGGGCTAAGCCCATCCATGCACGCCCTGCCCCATCTTTCTGCGGTCGACTGGCTGGCATTGGCCATTTTCTTTGCCTGCTGGGCTGGCTATGCCTGGTATTCCGAGCATAGCCAGCGCGGCGCGGCCGGGCTCATCGGCACCACCCAGCGCTACCGCCTGCGCTGGGCCTACCAGTTGCTGGCGCGCGACGTGCGGGTCATGGATTCAACGCTGATCGGCAATCTGGTGACCAGCGTTTCCTTCTACGCCAACACCACGATCTACATCATCGCTGGCCTGGTCGCGGCGCTCGGCGCCTCCGACAAGCTGGTCAGCTTCACCGCCGACCTGCCCTTCGGTGGTGCCGGCAATCGCGAATTGCTTGAAATCAAGCTGATGCTGGTACTGTCGGCCTTCGTTTTTTCCTATTTCAAATTCACCTGGTCACTGCGCCAGTTCAACCTGCTCTCCATCCTCGTCGGCGCGGCGCCGCAAGGCCATGCCGGCGAACCGGGCATCGACAGCTACGCCCAGCGCCTCGGTGGCGCCAACAATCTGGCCGGCGACGACTTCAACCGCGGCATTCGCGCCTATTACTTCGGCCTGGCCGCGTCCGGCTGGCTGCTGACGCCGTGGGCGCTGGCGCTGCTGGCGATCACCGTGCTCGTCGTGCTGTTTCGCCGCGACTATCGCTCGCCGGCGCTGCACATCCTGCGCGACCTGGACTGAGGCCGGCAGCGATGGCGGCCAGCCCACAGCTCGCCGGCATCGGCTACGGCCTGCTGGCCTACGTCATCTGGGGCTTTTTTCCGCTCTATTTCCGCCAGCTCGGGCATCTCGCGCCGATGGACATCCTGTCCAACCGCAGCGCCTGGGCCTTCGTCTTTGTCGCCATCCTGCTGACGCTGTGGCGGCGCTGGTCGCGCATCGCCCTGGTGCTGCGCCAGCCCGCCCAACTGATCCGCCTGGCCCTAGCGGCGCTGCTGCTCGGCGCCAACTGGCTGGGCTTTCTCTGGGCGGTCGATCAGCATCAGGTCGTCGCCGCCAGCTTCGGTTATTTCCTGACGCCACTGGTCAATGTTCTGCTTGGCCTCTTGGTGCTCAAGGAAAAACTCAATCGCCGCGAATGGCTGGCGATCGTGCTGGCGCTTGCCGCCGTCGCCAACGAAGTGATCAGCCTCGGCACGCTGCCGTGGATTTCGCTATTCCTCGCGCTGACCTTCGGCACCTACGGCCTGTTGCGCAAGCAGGTGCCGGTCGATGCCATTTCCGGCTTGTGGCTGGAAACCCTGGCCATGCTGCCGATCTGCCTGGTCTACGCGCTGTGGCAGGGTCAGCACGGCCATGTGGTTTTTGCCCTGGGGGACGCGTCGACCGCAATATTGCTGATCGGTGCCGGCGTCATCACCGCCCTGCCGCTGCTGGCCTTCGCCGCCGCCACCCAGCGCCTTGATCTGGCCACTGTCGGCATGCTGATGTACATCAATCCGACGATGCAGTTCCTGACCGCCATTTTCATTTTCGACGAGCCGCTGCAAAGCGCCCGGCTGGCGAGTTTTGCGCTGATCTGGCTGGGCCTGCTGGCCTTCAGCTGGAGCCTGTGGGACAAGGTCCGGCGCCCTCGTTAAATCGGCGATAATCATTCTCCTGTCGTCATCCGGACGCGCTGTACGGACACCATGCTGGAAACCTCCCTGATCATCCTGGCCCTGATCGCCAGCAGCGCCTTCTTCGCCATTTCGGAAATTTCGCTGGCGGCGGCGCGCAAGCTCAAGCTCGAACAACTCGCCGACGAGGGCGACAGCCGCGCCCGCCGGGTGCTGGCCTTGCAGGCTCAACCCGGCCTCTTTTTCACCACCGTGCAGATTGGCCTCAACGCCGTGGCCATCCTCGCCGGCATTCTTGGCGAAGGCGCCTACGCCCCACGCCTGGAGAAGCTGCTGACGCCGTATATCAGCAATCCGGAGCATGCATTGCGCCTGGCCACGCTGCTGTCCTTCCTGTTCGTCACCAGCGCCTTCATCCTGTTTGCCGACCTGCTGCCCAAGCGCATCGCCATCGTCGCGCCGGAAGCCATCGCGCTGCGCATCGCCCGGCCGATGGGCCTGTGCATCCGCCTGCTGGCGCCGGCCATCTGGGCCTTCAATGGCATCGCCAACCACCTGATGCGCCACCTTGGCCTGCCGCAAACCCGGCCGGAAGACGTCACGCCGCAGGACATCGTCGCCCTGACCCAGGCCGGTGCGGCTGCGGGTGTCGTCGCCGAGCAGGAACAGCAGATGATCGAAAACGTCTTCGAGCTCGACAGCCGCACCGCGCCGTCGTCGATGACCCAGCGCGACAGCATCGTCTGGCTCGATCCACAGGAAGACGAGGCCGGCATCCGCCACAAACTCGCCACCCAGCCGCACTCGAAATTTCCGGTGTGCACCGGCGGCATCGACGAAGTCATCGGTTATGTCGATGCCAAGGACCTGCTCAGCCGGGTGCTCAACGGCCAGCCGCTGTCGCTGCAGGCCGAAGGCCTGGTGCATAACGTGCTGATCCTGCCGGAAACCCTGACGCTGGCCGAGATCCTCGAGCACTTCAAGGCCACCCGCGAGGATTTCGCGCTGATCATCAATGAATACGCGCTGATTGTCGGCCTGATCACGCTCAATGACCTGACCAGCACGCTGGTCGGCGAATCGCTATTTCCTTCCGCCGATCCGCAGATCATCCGGCGCGATGAAAACTCCTGGCTGGTCGATGGCCTGACCACCGTCGGCGATCTCGAAGCCCTGCTCGATGTGCCGCCTTTTCCCGACGACGAGCAGTACGAAACCGTCGCCGGCTTCATGATGTACCTGCTCCGCCGTCTGCCGCGCCCGACCGACAGCGTGCGTCATGGCGGCTACAAGTTCGAGGTGCTCGACGTCGACCACCACCGCATCGACCAGATTCTCGTGACTCGCCTGCCGCTGAACGACTAATTGCGGCGCAAATTCGCCATTCCTGCGGTCAACAGGCTGAAAAGGCAAAAAACCACCCCACCCAGGAAGGTTGCCGACGCCCCGTGGTATTGCCACAGCCAGCCGGCGAGGACGCTGGCCAGGAGCATCGCCACGCCGCTGCACAGGTTGAAAACGCCGTAGGCAGTACCGCGCAATTCGGCCGGCGCCGTATCGGCCACCATCGCCGCCAGCAGGCCCTGGGTCATGCCCATATGCACGCCCCACAAGGCAATGCCGGCCAGCAACAGGCCCCAGCCGGTGGCCGCCGCCAACAGCAGGTCGGCGGCGATCAGCACCATCAAGCCCAGTACCAGCAGACGGCGGTGGCTCATGCGGTCGGCCAGGCGGCCAAAGGGATAGGCGCTGGCGGCATAGACCAGGTTCATCACCACCATGACCAGCGGCACCAACGCCAGCGGAATGCCGAGCTGTTCGGCGCGCAGCACCAGAAAAGCCTCACTGAAACGCGCCAGCGTAAACACCGCCCCCAGCGCCACCACCCACCAGTACGCCCGGTCCAGCTGGCGCAGCGCCGCCCGGCTGAGCGGATTGCGCCGGCGCTCGGCGCTGACTGGCGCGGCTGGCTCATGGATGCCAAACACCAGCAAGAGCACGCACAGCAAGGCCGGCACGCAGGCGACCCAGAACACCGCGCGAAAATCATTGGCCCATAACAGCATCAAGCCGACGGCCAGCAAGGGGCCGAGAAAAGCTCCGACGGTATCGAGCGACTGGCGCAGGCCAAAAGCCGCACCGCGCAAGGCTGGCGGCGCCAGATCAGCCACCAGCGCATCGCGCGGCGCGCCGCGGATGCCCTTGCCGATGCGGTCAATGAAGCGCGCGGCGATAATCAGCCCGGCGCCTCCAGCCAGCGCGAACAGCGGCTTGCTCGCCGCCCCCAGCGCGTAACCGAACACCGCCAGCCCCTTGCGGCGACCGAGGTAATCGCTGAGTGCCCCGGAAAACACCTTGACCACCAGTGCCGTCGCTTCGGCCAGGCCTTCGATGAAACCCACCGCCAGCACGCTGATACCGAGGGTCGAGACCATGAACAAGGGCAGCAGGCTGTGGATCATTTCCGAGGAAACATCCATCAGCAGACTGACAAAACCGAGTACCCAGATGGCGCCGGGCAGGCCTTGTGGCGACGGAGATACCGGTGAAAACATGAGCTCTCCGTGCGGCCAGTCTATTTCGGGGGATTTGGCGCCGGACCTGCAGCCGAGGGCAAGCCCAAAATACCCCGGATGATCGCCACAAATCCCCAGAGCAAGGCCAGGGGAAGAATCATGACCTGCAGCAGAAAAATCACCATCAGTCGCATTATTTGCTCCGGCCACTGCTCAGTGGACTTCAACAAGGCTGCCAAATGCGTGCTGACATTGATCTCAGGCGCTAACTTGCTTTGCAGTTTATCCTGCAGCCACTGCGGGTCCGGGGGCGTCATGGCGGGCGCTATCAGCGCATGCACCTGGCCGCTGCCATCCGTAATGAATTTTTGGCTGGCCACATATTCGGCGGCCAAAAAATTCTGAAACAGCGCATCCGTCGCAATAGTGACCACCGGCAGGCCCAGCCTGAGCGCAACGATGAGCAGCAGGAGTCGGGACAGGCTGGCCGGCACGGCATGCCGATACCACAGGAACAACAAGCAGAGCATGGCCAGCGAGCCGAGCAAGAGCGAGATCAGCCAGTGCGTCCCCATGATCATCAGGACTTTCTGAATGCCCAACGACATGGTGGCGATCAGCATCAGTTGGGAAAACTGCTCGACCAAGTCGTTGACCGGATCAAGGATCTCACCAGGCGCCAGCGTGATGCCGATACCTGCCGGCGCAATCGCCACCTGCGTCCCCTGGGCCACCGAAATGGCCGCATTGAGACTGCGGGCCGTCGCATAACTGGTCAATGCGCGCTTCAGCCCTGCATCAAGCTGCCGGGTAGCCAATTCATCCATGGGACTATCCCCTGAAAGCAAGATCAGGCTCAGCATGAACAGTGATAGCACGATACGTTTGAAGTCTTCCATCACCCCGGTTCCTGAATTTTGCGATATTTAACCAAGCTGATTAATCCCGGTTTTGACAGATTAAAACAGGTTCACCGCAGCAGTCAGTCAGGTGCCCCCACTTGCCTGGTGGGCACCATGCCGCCAGCTTAGCGTGCCTGAGCATCCAGCCAGATTGCCAGACCCTGGGCATTGAGCTCCAGGTCAGTCGCCCAGAGTTCAAGAATGTCCGCTTCCGGCATCTTGCTGCCATGTTCGCGCAGCTGCGCCAGCAGGTAGTCGGTCATGCCCTGCTTGAGGCGTTGATGGCGCTCGCTGCCGGTGTCCTTGTGCGCTACCGCCAGGGCGATCAGCGCGTCGAGATGGCGCAGCAGGTCGGCACCGCGATCGTCGACGTCCGACACCTGGCCGTAATGTGTCAGGTACACGGCATCCGGCGCGTAGCAGCGGATGCGGCCAATGGCGTCGCGCATGGCTTCCGGGTCGAACTGGCTCGGCGTCGTCGTCGGAAAAATGAACTGTCGGCCATCGACGTCGAATTCGCGATAGGACAGGCCAAAGGTATCGCCGGTGAAAATCGCGCTGGCCTTGTCGTCGATGATGCAGATATGGTGCTTGGCGTGGCCCGGCGTGTCGATGCACAGCAGGGGCCGGTGGCCGAGCAGCAGCACGGTGTCGTCGTCAGCTTCGATGATGCGCTCAGCCGGTACCGGAATGATTTCGCCGTAGACGCGCTCGACGTATTCGTCGCCATAGACCTGTTTGACGCCAGCGATCAGCTTCGACGGCTCGGCCATATGGCGGGCGCCGCGCGGATGAACGACCAGTTTGGCATTCGGGAAGGCCTGCATCATCGCCCCGGCACCGCCGGCGTGGTCGAGGTGAATATGGGTCAGGATCACGTAATCCACGGCGGTTTCGTCAAGACCAACGCGTTTCAGCGCCGCCAGCGCATTCGGCAGGGCGTCGTTATGCCCGGTATCGACAAAAGCCACCCGGCCGTTATCAACGATCATGTGAATTGCCGCCAGAATCGGCCGGATATAACCGGCATCAAAGGCAATAATGCCGTTTTCGTAATCTCGCCAATCAAACATTTTTCCGTACCCCTCCGTATAGAGCGGGCGATTATACTGCGCCTTTTGCCACCTGCCATTACGTTGCCATGACCCATTTCATCGCCGATGACGGCGCCAAAATTCACCTCAAGATGTCCGGTGACGGCAGCCCTGTCGTCATGCTCCACGGCTGGACCTCCAGCGCCCAGGAATGGTTTCCCTTCCTCAACGCGCTGCATGAAAAACACCGCGTCTATCGCTGGGACGCCCGTGGCCACGGCGGCCACCCGCAGGACGAGCGCCACGAAGCCCCGACCGCCCAGCGCATGGCCCGCGACCTGGCCAATCTGCTCGAACATTACGATCTTCGGGAGGTCACCGCGGTTGGTCATTCGATGGGTGCGCTGACGCTCTGGCAATACATCCGCGATTTCGGCACCGAGCGCTTGAAGCGCCTGTGCTTCATCGACCAGTCGCCCAAACTGCTCACCGCCGACGATTGGGAACACGGCATTTACGGCCATTTCGACGAGCACAAGGCCGGCGAAATGATCGACTGGCTGCACGAGGACTTTGCTGAAGGCGTACTCAAACTCACGGCTTTTGGCCTCAATGCCCGCGCCAACGAAAAATACCTGGCCAATGCCAGCGGCTGGGAACGCTCCCGCGCCGCCTTACGGGCGCAAGACCCGAAACCGCTGATCGATTGCTGGAAGAGCCTGACCGCCGCCGATTACCGCGATGTGCTGGGCAAGATCGATGTGCCGGCGCTGCTGGTCTATGGCGGCGAAAGCAATTTCTACCGGGTCGAAACCGCGCACTACGTCGCCAGCCAGATCCCCAACGCCATCCTGCACATTTACGAAGGCACCGACCATTCGCCGCACCAGTGGCAACGCGAACGCTTCGCGCGGGAACTGATGGACTTCATCAACGAGCGCTAAGCCGGCAACGAGCGGGTTTTCTGGTCACTTTTGCGGTCGACCGCAAAAAACACGCTGTTTTCAACGCAGCGGATACTCAGCCCAGCGACTTGCCGCTTTGCCCAGGCGCACGGTAAAGCGGAAAAGCCCCGCTGGCTGCGCTGGGTCGGCCCCAGGCTCAGTGCCCAGCATCCGCCCCAGATGTCGGTTGATCGACAGCCCCAGCCCAGAAGCGCCGAAAGGCTGGAATGTGCAGCGATCAGCCTGCGCAAACCCGACGCACAGAGGCGCACCCTGTTTGGCGTCGAGGCCAGTACCAACTTCCCCATGATTTGATGGGTCGCGACGGGCCTCGGCTGAATTAACCACTGCCCCTTCCGGATTGATCGACTGCCGCAGACCATCCATGGCGCACAGATAAGCTGCCGTTGCGTTCTTCTGCGCACACTGGGCCTTGTAGTGCTCGGTAATGTCGCGGGCAAAGCCGACCGTGCCGATGTGCCGACCATCCATCACCACCGGCGACTTGTAGGTCTCGAACCAGCGGCGTTGCCCAGCGCTCTCGATTTGCTCAATGACATTTTTCTGCAGGCCGGTACGCAACACCATCCGGTCATCCTTGCGATACGCCTGGGCCAGCTCGCGCGAAGTGATATCAAAGTCACTCTTGCCCACCAGCGCCTCGGCCGAAGGCCAGCCGAAGCTGCGGGCAAAAGGCTCGTTAACCGCCAGAAAACGGCTCTTTTCATCCTTGAGCCAGACCATGAATGGAAAATTGTCGAGCAGCGCACGCTGATACTGCTCGCGTTCGCGCAAGGCCCTTTCGGCAGCCTTCGCCAGCGAGATATCGCTGACGACCATGCGACATTCACGACCATGCTCGTCAGCAACCGCTTCAATCCTGACGCAGATTTTTGCCCGCTGCTTATTTTCCGCCAGCTCGATTTCGCATGTCTTCTTGTCCCGCCCCTGCAGTACCTCGTCAATAAAACCATCAAAAATCGGGCGCTGGGTGGCTTCAACATAAGTGCCAAAGCGGCATCGCCGCCTTTCCGAGCCCTTGATGCCGAGAAGAACGGCCCCCACCAGATTGGCATCAATGATGCAGCCCTGGGTATCCAGCGTGAAATAGCCCAGCGGCGAGAAATCATAGATGTCAGCGTAGCGCCGGCGTAATGCATCGGACGCTTCGTAGTGCTCTTGCAAGGCTTCGTTATGCATTTCGAGCTCGACCTGATGGACTTCCAGTTCGTGCAATAGTTGGGCGCAATCCTGGGGGGACCTCGATGCGCCGGGCGCAACATGCCGCCAACGCGCTTCGGCGCGCTGGCGCATGGTCGCTGGATGAGGACGAAAGCGGTCGGGCCGGCGAAGTTCGGGCAAACCTTGAAAAAGGCGTTCGTAATCGGCTTTAAGCACGGCATAGCATTCGCAGACCCGGGCCTCAAGACCCGGACGATCAATGATATTGATCCGCCCCCGGCGATAGCTGATCAAGCCGGCAGCCTGAAGCTTCTGCGCCACCTCCGTGACCGCTTCGCGGCGCACACCGAGCATGTTGCCGATCAGCTCCTGAGTCATCGTCAGTTGATTGCCGACAAGCCGGTCCAGGCTGAACAGGAGCCAGCGACACAACTGCTGCTCGAGCGAGTGGTGACGATTGCAAACCACGCTTTGGGCGATCTGCGTCATCAATGCCTGGGTATAGCGCAAGGCCAGCTGCTGCAAGCTGCCGCCCTGCTCGAGTTCCCAGCGCATGATTTCGGCGCGCAGGCGGTAGGCCGCACCAGCGCTTTGCACCACCGCCCGATGACTCGTCGTTTCACTGCCAAGCACCAGGGAAATACCGAGCAGACCGTCATTGCCGGTAATGGCAAACGGAACCGAGGCGCCGTTCCGGGTGGAAAAAATCAGCGACACAATACTTGTCGTCGGAAAATAGACATATTCCAGACGATTCCCAGACTCATACAGCACCTTACCCGCTGGCAAGGAAACGATCTCCAGATCGTCTTGCAGATGAGCATATTCATTGCTTGCCAAAGCCGCCAGAATGCAGTTCTGCTTCGGGCCCAGCGTAGTGATGAATAGCATCGAGCCCTCCCGGTTTCGTTGTCGGCGCAGCGCGATAGTCGATGCAATTAGACTAATGCAAAAACAGGGGTTTTATGTGCGAAATCGCATATAAAAATTCGGCCATTTTTCGTATAGTCATAATGCCGGCCGAATTCATGCCGATGCATATGCGCCTGAAATACCCGGATACCCCCACTTTTTTATCTCTGCTCAAGGAGTCCCTTATGCCTAAGACCCCCACTGAATCCATGAGCCTGGCTCATCAGGCCACGCTTGACTCATTCCTCGGCATTTCAAGACTATATCTGCAAAGCATGGAACGTCTGACAAGCCTCAATCTCTCGACCCTGCGCAGCGCCGTTTCGGACAGTACAGCGGCCTCCGACTCCCTGGCGGAGGGGGATCAAGCAGGGCAAATGCAGCAGATTCAGGCGGCCCTGTGCCAGAATCTGCTAGGCAAGACCCTTGAATACATTCGTGGCGTGCAACAGATTGCCGCCGAAACGCAGAACGAATTCCAGCAATTACTGCTCACGCAAGCCCAGCAGCCGGCCAGCATCTCGACAATGTACGACGCCTGGAAAAGCACCATCGATGCCGTCGTAACCCAAAGCCAGCAATTACTGACCCCTCCCCCCGCCAAAAACACCAAATCGAACGGCGGAAAACCTGCAACAGCTCACTAGTAAATAGCTGCTGAGCCCCCGTAAAACCGCAGATGGCTTGGGGTTAACGCCGTAAGCCTTGCTTAGCAAGGCTTTCGGCACTTTCACGCACGCAGTCAGCGTTTTCCTGGATTTTTCCCACACGTTTCAGGCAATCGGCAAGCCGCTGTGGGCGCCGGCCAGTTGGTCATGCAGTTGCAGCACCGGCGCGACCGCAGGATCCACCGTCCCGGCGCCCAGGCTTTCGATGAAACGGCAGGCGGCATGGCGGGAGGCCGCACCTTCGTAGCCGGCGATCCAGGCCTGACGCAGCGCCAGCTGCTCGCTGGCGACCGGCCAGACGCCCGGTCGCGGTCGCAGATGGCTATCCATGCCGACGCGCCAAGGCTTGGCCGTCAGCCGGGCGCGAAAGCAGTTCTGGTTGCGGCACATCCGGGCGTACACCGGGTCCGCCTGCAAAGCCTTGAAGCATTCGGCGACTTCGCTGGCAGCGGGTTGAAAAGTCTGATGCGTGACCAGCACCCGCAAACCGGCAGGCGTTCGATACAGGCGCAAGGCCCAGGCCGGATGCGCCGCGGCAAACGCCTGAACGCGGCGGCGGACAATATTTTCTGCGCCGCCCTGCAAGTGCTGCAGGCTGCGAAAAACCACCCCGGACAAGGCGCCGGAACCGAGCAAGGCCAGCGCGCCAAGGAGCAAGCCGAGCTTGACCGAGCCAAATTGCCAGGCCACGCCGCTAAGCAGCAGTAAAAACAGCACGAAAACCGCGACCATGAAACGAAACGATGGATCTTCGGGAAAATCGATATCGACGAACAGGACATCCGGCGTGTTCAGGCAGCGCGCGCCATAAGCATTGCGGGTGATGACCGTGTCGCCGTGGCGACTGAGTATTT
This sequence comes from Azonexus sp., assembly GCA_030824535.1. GTDB lineage: Bacteria > Pseudomonadota > Gammaproteobacteria > Burkholderiales > Rhodocyclaceae > Azonexus. Next base: position 4,096 of record JAVBXO010000164.1, on the reverse strand, counting down.
CCTCGCGGATCGGCAGGCCTTCGGCGCCGTTATAGGGAACTTTCCGGTCGCGCCGGTGCAGTTTCTCGCCGGCCAGCACGCGCGTCATCGCCTCCTGCACCCGCTGCTCGGCGTGCGCCTGGGCGTCGGCCTGGCTGAGGTCCGACCAGCCAAAACGCCGCAGCGTTATTTGCTCACCTGCTTGCCGGTGCTGCAGCCGGCTTTCAGCCCAGAATTGCGGAACGATCATGATCTGGCATCCTCTCGCACTCGTCGAACAACGGCCCATGAATTTCATCAGCATAGCCTATACGCAGCGCAGCATTGCGCTCATTCGATGCCGCATTTCTGCGGTCAACACCCGAAAAAAGGGGAAAATCAATTTCCCCGGCACAGCGCCTGCAGCTCGGCGTAGAAATCGCGCAGGCTCCCGCGATAGAGCCAGACGATGCCACAAATGCCGTAGAGCGCCAGCGAGGCCCAAAAGTTGACGTCGCGCATCGCCGCCAGTGCTGCCGGATCAACATAAGACCAGTACAGCGCGTAACCGCCATCGACCGAAAACCAGGTCGCCAGCAACATCAGCGGCCAGTCGCGCCAGCGCCGTTCCAGCAGCGCCCGCATGCTCCATGGGGCCGTCAGATAGGTCGAGAAAGCCATGATGAAACTGACCGGAATGTCCCAGTCGAGCGCCGGGGTGTAGATCGAACCCAGAATCAGCAGAACGATGCCGCCGGCCAGCGACAGCAGTTTCCACGGCCGCAGATACTCGACCCGCTCATCAAACGGCCAAACGATTTTCACGGCGCCCCCGGCAAGACGGGGAATACTCCCCAGAGCACTCATCCTGCCGGGAAGGCGGTGATGGCGCAAGCAGTGGCCCCGCTGCTGCGGTCAACCGGTAAAACGGGGCCAAAACCAGGCTGGTGCTGCGTCAGTCCACCGCAATCCAGTTGAAATGCGCCACGCGCCAGGCTTTTTCCTGGAGTTTGACGGGAATGGTCTGGCGATTCGGGTTGTGGCGATTGGCCGTACCGAACGCAAAAGGCGAGCCAAGCATGGGGTTCTCGATGCGCTCGGCCAGCAGGAATTGCTTGCGCACGCTATCGCGAGAAATCTCACCCTTGATCCGCCGCAAGACCTCGACAAAGACTTGTCCGGCGACATAACCGCCCTGCGAAAACGACGACAACGGCACTTTCTTCAGGCCCAGCTGTTCCTTCCAGTCGCGCACCGCCAGATCGGCGCTGGTCCAGGGCATGAATTCCGACATCGCATAGACGCCCTTCCAGCCCTTGCTGTCGAGGCGGGCGACACCGGCGGTATAGGCCGGCGTCATGAACACCCAGTCCATCGCCTTCAGGCTGTTCTTGACCGGGTTACCGAGGATGCTCAGGCTGGCCTTCTCCAGACCGACAAACACCACAGCATCACAGGCCCGCCCTTCGAGTTCCTGCAATACCACGGTTTCCGGCTCGGCCGGGTTATAGGGAATCGGCGCGCCCTGCAGTTTCTTGCCGGTGCTTTTGCTCCAGGCCTCGACACGCTCGCGGAAGCCGTTTTCCATGCCGGGAATCGCCAGTTGCACGGCACAGATTCTCTGGTTGCCGAGGATTTCCGACGCAAATTTCAGGCCGCTGCCCAGCGCAACATAGGGTCCGGAATTGACCGGAGCAATCGCCGGGCTGTTGAAGCAGGCGTCTTCAACGCCGGTGCCGGGAATCGCGACGATGCCGTTCTTCTGGTAATACTCGGCATTCGCCGCGCACTCGACGACGCTGGCGCCGCCGATCATCGCCACAACCTTGTCGTTCTCGACCAGGCGCTTGGCCAGTTCCCGCGCCCGCGCCGGATCACCGCCGTCATCGACCCATTGCAACTGGATCTTGCGCCCCTGTATCCCCCCGGCGTGATTGACCTGCTCGATATAGGCCTTCAGGCCATCCACCGATTCCGAAATCGGCGCCGAACCGCTGGTCGAGGTCATCGCGCCAATGCGGATCGGCTCGGCTTCGGCAACTGCCGCTACCGGTATGACGCTTAAGGCCAGGCATGCTACCCAAGGACTCATGTATTTCTTGAACATCTGCGCTCCTCGCTAGTTATCGTGATTTTGTCTGCCACCCCGCATTGCGCCGGACAGCAGAGCCGAAAACATAAACAAGGACCGTACCAGTTCAATAGAAACCTTTAATTTCAATTACTTGCTAAAAACCGGGCAAGCATGCGCAAGGAAAAACTACTCAGATCATCAACTGCATTTAATCATTGAGAATCAATTGATCAATTCATAATTCATCGCTGATGCAGCTATTTTCCCGGCGAAAAAAAGCCCCCGTACCATCACGGAGGCTTTTTGATCCATCAGTCCCGGCCGGTTGGCCGGACCCGCATCAGCGCACGCAATCGACGTAGTAGGCGCCGTCCTCGCGCTTGACCAGGCCGTGGATATCCGTCTCGAAGCCGGGGAAGCGGGCGTTGAAGTCGCGCGCGAATTCCAGGTAACGGACGATGGTGGCGTTGAACTGCTCGCCGGGAATCAGCAGCGGGATGCCCGGCGGGTAAGGCGTCAACAACACGGCAGTGATGCGCCCTTCCAGTTCGTCGAGGCGCACGCGTTCGATTTCGCGGTGGGCCATCTTGGCGAAAGCATCGGCCGGACGCATCGCCGGGACCATGTCCGACAGATACATCTCGGTGGTCAGGCGGGCGACGTCGTTTTCCTTGTATACGCGGTGAATCTGGGTACACAGGTCGCGCAGACCAACGCGCTCGTAACGCGGATGTTTCTGCACGAACACAGGCAGCACCTTCCACAGTGGCTGGTTCTTGTCGTAGTCGTCCTTGAACTGCTGCAGTGCCGTGACCAGCGTGTTCCAGCGGCCCTTGGTGATGCCGATGGTGAACATGATGAAGAAGCTGTACAGGCCGCACTTTTCGACGATAACGCCGTGTTCGGCGAGGTATTTGGTGACGATGGCGGCGGGAATGCCGAATTCGTCGGCGAAGTCGCCATCGACATCCAGCCCCGGCGTAATGATCGTCGCCTTGATCGGGTCGAGCATGTTGAAGCCGTCGGCCAGCTTGCTGAAGCCGTGCCAACGTTCACCCGGCTTCAACATCCAGGCGTCACGTTCCTCGATGCCTTCTTCGGACAAATCGTCCGGCCCCCAGACCTTGAACCACCAGTCGACGCCCCATTCCTCATCCACCTTGCGCATGGCGCGGCGGAAATCGAGGGCTTCGGCAATCGACTCTTCGACCAGCGCGGTGCCGCCCGGCGCTTCCATCATCGCCGCCGCGACGTCGCAGGAAGCGATGATCGAATACTGCGGCGAGGTCGAGGTGTGCATCAGGTAAGCCTCGTTGAACAGGTCGCGGTCGAGATGACGGTTTTCACTGTCCTGGACCAGGATCTGCGAGGCCTGGCTCAAACCAGCGAGCAGCTTATGCGTCGATTGCGTCGAGAAAACCATCGACTCCTTGCAGCGCGGGCGGTCGGCGCCGATGGCGTGGTAATCGCCATAAAAATCGTGGAAAGCCGCGTGCGGCAGCCAGGCTTCGTCGAAATGCAAGGTATCGATCTTGCCGTCGAGCTCTTCCTTGATGTCCTCGACGTTGTACAAAATGCCGTCGTAAGTCGATTGCGTAATCGTCAGCACGCGCGGCTTGGCCGTCTTGTCGGTAATGAAAGGGTTGGCGGCGATTTTCTTCTGGATGTTTTCCCAGAGGAATTCGCTCTTCGGAATCGGGCCGATGATGCCGAAGTTATTGCGCGTCGGCATCAGGAAGACCGGAATCGCCCCGGTCATCATGATCGCGTGCAGGATGGACTTGTGGCAGTTGCGGTCGACGACGACGATGTCGCCCGGCGCCACGGTCGAGTGCCAGACAATCTTGTTCGAGGTCGAGGTGCCGTTGGTGACGAAATACAGGTGATCGGCGTTGAAGATCCGCGCCGCGTTGCGCTCGGAAGCGGCGACCGGGCCGGTGTGGTCGAGCAGCTGGCCGAGTTCTTCAACGGCATTGCAGACGTCGGCGCGCAGCATGTTCTCGCCAAAGAACTGGTGGAACATCTGGCCAACCGGCGACTTCAGGAAAGCCACGCCGCCCGAGT
>JAVBXO010000119.1 GCA_030824535.1 Azonexus sp. | reverse complement strand
GGGGGCCGAACACAGCGGGAAATCGCGCTGGAAGTCGTTGAGCAGACGGAAGTCGAGGGCGTCGTCCATGTCAGAAGCCGATCCGGCCGGCACGGTGGGTGAAAAAGATGCCTGAGGGACTGTTGACCGCAATTTCGCCGACTTGGGCGAAATTGCCGGTGTTGTAGATCACGACCTTGTTGTCGTCACGCGCCGAGAGCCAGACCTGCTCGCCGCGCGGGGTAAATTCCATATGCAGGATGCCCTTGCCCGGCGCCAGTTCCTGCGTGATCTTGCCCGAGAGCGTGTCGATGACGTCGACCTTGGCGTAATCGGGGAAGGCGAAATTGACCCAGACCTGGCGACCGTCGGGCCGAGCCATGACGAAGACCGGCTGACCGCGCACCGCAATGCGCCCGACTTCCTGCCAGGTCGCGACATCGACGACCAGCACTTCATGGCGGCCAATCGCCGGCAGATAGGCCTTGCCCTGCGCCACCGACCAGCCGCGCAGATGCGGCATCTTGAACACCGGCAGTTTCTGTTCGCCGCGACCGTAGTTTTCCAGAATCTTGCGTGCACCTTTTTCCGGCTGCCACAGATCCAGCATGGCGATGCCATCTTCCCCGAACAGGCCAGCCAGGAAATGCCGACCATCCGGGGTGATCAGGCCGTCGTAGGGCTGGCTGCCGGCGGGAAAACGCTGCGTTGTCGGCTGCCTCGGATTGCTGAAATCGCTGACCCAGATTTCGCCACCGTCGAACAGCGCATAGGCAAACTTGTTGCCCGGTGCATCGGCGAGGCCGACGACCTTGGAAAACTTGCCCGGCGCGTATTCGGCCGGGACTTCGGACAGCAGTTCGAGCGTCTCGGCATCGAAGGCCTTGATGCCGCCCGGCGTGTAGTTCTGCGCGACGACGATGCGCCCATCCTGCGAGATCGAGCCGCCGATGGCGTTGCCGGACTGGATGATGCGCTTGACGATTCTGGCTTCGAGCAGATCAATCTTGCTCAAGCCGCCGTCACGACCAAAAACGTAGGCGTAACGGGCATCGCGCGAATAAACGACGGAAGCATGCGAGAGGTCGCCGAGGCCGTCGATACGGGCATAGGGCTGGCGGCTGGAGGTATTTATCAAGGTCACCTGGCCGCTGGCGCGTTCGATGATCAGTCCGAGATCGCCGGTGCCGCGCAGTTGCGGGCCGACGCAGGCGGCGAGCAGGCCGCTGACGGCCAGCAGAAATAGAAAACGCAGCATCTTCATTGCGGAAACTCGCTGATCAATTTATCGACAATCCAGGCCGCTTCGGCCTCGGACAGGAATTGCTGCCACGGCGGCATCGGCGTTCCCGGCCGGCCGTAATAAATCGTCGCCGCCAGACCTTCAGCGGGCTTGTCTTTCAGTGCGGCGGGCAACAAGGCCGGGCCGAGGCCGCCCTGCAGGGTCATGCCGTGGCAGGAGCCGCAATCCTGGCGCACCATGCGCACCAGCTCCTTCTGCCGCGTTGCCGTTGGCTCGGCCAGGGCCATTTCTGCGGTTGACAGGCAAAAAAGGGCAAAAACCAGCGCTTTATTCAACAAGGATGACCCCCTGCATTTCCGGATGCGGTCCGCACTGGTAAGGGAAGCGACCGGGCCGGGCAAATTCCCGCGTCCAGGATTCATCGGGAAACAGGCGTTCGGACTCGCGCCCGCCCTCTTGCGGAAACACCACCGAATGACTGGTGCGCTTCTCGCGATTGAGCCAGCGCACGCTGTCGCCGGCCTTGATGCGGATTTCCGCCGGTGAGAACTGATAATTGGCGATCTGTACTTCCAAGGTTTGCCCGGCGAACACCGGGAACGCAACGAGCGCCAGCACTGCCGACGCCCGTCTGACGAGTACCCGACCGAAAAAAATGAGAAATCCGGAGGGCATCGTTCGCTTACTGCTTGGCCGCCTTCACGTCGCCATCGACACCCAGACCCAGGGTGTGACCGAAGGAAACGTGATGGAAACGACCGGCAGCATTGTCGGCGTGGATGGCAATGCCAAAAGGCACGGCCTTGCCCGGCGCGAGATTGACGCCACCCGCCAGCTTGCGGGTAAAGGTTACGGTCCAGACATCGCCAGCCTTGGCACCTTCGGCTGTCACACCAGCCTTGCCGCCTTCCATGACGCGATGCTCGGCGACCACGCCATCAACGGCCTTGCCGCCGCCACCGCTCTTCCATTGCATCAGGTCCATGGCGCCGGCGCTGACGTACTTGGTCTTGTCCTTGCCACTCGGCATGCCCTTGGCGTCCTGGTGACAGCTCGCCCAGCAACCCGCCTGCTCGCCCAACGGCACCTTGTCGTTGGGGAACATCACATTGACCTTGAGCTCATTCTCCTTGTCGGCATGATCGAAACCGCCGGCCGGGGCCTTGAAGCTCAGGCGCACATACAAGGTGCTGGCATCGAAAGCCGCTTGCACGGTCACCGGATAGCTCATCGTCTTCGGCGCCCCCTTGGGCTCCATTTCCTTGCTCGCCAGGCGTTTCAGATCGAGGCTGAGCTTGCCGTCCTCGACGTGGCAACCGGCGCAGGTTTCGCCCTTCTTCAGGCCGCTGGCGCCGCTGTGCTCGCCCTTGCCCTGCACCCATTCAAGCGGCGCTGCGCCGGGGTGGAAAAGATTGATATTGGCCTTGGCGACCTTGTTCCAGTCCGGTGCCGCCAGCGCCGATGAGGCACCCAGCGCGAGGAAAGCCCCCATGACGGCCAGAGAAACGAAATTCTTTTTCATCGTGGTGATCTCCACAAAAATTCTGCTGCAGCCAATGCGGCGGGGGCTTGCGCCCCCGTCTCATTGCTGCCGATCAAGCCCTGAAAACAGGCTTAATAGATGTCGTGCTGGGTATTGAAGACGTTGAACTTGCCGGTCGGCGTGATGATCTTCGGGTCGGTGATGACCTTCTTGACCTGGAGCGTGGCATCGTCATAAACCACGATGGCCGACTGATCCGCCTTGCCGCCCCACAGGGAAATCCACACTTCCTTGCCATCGGCCGAGTATTCCGGCTGCACAGCGCGCTTGACGGCCTTGGTCACCGGCAGGCCGGAGTCCTTGGCGACGTTGAGCACGGCCTTCGGCTTGGCAAAGTCGCCGGTGGAGTCGTACACCGCCACCGAATTGGCAATCTCGGTATCCGGGTTCATCGGCGCATCCGCCCACAGGTTCTTCGACTTCGGATGGGTCTTGACGAACAGGTTGCCGGCACCGATGTGCTTGATCTGCTGCACGACCTTCCAGTTGTATTCCTTGTACTTGGCGTTCTTCTTTTCGTCGGATGGCGTCGAAATCAGCGTCAGCACGTCGGCACCGAGGTGGCCGGTGGTCCATACCGGGCCGTACTTGGAGTGCGTGAAGTTGGCGCCACGGCCCGGATGGGGGATCTTGGCGACATCAACCAGCGCGGCGAGCTTGCCGGTCTTGGTGTCGACGGCGGCAATCTTGTTCGAGGCATTGGCCGCAACCAGGAAGTAACGCTTGGAAGCGTCCCAGCCACCGTCGTGCAGGAACTTGGCCGAACCGATGGTCGTGGTCTTCAGGTTTTCGATGTCGGAATAATCAACCAGCAGGATCTGGCCGGTTTCCTTGATGTTGATGACCCATTCCGGCTTGGTGAAGGAGGCAACGATGGAGGCCACCCGCGGTTCCGGGTGGTATTCGCCATCGACAGTCATGCCGCGCGTCGACACGACCTTCAGCGGCTTCAGCGTGTCGCCTTCGGTAATCACATACTGCGGCGGCCAGTAGGAACCGGCCACGGCATACTTGTCTTCGTAACCCTTGAACTTGGAGGTATCGACCGAGCGGGCATCGAAACCGACCTTGACCTCGGCGACAACGCCCGGCTTTTCCATCCACAGGTCGATCAGGCTCAAGCGACCATCGCGACCGATCACATAAACATAGCGGCCGGAAGCGGACAGGCGGGAAATATGCACGGCGTAGCCGGTCTTGACGATGGAGCGGATTTCCTTGGTGTCGCCGTCGATCAGCGCCACTTCACCGGTATCGCGCAAAGTTACGGAGAACATGTTCTTCAGGTTGAAGTCGTTCATCTGCTTGGTCGGCCTATCCTTGACCGGCACGATCAGCTTCCACGAATCCAGGGTGTCCTTGAGGCTGTACTCCGGCGGCACATCCGGCGTGTTCTGGATGTACTTGGCCATCAGGGCGATTTCATCCTTGGTCAGGATGTCGTCGAAATTGACCATGCCGCCATCGGTACCGTAACCGATGATCTTTTCCAGGCGCTGCTGGCCGAGCTTGAGCATGCCGCCTTCGGTGGTGTTGCCGTCCTTGTCCTTCTTCGTCCAGTGCGGCTCAAGATTCTTGCCGGTAGCGCCCTTGCGCAGCACCCCGTGACATCCGGCACAACGCTCGAAATAAATCTTCTTGGCCTGTTCCTTTTCAGCTGCCGACAGTTCCGGCGCCTTGGCGGCATCCTGAGCAAATGCCGACCCCATCGCGGCAGCCATGGCCGTCAACGCGAGCATCCCTACTACGCTTTTCTTCATATTCCCTCTCCTCGGACAAAATTGAATCGCGTCCTGACCCCTTACGCGATGCTCGCTAGGTTGCGCCCGAGGCCTTTCTGCATCCTTGATTCCCATCAATCTTTCAAATATCAAAAACCCTTAATATTCATGTTGTTATAGACAAAAGTAACTAGTTGACCCATACCAAAGAACTAGTTCCAATACCTGATTTTGGTGAAGCTATTGGCAGGCTCCGAAGGGGGCATTAGGATGACCGGGCATTGATCGAGAGAACGCATGAACAATTCAACACCATTGGAAAAAGGCAAGGTCTGGCTGGTTGGCGCCGGCCCCGGAGACATCGAGCTACTGACCGTCAAGGCCGCCCGCCTGATCGCGAATGCCGATGCCATCGTCTATGACAATCTGGTCGGCGATGGCATCGTCGAGCTATCCCGCCCGGACGCGCGATGCATCTACGCCGGCAAGGAGTCGTCAAAACACACGCTGCCGCAGGGCGACATCAACCAGTTGCTGGTTGACCTGGCCCAGGAAGGCCTGTCGGTGGTCCGTCTGAAAGGCGGCGACCCGTTCATTTTCGGGCGCGGCGGTGAAGAGCTGGAAACCCTGGTCGCTTCCGGCATTCCCTTCGAAGTCGTCCCCGGCGTTACCGCAGCGGCCGGTTGCGGCGCCTATTCCGGCTTCCCGCTGACGCATCGCGACCATGCCCAGGCGGTGACCTTCGTCACCGGGCATCTCAAGGATGGCACGGTCAATCTCGACTGGCCGGCATTGGCCCGGCCGAGACAAACCGTGGTCTTCTACATGGGCATCGGTGCGGCGGCGGAAATCTGCCGGCAAATGATCAACCACGGCCTACCCTCGCTGACGCCGGCGGCAGTCGTGCGCAACGGCACCCGGCCGGATCAGCAAACCCTGCTCGGCACACTAGGCACATTGCCCTATCTCATTGCAGAATCCGCCATCAAGCCGCCGGCCCTGATCGTCGTCGGCAGCGTCGTCGGCTTGCACGACAAACTTTCCTGGTTCGAAAAACATTGAGAACACTCTGCCTGCTCGCCGCGCTCTTCGCCGGCACCGCCCACGCCTATGACCTTCAACAACTCAACGAGGACTGCCGCGCCCAGGAATTGCGCATCGGCGACGACAAACCGCTGATCGACATTCCCAAGCAAACGCAGAGCGACCGCTGCCTGGCCTATATCCGTGGCGTCGTCGATGGCTACGAAATCGCCGACCGCCTGGCCGGCAAAGTTGGCGTCCAGCTCAACGCCTTCTGCCTGCCCAAGGATCCGGAAATCGACTTCCGCCTGACCCGCGCCGTTGTCATCCAACTCGAGCGCATGCCACCGCTCAGCACCGTCAGCGCCGCAACCCTGGTTGCAGGTTCGCTGGCAAAAGCTTTTCCCTGTCCTGAAACACTTGAACAGAAGAAGTAATTCATGGATAATGCTGCCTTCTGTTGCCGGGGTGGCGGAATCGGTAGACGCAGCGGATTCAAAATCCGCCGCCGAAAGGTGTAAGGGTTCGAGTCCCTTTCCCGGTACCAAATATCACAAAAAAGGCTTTCCTTCGGGAAAGCCTTTTTTGTTTCGTGCACTCCAAATGCTGAGAACTACGATTCAAGCGCCCGCAATTCGGCGTTGGTGTAGCGCAGACGCCGGGCCAGAACGCTGGCCAGGCCTTCCATCAGACTCAGCCCGAGCTTGCGGTGTTCTTCCGCGAAACTGTCGAAGTTTTTCCGTGACAGCACGAAAACCTCGGTATCGCTGAAAGCGATGGCATCCGCCGAGCGCACGTCACCGTCAAGAAAAGCCATTTCGCCAAAAAACGCCCCGCGGCCAAATGTCCCCAGATGGTGCTGAAGTTTGTCGGAAATTGGCAGAACGATACGCACCAGGCCGCTGCGAATGATGAACAGCTCGTCACCACTGCCACCGCAACTGAAAAACCGCTCGCCGCATTTGTAGCTGCGCTTTTCCATGCATTTTTCGAGAATGCTCAGGCTATCCGCCTTGCGCTGACGAAACAGATCGATTTCGTACAACTCCAGTGGACGCTCCCGCTCCTGTTCAAGCACAACCGCTTCGATCAAGCGATCCTCTACCCACTCCAGAGCATCGTCGAGTTCAGAAAAAACCCGCACCGGGCTTGCGGGCTGGACCAGGCCGACCTGATCAAAATATTTTTCCATATCGTGCCCTGACGGCAGCACGCTGGTCAAATGGCTGAAAATCAGCAAGCCATGCCGTTCAGCCAGCATTTCCTTGATCAGGTCCAGCATGTGCACTGCTGTCACATCCACTGTCTGGACCCGGCGCATATCGAGTACCAGGTAATCACAGCGTTTCAGATCTGCCTCCAGGGCAAGATAAAGCTGATTACTGGTGCCGAAGAACAGGCTGCCCTGTAGCTCGACAATCACCGAGCGTTTACCGTGCTCGCTGAGAATGGCCATCTCCTGCTCGGCGCGTACGCGCTTGGAAAATAGCTGATTGCCAGCGAGCTTGCGCCGCACCACCGCACCGCCGATTTGTTCCCGGATGAACAAGACGGCTGCGAGCACGATGCCAACACCGGAAGCAGCGATCAGACTGACCGTCAGCGCAGTGGCGATCACCGCAATCATGACCAGGAAATCGAGAATCGACGACCGCTGCTGCAGGAAGGTGAGACTGTGGCTGTCGATCATACGCAGCCCAACAACGATCAGGATGGCCGCCAGGGCCGAGATTGGCACCCAGGCGATCAGGCTTCCCAGAAGCAACAGCACCGCCAGGGCCAAAGCCCCTTCGGTCAAACCGGAGAGGCGGCTTTGCGCGCCATGGGCGACATTAACCAGCGTTGCTCCCATGGTGCCGGCACCAGGAACGCCGCCGATCACCGCCGAAACGATATTGCCCAGTCCCTGCCCGAGCAATTCGCGATTCGGGTCATGGCGCGAACGGGTCAGCGCATCAAGCACCACGCAGGTTTTCAAGGTATCTATCGAGAGCAGCACGGCAAGAGTTAGCGCCGGCATCGCGATTTCTTTCAGGCTTTCCGGACCAATATTGGCCAGCCCCAGCCAGTGCAAGATCAAGACATCGGAAAAACTGCCGCTTTCGCGTGGCGCCGCCCCCACCACAAGGGAGTTGCCCGTCAAGTGCAGCAGCCCAGGATCAAGCACTGCCAGTGCGAAATATGCCAGCCCCCCCGCCGCCAGCGCCAGGATGGCGGCCGGAATCCGCCGCGTCAGGCGCGGAGCGCCAAGCATGACCCCGGTCGTAAGCACACCAATAACGATGGCAGGCCACTGCCAGAACGAAGGGCTGAATAACGCCTCCCAGAAATGCACTCCCGTTGGCACCCCGAGAAAACGGGGCACCTGCCCGGCAATAATGTACAGACCAACTCCCGAGAGGTAAGCACTGACCACCGGGTAAGGCATGTAAACGATCAACTGTCCGAGCCCAAGGGTGCCAAAAATAATTTGCAGAAACCCGGCGGCGATGCCAAGCAGCGAGAGCAGCAACAGGGTTACGCTGTAATCACCGCCGCGCTGGAGGAAGTCGAGGGCAAATGCCGCCAGAACGGCAGCGGCTGGGGCACAAGGAGCGCTGATGAGGCGCGCCGTCCCGCCCAGCATTGGCGCAATCATCCCCAGCGCCACCGCCCCGAGAATCCCGGCCAGCGCCCCCTGAGCGATGAACTCTGTGCCAAGCGGCGAATAAATGGTGACGCCAAAGGCAATTGCGGCAGGCAAGGCAACCAGCATGGCGGCAAATCCACCCCACAAATCACCGACATTCGATATTGACATACGCATATGCTGGATTCCTGTTCTTTGCGGCACCTTATACCGCTATCCGATTACTGCCAAGGCCGGGCCGCCATTCGGCCGCTCAATGCGTGAAACTCCCGGCACATTGCCCGCCACCAGCCCGCTCCTGTATCATCCCGCGACCCAAACGGCAGCGACTGCCGCGGGTGCAGAATGGCAGCGCAACTATCTCCAGCGCCAGCGGTTTTCTGCGACCTCCGGGGACGAAGGCCTTATTCAGCCGGAAGTCTTCAGCAAGACCTTGCTCAGCCACCATGACGTGCTCGCTGGAATGTTCGGCGAGAAAATCCTGACCCCTGCTTCGGCACAATAACCGGCGAACCCCTATGTCGTTGACCGTAGATGATTTCGACTTTCATCTCCCCCCCGAACTGATTGCCCAGCATCCGGCACCAGAGCGTTCCGGCAGTCGCTTGCTGCACATCTGCGGTCAACTGCTCACCGACCGCCTTTTTGCCGATTTGCCGAGCTTGCTGCAGGCCGGCGACCTGCTGGTTTTCAATGACACCAAGGTCATCAAGGCCCGCTTCTTCGGCGTCAAGGCCAGCGGCGGCCAGGTCGAGGTCATGCTGGAGCGGATCGTCGATGCCAAACATGCCGTCGCCCAGATTCGCGCCAGCAAATCACCCAAGCCAGGCACCCGGCTGACGCTGGCCGAGGCTTTCGACGTGGTGGTTACCGGCCGTGCTGGCGCCAGCGGTGAATTTTTCCTGCTGGAACTGGTCGACCGCAGCAATCTGTGGGAACTGGCCGAACAGTATGGCAAGTTGCCCCTGCCGCCTTATATCGAGCATCCGGCCGAAGGCGCCGATGAAACACGCTACCAGACCGTTTACGCCCGCGAACCCGGCGCCGTTGCCGCCCCGACGGCCGGCCTGCATTTCGATGAAGCCATGCTGGCTACACTGCGTGCTCAGGGTGTTGGTACGGCCTTCCTGACCCTGCATGTCGGCGCCGGCACCTATCAACCGGTGCGCGTCGAAAAAATTGCCGAGCACCGGATGCACAGCGAACGTTTTGAAATCCCCCAGGCAACGGTCGACGCCATCGCCGCGACCCGCGCCAACGGCGGCCGGGTCATCGCCGTCGGCACCACCAGCCTGCGCGCCCTGGAATCAGCCGGCAACAGCAACGGCTCGGTTCGCCCCGGCCGCGCCGAAACCGACATCTTCATTACCCCCGGCTACCGCTTCAAGGTCGTCGACCGCCTGATCACCAACTTCCACCTGCCCAAGTCGACACTGCTGATGCTGGTGTCGGCCTTTGCCGGCTACGCAGCGATGCGCGCCGCCTATCTCCATGCTGTCGCCAACGGCTATCGTTTTTTCAGTTACGGCGATGCCATGCTGCTGGAGCCAGCCGACAACGAAAAAGCATGACTTGCTAACGATTTGCACCACCGTTAATTTTCTGTCGTTCGTTTGATCTAGGTCAGTAGTACGAATGGCATACAGAAATACTGTGCCCGGTTAGAAGGAAGAAAGCATCGTTCCGGACATGCTTTACCAGACGCTGCCATTTGTGTGACTCGCTACGCATCACCTGAACAAACACATGCCGACAAGGAAATTCGGGGCCAAGCACCTGAATCGCGATGGACAAGGACCAAGAAATTCTGGCGGTTAGTCGCCTGGCTTTTGAGCTGACCAAGATCGGCAGCAATAATGTCGACCTGGATCATCTGCTCTCCAGTCTCGCCAATTTGCTGGCCTCCCTGCCCACCATTCGGGTTCTTGCCAAGAGCGCGATCCTGCTGCATACCCCAACGTACGCCCTTATCCAGGTTGCCCAACTGGGCATGCCTCCCGTCTGGCAGCACGAGACGGCCCACATCCCCAAAATCCATGCGCCATTGGATAAAGACGAAACCGCCTTTATCGGCACGCCGGCAAGCCACCAGCCGCCGCTGCAATTCCACGGCGTCAACCAACAGCATCCCTGCGTTTTTCTGCCACTACTCGACAACAACAAAGCCATCGGCCTCGGCGTGTTGTTCATCGAACCAGACTGGCAACCGGATATCGTAGAAATCGAGTTCATGAGCGATCTGGCCAAAACGCTCTCGATCCTCGTCACCCGCCACCTGATTACCGAAACCCTGCGCGTGCGCGAGGTCGAACTGGAAGATGCCCGGACCGACGCCATCCGCCGCCTGGGTGTCGCCTCGGAATACCGCGACAACGAAACCGGCATGCACATCATGCGCATGACCCATTACGCGACCTCGATTGGCAAGGCACTGGGCCTGTCGGAAGAGATGCGCGAACTGCTGGCCATCTGCGCCCCGATGCACGATGTCGGCAAGATCGGCATTTCCGACACCATCCTGCTCAAGCCGGGGCGGCTGACCGAAGAAGAATACGAGGTCATGAAGACCCACACGACCATCGGCTACCGGCTGCTCACCGGTGAAAACAACCTGCTGGCCGCCGCCCGTGAAATCGCCAATTGCCATCACGAGCGCTGGGACGGCAATGGTTATCCGGAGGGACTGAAAGGGGAAGAAATCCCTATCCTGGCGCGCATCTGCGCCATCGCCGATGTCTTTGACGCGCTGACCTCGCGCCGCCCGTACAAATTGCCCTGGCCGTTCGAAGACGCCGTCAGCTACATCCAGCTGCACGCCGGCATTCACTTCGACCCCGCCGCCGTTGCCGCTTTCGAGCAGGCCCTGCCGGAAATCCGGCGGATACGCGAACTCTACCGGGACGACATCATCAATCCCAATCAGACCGTCAAGTTTCCCGAGACGCTTTATCGCGAAGCCAGCTGGGTGGCCTGGGACGATTCGCTGAGCATCGGCATTGACGTCATTGACGAACACCATCGTTACCTCTTCGACCTGACCAACGACCTTTTCGAAGTGGTTGCCGGCAAACGCGGGGTCCGCGAGGTGGCGCGCATTCTCAAGGCGCTGGACCAGTACGCCCAGGTGCATTTCCGTGCCGAGGAAAGAATGATGGCGCATTACGGTTTTGATGGCATGAACCGGCAGTTGCACCAGCACCAGAAATTCGAGGAACGGCTGCGCGAGTTTTATCAGGAACTGCACGAGAACCCGCTGACTGCCCAGTTTGACGCCCTGATCTATCTGCGCGAATGGCTGATACGCCATATCCGTCAGGAAGACGCGCAATTGAAGGAACTGCTCGAGTTCCATTGAGGCCTCATCCATGCATAACTTGAACAAGTTGCAATTCAAAGCCATGCAAAATGGTTTTGCAAGAGCCTCAAATTTAAATAATCAAATTGTGAAACGCTGTGTATTTCCACTTCAACACACCACTTGCCGCCTCGGAACCACCGCCTTTCCAGCCGGCACTGCGCGACGACATCGCACCGGGAACGCGGTGGATCGAGGCCTTGAGTATTGAGTAGCGGGGCTTCGAACTATTGCCTTATCACTCCAGGAGAAAGCTCCTGTTTTCATGAGAAAGCTTTTCCGGGATTGCCTGGGTTTCGTCTTTCAGATCGACACCGGAAAGTTGTCGCCTAAATGACTGCTCGATCAGATAGAGCAGCTTATGGACTGCCGTGGGAAAATCCAGCCCGCCGTTCCTGATATTCGACAGACAGTTCCGCTCGGCATTGGTCGAGGTAGCGTCCGGGTTCCAGGTCAGGTAGATCCCCAGGCTGTCCGGCGAACTGAGTCCCGGTCTTTCGCCGATCAGGACGATCAGCAGTTTTGCCTGCAGGGCCATGCAGATCTGATCCCCCACCGCCACCCTGCCCTGACGCACCACCGAGACGGGTGCAAGACTCAAACCGCGTTGCATCAGTTGCGGCAGCAGATGATCGAACAAGGGCAAGGCATTTTTCTCGATGGCCAATGAGGACAGTCCATCGACGATGACCAGCGCCACATCGCGCTGCAAATCCTCGTCCGGGATGGCTGACAGTGTCGCCAGGGATGCTTTCGACAATTGACGACCGAGGTCTGGGCGCTGCAGATAAATTTCCCGGGTTTCAGCGGCGCTATTCAGGCTTAACGGCTTGAAGCCACGCTCCGATAGTTGGGCTTCGATCCCGGCGTGGTCAAAAACGTGATGCACCGCATTTCTGGCCCGGGCATGCGCGAACTGAAAGTCCAGATGCGGCTTGGTCGGCTGGCTGGTGCCGGCACGTCCCAGGGCGATTCTGGCCTGGGTGAATCGGGCGAGGCTGCCCCAGGGATTGACGGTAAGGATATCGGACATCAGAACCCCGCAATTCTCTTCAGATCATAGGCAAAAAGTCCGGGCAAGGAGTCCTGGCAGTCGGCCAGAATTCGCGCATCGCCGGAAAAAATCCCAGCTTGCTCCAACCATGCCTCGAATTCCGGCGCAGGCCGCAAACCCAGGGTTTTCCGGACATACAGCGCATCATGGAAGGACGTCGTCTGGTAATTCAACATCACATCGTCGGCACCGGGAACGCCCATGACAAAATTGACTCCGGCCACTGCCAGCAAGGTCAGCAGCACATCCATGTCGTTCTGATCGGCTTCGGCATGATTGGTATAGCAGACATCGCAGCCCATCGGCAGGCCGAGTAATTTCCCACAAAAATGATCTTCCAGACCGGCGCGGATGATCTGCTTGCCATCGTAGAGATATTCCGGCCCGATAAAACCGACCACGCTATTGACCAGCAAAGGTGAAAAATGCCGGGCAACAGCATAGGCCCGCGCCTCGCAGGTTTGCTGATCGACGCCATGATGGGCATTGGCGGAAAGCGCACTCCCCTGGCCGGTTTCAAAATACATCACATTGGTTCCGACGCTCCCCCGCTGGAGCGAGCGCGCAGCATCCAGACCTTCCTGCAGGATGCCGAGATTGATACCGAAACTGCGGTTGGCCAATTCGGTTCCGGCCACCGACTGGAATACCAGATCCAGAGGCGCACCACGATTGATGGCTTCAATGCTGGTTGTAATGTGCGTCAGCACACAGGACTGGGTCGGGATTGAATATTTGTGAATGATGGCATCGAGCAGATCGATCAAGGTCATTACGGCATGCAGATTATCCGTCGCCGGATTGACCCCGATCACCGCATCGCCACAGCCGTACAACAGACCATCGACAATGCTTGCCGAGACGCCGGCCGGATCATCGGCCGGATGATTCGGCTGCAAGCGCGTCGAGAAACGTCCGGGCAGCCCAAGCGTTGAGCGGAATCCCGTGACCACCCGGCATTTCTTGCTGACCAGAATCAGATCCTGCACGCGCATGATCTTGGAAACAGCGGCCAGCATTTCCGGCGTCAGCCCGGTGGAAATACTCGCCAGACTTTTTTCATCCGCCTGATCCGACAACAGCCAGTTCCTGAAATCCCCAACCGTCAGATGCGATATCGCGGCAAAGGCCTGCCGATCGTGCTGATCGATGATCAGGCGAGTGACCTCATCGCTCTCGTAGGGAATCAGTGCCTCGGAAAGAAAGGTCTTCAGGGGCAGCTCGGCCAGCGCCATCTGCGCCGCCACGCGCTCCTCATAATCCACCGCCGCCAGCCCGGCCAGATAATCTCCGGAGCGCGCCGGCGAAGCCTTGGCAAGGAGGTCTTTCAAATCCCTGAAACGGTAGACCTTGCCATCAATCGTATGAGAATAAATAGACATGAATCCTCTTTGTCAGGGCTTGAAAGATGAAACCAGGCGATGACCTCTGCTGACATCTCGCGCCGCTGGGCAACGTCGCCCTTTCAGGCATGAGGCGAGACCTCACCAGACAAGAACAAATCCTTCTCTGGATTCATGGATGGACTCTATCCCAATTTATAAAAAAGAAGTCTGCCGAGAGGAAAGGGCAATGACAAAAACGGAATGGCTTGCTTAATTGCATCAAGGCCGCTGCTTTCGCAGATTGACAAATGGCATAACTAATTACCATTGCCATAAACTGACGGCCTGTCACGGCCTCCCAGTCTGACATTGCTCGCCTCAAGCGTGCATCCCTTCATTGCCAAGTGTAGCGCCTGACGCTACAATCAAATGATCAAGCACTTCAAACACAAAGGTCTGCAAGCCTTTTATGAGCGGGGCAACAAGGCGGGTATCCGTCCGGATCACGCACCGCGTCTGGCGCGACAGTTGCGGCAGCTGAACGATTCGCGCAGTGCCCGTGAAATGAATATCCCGGGCTGGAAATTGCATGCCTTGGCGGGGGAACTGGCTGGACATTGGTCCATCACCGTCAATGGGAACTGGCGACTGACTTTTGTATTTGAAGGCGAAGACGCAATTCTGATCGACTATCAGGACTACCACTGAGAGAGCAAATCATGGCCAAAATGTTCAATCCGCCGCATCCCGGCGAAACCCTGCGCGAGGATGTGCTACCGGCGCTGGGTCTAAGCGTGACCCAGGCGGCCAGCGAACTCGGTATCAACCGCGTGACCCTTTCCCGTGTGCTCAATGGCAAGGCTGGCATCAGCATTGATCTGGCACTGCGACTGGAAGCCTGGCTCGATGGCCCGAGTGCCGAAAGCTGGCTAAAAGGCCAACTGGCTTACGATCTGTGGCAAGCGGAGCAATTCGCTCGCCCGAACATCATCACTCGCCACACCCTACCCGCATAAACCAGCACCTGATACAACTCGACAAGCAGCAAAAAAGCCGGGATCGCTCCCCGCCTGTTTTCAGCGCACTTCTACGGTCGACCGCAGATTTCAGGCATTTTTCAGGCTGGCCAATACGTTCCGACGTAATTCAGATTTGACGCCGCGTAAGCTCAAGCCAGCACGCGCCGCAGCGCCCGGATTTTTTTCCACAAAACAGCCTTGGGCAAACTCATGGCCAGCGCCTGCATACAACGCTCCAGCCAGTCCGGACGATTTTGCAACTGATCAATGGCACGTTCGAGATCACGAGCAATGGCCTCGCCATAGGCACCCTGTGCCTTGAGCAGTGCCTTGCGCAACAATGGCAGCGCGGGGTTCAACATCGCCAGATCAATCACATCGCGGCTGAATACACCGTCATCGCGCCAGCGATCCGAATTGGCCAGTAGCTTGCTGGTCGCCATATCGAGCAGCGTTAGCGTTGAAACACCGCAGATTTGATCCTTCACTGAGGCTGCCTCAATCTCGATCCGGGCTTCGAGGACGATTTCAAACTTGATCGGCTGCTCATCAACCAGCAGCGCCGTACGTATGCCGTACTGATCAGCGCGAATCTCGCGGGCCAGGCGAAACTGTTCGCCATCTGGCCGCAACAAGCCGGCAAAACCCGCCTCCCCGGTCAGCAACTGGCGCAAGCGGCGATAGCTGGGCAAGTCCGAGACCAGAAAATCCATATCGACCGATTCGCGATATTCGCCAAAACGCAGCGCCATTGCCGTACCGCCACCAAACAAACAATGCGCATCGCGTAACGATGCCGCATCGAGCGCCGCCAGAACCCGGGCAATCCGGCGGTGATGCGGACGCTCAAACGGGAGCCCCTCACTCGCCACCGGAATCTCCGAAAGCCAACCGCAAGGCATCAATCAAATCCCGCTCATGCGGCAACAAAGCTGCCTCGTCGATATGCCGCCAATTGCGCTCGTAAATTCCCAGCGCCTCGCGCGGGTTCAATTCATCCGTTCCCTGTACCTGCCACGCCAGTTGCTGCAACTGCGGGTACTCCGCCAGACGAACACGCGCCGGCAACCAGCCAGATCTGTCGGCAGGCTGGCTTGCAGGCGAAGCATCCTGCATCCCGCTCGCCGAAAAAGTCATTCCGAGTGCCGCCAACACATTCAGATAAGCGCCCATCGTCACCGAAGCTTCACCGCGTTCGATGCGATGCACGCTCACCCTCGACATCCCCGCCGCTTCAGCCAGGGCTGTGGCGCTGACTCCCAAGGACTTGCGCCGATCACGAATCTGGACACCGAGAGCGGCCAGTTGCTCGGTAACGGCAGAGGGGTTTTGCGGGGACTTTGCGGGCATAGTGTTTCTCATACTAGACAAAGTTGGTTAATTGTCAATATTGAGAAACACTTTTGCCAAACAAGTGGAGCCAATTGCTACTCAGGACAAAACCGGGATTACTCCCAGCCATTTCCATTTTTGACCGATTTTTGCGGTCGACCTAAAAATCAGGCTTTTTTGTGGCCTGACAAACAAGGTCTGGTATCCATGAAGTTCTTCGGCCTTAATAAATCCCAAGACATGCATGTGCGCGGGAAACTATGCCGCGTTAGTTGATAATTAGAATAACCATAGAAACACCATGGGACGCATACATCGGCCTCCGCCCCCCTGCGAAATGCTGAAGGAAGACCTCCTGTAGGTTTTATGTCTGTCATGAATTGCATCGCTTGCAAAACATTGCTGCACACAATCTGTAACCACTTCTATGAACAGCGGCCGCAAATGCCCCCCAGTGTGCAACAGCACGCTAATCGGGAATTGAAGAACCAATGATTACCTTAATTTTGCTTCCGGGTCTTGATGGAACTGGTCAGCTATTTGCTGACTTTATTACTTGCCTGGGTACAGATGTGGAAACTATCGTGGTTTCCTACCCAACGGACACCCCACTTGGCTATGCAGAATTACAGCCAATTGCACATTCATTCTTACCTAAAGATAAGCCCTTCTACCTGTTGGCCGAATCGTTCTCGGGGCCAATCGCAATTTCGCTTGCAGCATCTTCACCACCTGGATTACTTGGCCTGATTCTATGCTGCTCATTTGCGCGCAATCCCTTGCCCTTGCTTTCGCCATGCCGCCCTGCCATCAAGGTTGTACCGGTTGCAGCTCTTCCCATTGCATTACTTAGCTTTTTCGTCCTTGGACGTTTCTCTTCCCCCTTGCTTCGTGAGCAGTTGGCCAAATCGCTCGCGCTCATTTCTCCGTCTGTGCTTCGCATCCGTGCCCTTGCTGCTCTCTCGATCGATGCATCAGCCTTGCTTTCCTGCATAAAAGTCCCTGTCCTCTATCTGCGTGCCTCTAAAGATCGAATTGTTCGCCCGTCCTCATCGGAGCTCATAGCATCCCTTGCCCCCAATGTAAAAATTTCGGAGCACTCAGCTCCGCATTTTCTGCTTCAGGTGGCGCCAGCACAGGCTGCATCTTCAGTTGCCGAATTTATGAAATACCACAGCGAGCACTGAGTTAAAAAGTACACTTCTATCGTTTTTTCGTAACTACTCAGGTAGGTAGTTCGTAAAAATATTGTTAAAATTCAATCAGTTGTCGTTCAACGCCTCGATCAACCGCATGAGTTAGCGCTAGATATGACAATTTTTCCGGGCTGCGTTTCCAATCAACACACTATAGGTAGTGTATTGGGCACGAACCGACACAACCTGTCGTACCTGAGTAGTTACGTTTTTTCATATCAAGCAGCAAAAAGGCCGGGATCGCTCCCGGCCTTTTTCATTTTCACCGCATTTCTACGGTCAACCGCAGATTTCAGGCCTTTTTGTGGCTGGCCAGACGGGTCCAGGTGTCGATGACGGTGTCCGGGTTCAGGGAGATCGAGTCGATGCCCTGGTCCATCAGCCATTCGGCGAGATCCGGGTGGTCCGAGGGGCCCTGGCCGCAGATGCCGACGTATTTTCCGGCTTTGTTGGCGGCGGAGATGGCCATCGCCAGCAGCATCTTGACGGCTGGGTCGCGTTCGTCGAAGAGGTTGGCGACGAGACCGGAGTCGCGGTCGAGGCCGAGGGTCAGCTGGGTCAGGTCGTTCGAGCCGATCGAGAAGCCGTCGAAGATCTTCAGGAAATCATCGGCCAACAGGGCGTTGGACGGGATTTCGCACATCATGATCAGCTTCAGGTCGTTTTCGCCCTGCTTCAGGCCGTGTTCAGCCAGCAGATCGACGACGGCCTGGCCTTCGCCGACGGTGCGCACGAAGGGCACCATCAACTGAACGTTGGTCAGGCCCATTTCTTCACGCACGAACTTCATCGCGCGGCATTCCATTTCGAAACAGTCGCGGAAGGATTGCGCGATGTAACGCGAGGCGCCACGGAAGCCGAGCATCGGGTTTTCTTCTTCCGGCTCGTAGAGGTCGCCGCCCAGGAGCTTGCGGTACTCGTTGGACTTGAAGTCGGACAGACGAACGATGACCGGATTCGGCCAGAAAGCGGCGGCGATGGTCGACACGCCTTCCACCAGCTTTTCGACGAAGAATTCCTTCGGCGAAGCGTAGCCACGGGCGCGGCGCTTGATTTCTTCGCGCTTGGAGGCCGGCAGACGCTCGACGTCGAGGATGGCTTTCGGGTGAATACCGATGACGTTGTTGATGATGAATTCAACGCGCGCCAGACCGACGCCAGCGTTCGGCAACTGGGCGAATTCGAAGGCCAGTTCCGGGTTGCCGACGTTCATCATGACCTTGACCGGGACGTCCGGCATGGCCGAGATGTCGCGGGTGGTGATTTCG
>JAVBXO010000045.1 GCA_030824535.1 Azonexus sp. | reverse complement strand
ACAAGACAGGAACCCTGACTACAGGACGGATGCGTCTTGTAGATGTAAGTGTGCAAGGAAGTATTGGCCGTGAGCGGGTACTTTCGCTGGCTGCAGCTCTGGAGCATGCCTCCGAGCACCCTGTTGCCCATGCATTGCGACGTGCTGCCACGGGAGAAGGAGCAAATGCCGAATCGACGCACGTGGAGCCAGGTCAGGGACTTGAGGCGCAGATTGACGGCAAGGCGTATAGAATTGGTCGTCCCGCCTACGTGGCTGCTTTGGTGGGTACTGGGTTTCCCGAGGCACCGCCTGATTGGCTGGAATGTGGTGACACGATTATTGCGTTGGGGTGCAAAGAGGGGGGGCTCGCCTATTTTCGAATTGGTGACGAGTTGCGAAGCGAAGCCCGGCTACTTGTGGATTCCCTGCACGCGGCTGGTCGCCGGGTGATCTTGCTGACTGGTGACTCGCTCAATGTAGCGAAGCGGGTGGCGGAGCAATTGAATATCGATGAGGTTCATGCAAGCGTGACGCCGCAGGGAAAACACGATTGTGTCGTGGGCTTGCAGGCGGGAGGTGCCGTAGTTGCCATGGTTGGAGATGGTGTCAATGATGCACCGGTGCTGGCTCAGGCGCAGGTGTCGGTTGCCATGGGCGGAGGTGCGCAGCTCGCACGCACGCAGGCGGATTTTGTTCTGCTTTCGGAAAATCTGGACCATTTGCGCCATGGCTTGAGGCGCGCGCAAAAAACCTTGCAGGTGATTCATCAAAATCTTTGGTGGTCATTTGCCTATAATTTCGTGGCATTACCGCTGGCTATTGCTGGTTACGTTACTCCATGGATCGCCGGCATTGGCATGTCGGCAAGTTCTCTGCTTGTAGTGCTTAATTCGTTGCGTATTCAACGCATGGAGATCGATTAATGGAAAGTGTCTACCTTTTAATCCCGGTTTCTATCCTCCTGGTTTTTGGCATTGCAATTGCCTTTTGGTGGTCTGTCCGCAGTGGTCAGTTTGACGATCTTGAGGGGCCGGGGTTTAGAATTCTGATGGACGACGATGCAATTGAGTCCAAGTCTCTTCCCGGTGATGCTGACAAAAAAGACAATGCTTGATCTGCGTCAACGCATTTGTTGAAATGCATGCCTATGATGGAAGGCATGTGAAGTGAATGCTTCACAGTCATTCTCTGTTGGGGTTGGGGTGCGTTGCGACGCACCCTTTTTTTGTTTATATGCCAATGATCTTTGTGTTTTTCTAGCTATGTCGGGCTATCCAGGGCTAGATAATTGGTAGGTTGATCTAGGTCAAAACGCCCCTCCTGAACTAGAATAACATCCGCTTTCATGCGCCCCCCTTGGGTTCAGGGAGGTGGGCATACCGTTTTTTATTAACGAGAGGTGGGTTCATGTCTGGAACACAAACCACATATAACGATAAGGTCGTACGGCAATTCGCCGTCATGACTGTCATCTGGGGCATCGTCGGCATGCTTGTCGGTGTCATTATCGCGGCTCAGCTTGTTTGGCCTGAGCTTAACATTGGCCCATGGCTGCATTTTGGGCGTCTTCGTCCGCTTCATACCAACGCGGTGATTTTTGCGTTTGGTGGCTGCGCCTTGTTTGCTACGTCCTACTGGATCGTACAACGTACCTGCCACACCCGTTTGTGGGGTGGTCCTCTGATTCCCTTCACCTTCTGGGGTTGGCAGCTGGTTATCGTTCTTGCAGCGATTACTTTGCCGCTGGGTATTACTTCTGGTAAGGAATACGCCGAATTGGAGTGGCCGATTGATATCCTGATCACCTTGGTCTGGGTTTCGTACGCCGTTGTCTTCATCGGTACCATGGCTGTTCGCAAGGTTTCTCACATTTACGTGGCAAACTGGTTCTTCGCGGCTTTCATCCTCGCTGTCGCTCTGCTGCATCTCGGTAATAGCGCAGCACTGCCGGTTTCCCTGACCAAATCCTACTCCGCTTACGCTGGTGTTCAGGATGCGATGATTCAGTGGTGGTATGGTCACAATGCGGTCGGTTTCTTCCTGACCGCTGGCTTCCTTGGTATGATGTATTACTTCGTTCCCAAGCAGGCTGGCCGCCCGGTTTATTCCTATCGCCTGTCGGTTGTGCACTTCTGGGCGCTGATCTTCACCTACATGTGGGCAGGTCCTCACCATCTGCACTACACTGCATTGCCGGATTGGACTCAATCTGTTGGTATGGTCTTCTCCCTGATTCTGCTTGCTCCTTCCTGGGGTGGTATGATCAACGGCATCATGACTCTGTCGGGTGCATGGAACAAGCTGCGCGATGATCCTATCCTGAAGTTCCTGATTACGTCGCTCTCCTTCTATGGTATGTCTACCTTTGAAGGTCCGATGATGTCGATCAAGACGGTTAATGCACTGTCGCATTACACCGACTGGACTGTTGGTCACGTTCACTCTGGCGCCCTTGGTTGGGTGGCCATGGTCTCTATCGGCTCGATCTACTACCTGCTGCCGCGCTTGTTTGGCAAGTCCGAGATGTACAGCACCAAGCTGGTGACGACCCACTTCTGGATCGCTACCATCGGTACCGTTCTGTATATTGCTTCCATGTGGATTGCTGGCGTCATGCAGGGCCTGATGTGGCGTGCGGTTAACGCAGATGGCACTTTGGCATACAGCTTTGTTGAAGCCGTTAAGGGGTCCTATCCCTTCTGGGCAATCCGTGTTCTGGGCGGTGTTCTGTTCCTCACGGGCATGCTGATCATGGCTTACAACATGTTCAAGACCATGGCCGGTGGCAAGACCCAGGATGCACCGGTGATCGCTCCGGTCGCTCATCACGCCTGATTAGGGAGAAAGAATAATGATCAAGCATGAACAAATTGAGAAGAGCGTACCGCTTCTGATCATCCTGACCTTGGCAGTGGTGATTTGGGGTGGCCTGCTCGAAATCGTCCCGCTTTTCTTCCAGAAGTCGACCACGACTCCGGTTGAAGGTACCAAGCCTTATGATGCAGTCCGTTTGGTCGGTCGCGACATCTACATTCGTGAAGGCTGCTACAACTGCCATTCGCAAATGATTCGTCCGTTCCGCGCGGAAACTGAGCGCTATGGGCATTATTCCGTAGCTGGTGAATATGTTTATGATCACCCGTTCCAGTGGGGTTCCAAGCGTACAGGTCCTGATCTGCATCGTGTGGGGGGGCGCTATTCCGACGAATGGCAGCGTGCCCACCTGATCAATCCACGTGACGTCGTTCCTGAGTCCAACATGCCTGCTTTCCCGTGGCTTGCTACAACCAAAGCCAAGGATACCGTTGGTGCTGATGTCGACAAGAAGATGGAAGTAATGCGTACCTATGCCAAGGTTCGTGGTCTTCCGACCTATTCCGACGAAGAAATCAAGGGTGCCAAGGCTGCGATTGGTGACAAGACCGAAATGGATGTTCTGATTGCCTACCTCCAGGATTTGGGGTTGGCTCTGAAGAACGTTAAGTAATAGCCATGGACATCAACGATCTCCGTTCCATCGTTACGGTTGCCGGGTTGCTCTGTTTCTTGGCAATTGTGGCGTGGGCGTACGGCCGTGGCAGCCAAAAGGGGTTTGAAGAGGCTGCCAACCTGCCGTTCTCTGGGGATGATGATCAGGATGCGGCGTCTCACACGTCGCATCCGCGCTGAAAAAAGGAAAGCAAATGAGCGATTTCGTTAGCGATTTTTGGAACCTGTACGTAATCGTGATCGTACTGGGCAGTATTCTTGCCTGTGCGGTTCTATTGATTATTCAGGGAAAAGCGACATTTACTCCTGGCAAGACCATGGGGCATGTCTGGGATGAGTCCCTCGAGGAATACAACAATCCGATGCCGAAATGGTGGAGTTGGATGTTTGTAATTACCGTGGTATTCGCTCTTGTTTATCTTGCCTTGTATCCGGGTTTGGGTAATTTCAAGGGTGTCCTGGGCTGGACTTCTGGTGGTCAACACAAGGATGAGGTCGCTAAGGTTGATGCAACGGTCAAACCCTTGTTCGACAAGTACCTTGCCATGGATCTGAAGGCTGTTGCTGCTGACAAGCAAGCGATGGATATGGGTAAGCGCCTGTATTTGACGTATTGCATGCAGTGTCACGGTGCTGATGCGCGCGGTGCCAAGGGCTTCCCGAATCTGACGGATGCTGACTGGTTGTACGGTGGGGAGCCGGAGCAAATCAAGGAAAGCATTGCCAATGGTCGTCAAGGCATGATGCCAGATCATAGTGGTCTAGGTGATGACACGATCAAGGATCTGGCAAGCTTTGTCCGCTCCTTGTCAGGTTTGCCGAATGATGCCGTGCGTACCGCGAAGGGTAAAGAAGCTTTTACCGCCAGCGGTTGCATCGGTTGTCACGGTCCGGAAGCCAAGGGTACGCAAGCACTTGGTGCGCCTAACCTGACCGATAAGGTTTGGTTGTATGCATCTACTGAAGCGACGATTATCGAAACCATTACTAAAGGTCGTCAGAACAAGATGCCGGCTTGGAAAGAGTTCCTTGGTGATGCCAAGGTGCACTTGTTGTCTGCTTATGTCCTGAGCTTGGGGAAGGGCGCCAAGTAATATTTGGTGAAAGCGGGGCAGGTTCTGCCCCGCTTTTAATTCCAAGCTTTATGTTTGATATGTATAAAAATCTCTCTGGTCAAAACGCTTTGCTAGTAAGCTTTTTATACGGATTAAACTGATGATTTCGAAAATTCTGTCTGGTTTATCACGCGAAATCAGGTGCAATTTCGATGATTTATTTCTTGGCTAAAATTCAATACTTCCTCATTGCAGAGGGGTTTGAGTATTTAGCGTGTGTGTTCCGATGCTTTCTTGAGAGAAAACATCGTTTCTGAACAAGGTTGATTGATTGTGTTCGGATCTATGAGTAACTCAATGGCAATTCAAAAAGACTCTCGACCATGGCATAAAGAGCCTTGGCCATGGATACTCATGGCGGGGCCGGCAATTGTGGTTGTGGCAGGGGTAATTACACTTTGGCTGGCAATTACCAGTAATGATGGTTTGGTAACAGATGATTATTACAAGCAAGGTTTGGCAGTAAACCAAAGTCTTGATCGTCAGCGTCAGGCGGCAAATTTGGGTTTGTATGCAGATTTGATGCGCTCTGGTACAAGTCTGCGCCTTCTGTTGCGCTCTGAGGATTTGGCAATGACTTTGCCTAAAGAGCTAACCCTGAAGTTGGCTCATCCGACGCGCTCCGGGCAGGATCAGTTGGTGCAGATGAAGGCAGAAGGACAGGGATTTTATAGCGGGCAACTAAGTACGGATATAGTTGGTCGCTGGTTGTTATCAATCGAAGATCCGGCAGGAAAGTGGCGCTTGCACGGTGATTGGAAGATGGATTCGCAGGATCAGATTCAACTTCTGGCCAAAGCGGATAAATAAATTTTAATTTTGTTACAGGGAGGTGACGTATGGCATGGGAATTATTGTTTACTAGCGACATTGGCCTGATGAGTTTGGTCGTTATTGTTGGTGTCGTGGTCATTGGCGCGTATATGGGAAAGCTCTACGCTAACAAGATGGAAGAAGATTCGCGCAAGCAGGGTAAGTAGTTAACGACCCGCAGCGTTTTATATGCCCCCAGCAGATGCTTGCTGGGGGTTTTGTTTTTATGGCGTAGTAAAGCTAGCTTTCGATCCATTCGATCAGGGGGCCCCATTGCTCTATGTCGCGGCGAAATTTGGCGCGAGGTGGGTCAAATATGGTCGCCCCCGCTGTTGCGGTGTTGATGTAATTTTGGGTGTTTCTTAAATAGGTAATGATCGGGATATCGAAGTATTTGATGAATTCGCTGAGCATCCCGGCGGCTTTTGTTCTTGGATCGACCCGCATTGCGACGATGCCGACTTTTTCTCGTCCACCACGAATTTCGCCGCGAATTGAATTCAGAAAATCTTCCGTGGCAGCCATGTCAAATACTGATGGTGCCAAAGGAACGACGACTTTGTCGACCACCCGAATGTAGTCCATTAATTTGTAGCCTTGCAATCCGGCTGGGGCGTCAAGAACCACCCAGTCCTGGTCTGCGGGTAAATTCAGGGTAATCTGGCTGCCAACGAACTGTCCGCTAATGGGGGCAAGTTCGCCGTTGCGAAATGCCATCCAGCGCAATGCGGATTGCTGTCTATCCAGATCGCACAGAGTGACGGTTTTGCCTTGGTTGGCAAAGTACCCGGAAAGATTGGTGGCCAGTGTGCTTTTGCCAGCACCGCCTTTGGGGTTTACAACCAGCACTGAGCGCATGAAGCCTCCTGTTTGATTTAATCCAGCATTATATTCATCACCTTATTTGCTAGATAGATGCATAGAATAGAGTCTTCGAGTATTTAATGAGTATTGTGATGGTGACAAAAGTATCCGGCGATCGCCAAGGCATTCAGTCGATAGAAGTCGGTTTCAGTTTGCTGAATGTTCTTGCGAAGACTAATCGGCCAATGATGTTGCGGGATATCGCAAAAGGGGCCTCGATGTCGGCGGCCAAGGCACACCGCTACATGGTCAGTTTTTTGCGCGTGGGCATTGTCGAGCAGGATCCAAGTTCGGGCCGCTACGATCTTGGCGCCTATGCACTTGATTTGGGACTCGCTGGCCTTGGCCGTCTTGATCCGGTTAAGTTTGCCGGGCCGGTATTGGAAGCGCTCTGCGAAGAAATCCAGGAAACCGTAGCCTTGGCGGTCTGGGGGAGCTTTGGCGCGACGATCGTACGCATTGTCGATGCTGGTGGCCCCGTGACCATTACTTTACGCGTGGGGGCTTCGCTGCCGCTCTATAACTCTGCGACAGGCCGCGCATTTGCGGCATTTAGCAGGGCTCCATTCATGAAGAGGCTGCTGGACGAGGAACTGCAGAAGAGTGCTGCTTCTACAGGAATCGCAATTACGACCTTGCGCCGGCAGTTGGAAAAAAGCTTAAGTGAAATCCGGACGTATGGAATTGCGCGGGCATCGGGAAGTTTGACGCCTGGCATTAACGGTTTTAGTGCGCCGGTTTTCGATCACACCGGCAGCATGGTGGCTGCAATTACTTCCTTGGGATCGGTGGGCGAGTTTGATGTCGAGTGGGACAGCAAGGTCGCAACTTCGATGATTGCAGCAGCGAATGCACTATCGCATCGCTTGGGGCACGGTCGCATAAGCGAGTAGGTTTTTTGGTGCCCCCGCGCGGAATCGAACCACGGCCTGATGATTACAAATCAACTGCACGACCTTCATGCTACGGGGGCAACAAAAAGCTGCGGAATTATAGCCGTTCGTGAGGGATCTTACGACTCCCTTGGGGCTATAAAATCTGGAAAAGCTTGGAGAAATTGGCAATATCCAGCACTTGCTTGACATTGCCTTTTACGCCAATCAGCAATACGGCCTTATTCGCAGCTTGAAGTTTTTCGCGCAACATCAATAGCATTCCCAGCGCCGAGCTATCGAGGTAGCTTACTTCGGAAAAGTCTACGCAGACGGTGTTGACCGCAGAATCGATCAGCAAAGGCTCGTAGGCATTGCGAAAATCACGGTGGGTATTGAAATCAAACCTGCCGGTGAGATTAATTGTCGCTTTATCGTCGCTGAGCACTAATTGCGTTTGCATGTATTTGCCTTTTTGTCCAAGGTATTCAGTAAAGTATTGTCTTGGCGACTAGGTCGAAAAACAACTGGTCTGAAGATTCTTGGCCTGCTCCAGAAAGAGGAAGTGCTGGTCAATGGATAAGGGATTTTACCGTATTAAATCCAGGCTGAGTTTGGGTGCTTCATTGGCTTGCACACACTGGACAGAAAGCTGTCTCAATCTGCTTCTTGTGAGTTGTTGAAGTCTACTGTAATTAACAGGCTCACATTCCTCAAAAGCAGCTTTCCTGGTGTTTGAATCCTTTTTGCGGCACTGGCGATATTTTTCAGCGCGGAATTGTCCAGGGCATCGTTTCCGCTTGATCGGTGCAGGCTTACCCCGGGGATGAGTGCTCCAGCCGGCTTGCTGACTTTAACGACGCTTCTGCCGCTGATTCCGGAAGTGGTGCTTGGGGTCGATTTTTGCCAGAGGTGCCGGGCTGCCAGGGAAATCTGTAGGCGATAAGTATGGGTGTCGATGTCGGCGCTTGTCGTATTCTCGTTGCTGTCAATATTTCCATATTCCGTGCCAACAACTTGCTGTCGGGTTGCTTGGGCTATTCCTTGTTGTTTTGCCGATGCATTCGGCTTGCGCTGCCTTTTCGGTGTAAATGGCTTGCTAGCGCTTGTCGTGGATGGTTTTGTTTCGGCAACTTCCGGCAAATGGGGTTTCGTAAGCTTGCCGCTGAGCCTTCCTTTGATCGTCATTACCGGAGTGCCTGGCGGTGCTGGCGCGAGTGTGCTTGCCAGCAGCAAATGGAGCAGCAGCGAGATTAAACAGGGGTAAATCCAGCGCTGATAGTCACAGTATTTGTTTGGCAATGGAAAGTTTGCACCATACTTCGGATGGATTTGATGATAAATCCATTTGGAATTATTGCCTGGTTTTTTTGCGCCCACAAAAATCAGAATGCAAAAAAGCCCCTGTGTAAAAACAGGGGCTTTTTCTTGGTGGGCCCGGTGGGATTTGAACCCACGACCAAAGGATTATGAGTCCCAGATAGATAGCATTTTTCAACGTTGATTCATGGTCGTGGATTTGCAGAAAACACAATAAATTCAATTTATTGACGGTGTAGCCAACAATCCTATGGTTGATTAATGTTGAAGCGCATTCTATGATTCTGGCTACATGGTGGCTACACAGCCAAAAAGAGGCCGGATTATGGAACGTGTCAGACTTACCCTAGAACGAATAGCAGACATCACCTGCCCGGCAGAAAAACGGCAGTTTTTCCTCTGGGACACGGAAGCGCCGGGGCTGGCCGTGCGGGTTACTGCGACGGGGGCGAAGTCGTTCATTTTCGAGAGCAAGCTAAACCGTCAAACTATCCGCATTACCCTGGGTGACGTTCGGGCATGGGTGCTTAAATCCGTGTGGAAGGATGGCAAGGAAATTCAACGAGGCGCACGGGAAGAAGCCGGCCGGTTGAAAACACTAATCGACCAAGGCAAAGACCCGCGCCAAGTAGCAGCCGACGAAATGGAAGCCGTGCAGGCTAAACGCCACGAACAAGCCGCCGCCAAGCTGGAAGCCGAGCGAATCGACGCGCCTGCCCTTGCTGCATGGTCAGCCTATATCGAAGCGCGCCACCTCAAATGGGGGGAGCTGACCCGCCGCGACCATGAGCGCGCAAGTAAGGAGGGCGGGGAGGTAATCAAGCGGGGTCGAAAAACGAGCAGTGACGGCCTGACGCAGCCTGGCGCACTCCGCCCACTGCTGCGGCTTCCCTTGGTGCAAATCAACGCAGAGCGCGTGCAGGCATGGTTGGCTGATGAAGTTGCCAAGCGCCCGACGCATGCGGCCCTAGCCTTTCGGCTGTTGCGTGCCTTTCTGAACTGGTGTGCCGACCGCCCCGAGTATGCCGGGCAAGTGCAGTTGAGTGCGTGCGCATCAAAGACTGTTCGGGGTGAATTGCCGAAGAAGGGCACCAAGGATGATTGCTTACAGCGCGAGCAATTGCTGCTGTGGTTTGAACATGTGCGCAAGTTGCCAAACCCCGTGCATGCAGCCTATCTGCAATCCGCGCTTTTGACTGGTGCGCGTCGTGAAGAATTAGGTGGGCTACGCTGGGATGATGTTGATTTTCAATGGTGTAGCTTGACGATACGTGACAAGGTTGAAGGGCAGCGAGTCATTCCGTTGACGCCCTATGTTTTGGCCCTGTTGCGCGACCTGAAAGCCCGCAACGATACCCCGCCGCCCCAAAGGTTACGCCAGAAGGCCGGCGAGTCCGCCCCCAACTGGGAGCCTTCCCCTTGGGTGTTTAGCAGCGCCAGCGCGGCATCTGGTCGCCTGCAAGAGCCACGCATAGCCCACAATAAAGCAATCGCTGCTGCCGGCCTGCCTGCCTTGACCATTCACGGCCTGCGCCGTTCCTTTGGTACGCTTGCCGAGTGGGTGGAATGTCCGACCGGGGTGTCGGCGCAAATCATGGGGCATAAGCCAAGCGCTATTGCCGAGAAGCACTACCGCCGCCGCCCGCTGGATTTGCTCCGAATGTGGCACACCAGAATAGAAGCGTGGATTCTGGAACAGGCCGGGATTGAACAGCCGAGCGAAGAAGCCAAGCTGGGATTAAGATTTATCGCTATTGCATAGCTGATTTACGCCGCTCCCTATCTCGACGGAGAGAAAAGCCGGAAACCTTCACCGGCCTGGGGCAGCACCTAATTGAAGGCGTACCAGAAGGAGGGCCGCCAATTGAATTTCATATCATTGGCTGACGTATTGCGCCGCGATGCGGTGGTTGATTTCAACATCGGCGAAAAAGACACAGAAGAAGAAAAAGAAACCAAGCTTGCAGCATTTACCGATGAGCATTCGAGAATTGCCGCTGAATTACACGCTAGATTGCACAACACCATCAAACGCCCCCAATGGTTCGAGATTGACGCCGAAACGGGAATGCCGTTGCGCAGTGACGCAGTAGCAGACGAGGGCATGGCAATGCTCAAACACATCGCAGGGCAAGCAAAGCGAGATATTGCCGAAAGAAACCAGCATATCGCAGCCTGCATCGCGTGCGGATTAGACCTACGCACCGTGCCGCAAAGCCGAAGCATGGCGGATATTCGCAAATTTCCATTCTTGCGTGAAACCAAGATTGGCTTCGACCTCGACGAATTGTGCATATTCCTTGCACCCTTTAAGGCTGACTTGCAAAGGAATGCGGAAAGCATCAAGGGAGTGATGGCGCAGCGCTGCAAACGCATTCTCGACATAATCAAAGAAAACGGATACGACCCGATGCAATTGCCGCCCAATCCGGCAGGCAAGAGGGGCGTCAAGGCTGATATACGGGCGATATTCAAGAAGCGATATCCCAACGACTACACCGTTAGCAAGTTCGATACGGCGTGGGAGCAATTGAGCGCTGGCGACATCGCCATTTCGAAGGAACTATCCCCTTAGTTGGGGGATACCGGGAGACTTGCGGGGGAGGATACCGCGAGCATGACTATCTGCTCGTCACTCAATGCCAAGGAGGCCCAGACGATGCAAATCAATCACCCCTGCCTGAAACTCTCGACCGAAGAATTAGCCGCTCTCGGGAAAGTTGTTCCGCAATCAATCCGCGCCGCCGTCTGTCGTAACGGGCACTGGCTAGGTTTACGCCCGGTCAAACTTGCAAACCGCCGCCTTCTCTGGGACGCAATCGAGGCCGCCCGCGTGCTGAATGGCGAGGTGGCGTAAATGAAAAAACGCCCGACCTCAAAGAATGAAGCCGAGCGCCCGGACAGCGCCAAGTTTAGCACCGACAACCCGCGCCACCTTCGCGTGCTTGCCGCAGCCCTTCGCCGTTCTTTGCCGCGTGAGCAAGTCGACCGCGAGGCAGGTTGCAGCAACGGGCCAGAATTGGTTGCAGAGCTTCGCCGCCGTGGTTTGGAGTTTCCATGC
Organism: Azonexus sp.; assembly: GCA_030824535.1. GTDB lineage: Bacteria > Pseudomonadota > Gammaproteobacteria > Burkholderiales > Rhodocyclaceae > Azonexus. Next base: position 7,254 of record JAVBXO010000045.1, on the reverse strand, counting down.
ATTCGCATTGAAGCTATCGACCGGGACGGCAAGCCTTGCAAGCCCGGCGTCTATAACCTGACCAGCAAAGACCGCAGCAAGATAAACCGCTGGCTCGCATCGCGCCAGAAGGGTGGCATTGATTCGACTCTGGCCGGGCTGCTCGCCTTCGCTGCTGTCTGTGCAGTTTTGCTTGGATGGTCCATCTAATGGGAACTGACCGCACCGAACAAAAGCGGCGTGGTCAGTCTTCCCCCAAGACGACCACAAAGCACCCCTATGCGGCTATAGAGCATAGGGCGATAGATAGCCCGGCTTTTGCTGATTTAAAACCTAACTCGGTCCGGGTTCTTCTTTCGATGGCGCGACAATTGACCAAGGACAACAACGGCCATTTGCATGCTGCATTTAAGTACATGAATGCAAAAGGAATAGGCTCAGAGCATACGTTGCGTGATGCAATTGCCGACCTGATTGCACACGGTTTTATCTATCGCACACGCAGCCATGGCGCTAACGGGGCTTGGGCTAGATACGCTGTTACATGGCTGCCGATTAAACAACGTGAAGATTTATTTCTCGACGGGTTCTTGCCTTGTGCTTGGCGCGAATGGGGCGGTGAGAATAAAACCACCCGGCAGAAGCTGCAGGAGCAGTCCCGCAATAACTGCAGTTTCACCCCGGAATATCCGGCAGAAACTGCAGGATTGCCGGGGGCAAAAACTGCAGACAATGAATTAATACCATGTAGAGCAGTGAAGACGGCGCGTTCACACCGATTGAATAGACAGCGGAAGCCTACAGGCTCGCCGTGCGCCATTAGCCTTTCTTTGACCGCAGACCGTGGCCATCTGCGCCTCATTGCCTAGGATGGCTGTATGTGCATCCAGTGCGATAAGGTCGGCTAGTCTTGTTTGTCCCTGCCGGTAATCAGAAAGCGGCACACGGCGCGATTGTGGAAGGCGTAGGGCATCTTTGATTGCCGGTCTGATTATTCAGAATGAGAACAGAAAAAAATGAGCACACGAAAAGCACCAAAGACGGCATTCAAGCCCGGCCAGTCTGGTAACCCGGCAGGAAAACCGAAGGGGGCGCGCAACCATGCGACGCGCTCAGTTTTGAAATTGATCGAAGGAGGCGCAGAGGAAATTACGCGTACGGTTATTGATGCTGCGAAGGGTGGCGATATGGGGGCGGCGCGCTTCATCCTAGAGCGCATCGTGCCGACAGCGAAGGAGCGCCCGGTATCGCTGGCGCTGCCCGACACGACGACGGCAGGCGGCATTGCAGATGCTCAGGCAGCTATCTTGCAGGCGGTAGCTGTGGGCGAACTGTTGCCCGGTGAAGGTAGCGTTCTGGCTGGTATCGTTGAAGCCCGACGCAAGGCTCTGGAAACCCAAGAACTTGAACAGCGTATTGCAGCACTGGAGGCAAGCAATGGCAAAAATTGAAAAACGGGTGGCAGAGCTAGAAAAGGCATTGGGTACGGATGGCGATATGGTTGCCATTCGTGGTATCGGCTTCTTTTACGGCGACGAAACCGATGTTCGTTACATTTCACGGCAGGAATACAAAAAACGCCCTATCCGTGGTCTTGCTGACTTCTACAAGGATATTGCCGAGAAGGAAAGGAGCGCAAAGCCTAGCGATGAAAGCAGGTAACGCCACCTGTCCGAACCAGCAGCCCGCCCCCTTGTGGCGGGTTTTTTTGTATTGAGCCCGGCTGAACGTACCCTGCATTGTATTGGGCTGGCTACATGGTGGCTACATGGAAGCCATAAAGCAAAAATCCCACTCCGAAGAATGGGATAAGTGCTTGTTTCTATGGTGGGCCCGGTGGGATTTGAACCCACGACCAAAGGATTATGAGTCCTCTGCTCTAACCGCTGAGCTACAGGCCCGGAACCTTTAGTTGCCGTTGGGATCCAGGAAGCTGCGCAGTTTATCAGAGCGGCTCGGATGGCGCAGCTTGCGCAGTGCCTTGGCTTCGATTTGACGAATGCGTTCGCGGGTGACGTCGAACTGCTTGCCGACTTCTTCCAGGGTATGGTCGGTATTCATTTCGATGCCGAAGCGCATGCGCAGTACCTTGGCTTCCCTCGTCGTCAGGCTGTCGAGGATTTCCTTGGTGACGCCGCGCAGGCTGGAGTACATCGCGGCATCGGCCGGGGCCAGCGTGGACGAATCTTCAATGAAGTCGCCGAGGTGCGAGTCGTCGTCGTCGCCGATCGGGGTTTCCATGGAGATTGGCTCCTTGGAAATCTTCATGATCTTGCGGATCTTGTCTTCCGGCATGTCCATCTTCTTGGCCAGTGTCGCGGGATCCGGCTCGGCACCGGTTTCCTGCAGAATCTGGCGGGAGATGCGGTTCATCTTGTTGATCGTTTCGATCATGTGCACCGGGATGCGGATGGTGCGCGCCTGGTCGGCGATGGAGCGGGTGATGGCCTGACGGATCCACCAGGTGGCGTAGGTCGAGAACTTGTAACCGCGGCGGTATTCAAACTTGTCCACCGCCTTCATCAGGCCGATGTTGCCTTCCTGAATCAGGTCGAGGAATTGCAGGCCACGGTTGGTGTACTTCTTGGCGATGGAGATCACCAGACGCAGGTTGGCCTCGGTCATTTCGCGCTTGGCGCGACGGGCCTTGGCTTCACCGGTGGACATCTGCTTGTTGATGTCCTTCAGTTCCTTGAGCGAGATGCCGATGCGTTCCTGCAGGGCGATCAGCTTCTTTTGTTCTTCCTTGATGTCCGGCGCATTGCGGGTCAGGATCGCGACGTAGGTCTTGGGGGCGATGGAAATTTCGCCGTCGACCCAGTCGAGGTTGGATTCATTGGTCGGGAAGGACTGAATGAAGTGCGGGCGGGGCATCTTGACGCGGTCAACGCAGATATTCTGGATTTTCCGTTCGCAGCCACGAACCTGCTCGACCATGCCGCGCACGCTGTCGCACAAGCGTTCGATGGTGCGCGAGGTGAAGCGGATGTTCATCAGCTCTTCAGAGAGCTCTTCCAGCAGTTTGAGATAGGCCTTGTCCTGCGAGCCCTTGCCCGACAGGGCTTTCTGCATCTTGGTGTGCAAGCCCTTGATGGTCTTGAAGCGTTCAAGGGCATCGGTTTTCAGTTGCAGCAGGGAGGCTGCGCCAGCGCCGGCATCGCCTTCATCTCCGCCATCGTCCTCGTCTTCGGCTTCGACGTCGGCCTCTTCAGGCAACTCGACGGCGGCTGCGGCAGCAGCAGGGGCTTCGTCGATAGCGTTCGGGTCGATCAGGCCGTCGACCAGTTCGTCGATGCGCATTTCATCGGTTTCGACCTTGGCGGCCATATCGAGGATGTCGGCAATGGTCGTCGGGCAGGCAGAAATCGCCTGGACCATGTGCTTGAGGCCTTCCTCGATACGCTTGGCGATTTCGATTTCGCCCTCGCGGGTCAGCAGTTCGACCGAGCCCATTTCGCGCATGTACATACGCACCGGGTCGGTCGTGCGGCCGAATTCGGAATCTACAGAGGACAGCGCCTGCTCAGCCTGGGCTTCGACTTCTTCGTCGTCAGCGGCGGCGGCGGCGGTGTCGGACATCAGTAGGTCTTCGGCCGCCGGCGCTTCGTCGAAAACCTGGATGCTCATTTCGCTGAAAGTCGAAATGATGGCTTCGATACTTTCGGCGTCGACGACGTCGTCGGGCAGGTGGTCGTTGATTTCTGCGTAAGTCAGGTAACCGCGTTCCTTGCCGAGCTTGATCAGCGCCTTGAGGCGCATCTTGCGCGCTTCGGCATCAAGCGGCTCGGGGGTCTCTGCCATCGCACCTTCGATCAGGGCCTTTTCGGCGGCCTTCTCCTTGGCCTTGCTGGTGCGAGCCTTCGTGGCGTCCTTCGCGGTGTCTTTTGCCTTAGCCATGAACACGATCCGTTGAATTCGAGTAAACCATAAATTTTACCACAATTTAGTGACGACCTTGCCGGCCGCTGAGGAGCTGTATGTACATCTGCTTTTCGCTGGCGGACAGGCCGGCGACGCCAAACTGCTGGGCCTTGGTCTGCAAGTCATCGAAACGCCGCCTTTGTTCGCTGTCGTGCAGTTTTTGCACGGTGTCGCGAAATTCCGCCTCGGTGCCTTCTTCGTCAAAGGGCTGACCGAGAAGTTCCGCAGCGGCCTGGCCGATCATTGCCTCCTCGGGCTGGCCGCGCAGCTGCTCGCTCAGTTGCGCGTAGCTGACGCTTTCCGGGTTGTCCTTGACCAGTTGATGCAGGCGCTGCAGGGCTGGGCGCTCCGGGGTGTCGGGCAGGAGTTCGACGGGCAGTTGGCGGGCGAGGGCGGGTTGATGCAGGATGATGCGCAGCAGGTTGCGTGTCAGCGACGGCGCCGTGCGGCGGGCTTTCGGCGGCGCGGCCGGCGTCCAGGACCTTAGCTCGCACAGGCGCTCGACCTCCTGCTGGGCAAAGCCACTGGCCTCGGCCAGGCGTTTGACCAGTTGCAGGCGCAGCAGCGGCGTCGATAACTTGTGCAGCAGCGGCTTGGCTTCGTAAATCAGTTTGGCCTTGCCTTCCGAGCTGGTCAGGTCGCAGCGCTGCGCCAGTTCGCGCAACAGCACGTCGGATAGCGGCGTGGCCTGGGCGACGGCGCGGTCAAAACTTTCCTTGCCGTGCTCGCGAATGAAACTGTCCGGGTCGTGTTCTGGAGGCAGGAAGACGAAGCCGATCTGCTTGTTGTCGACCAGCGCTTCGAGGGCATTTTCCAGTGCGCGCCAGGCGGCTTTGCGGCCGGCGCTGTCGCCATCAAAGCAGAAAACAATGCGGTCGACCTGGCGCAGCAGCTTTTGCACATGGGTTGGCGTCGTCGCCGTGCCCAGGGTCGCGACGGCGTTGCCGACGCCGTTCTGGGCCAGTGCAATGACGTCCATGTAGCCTTCGGTGACGATGGCGGTGTCGGTTTCGCGCAATGCCTGGCGGGCCTGCGGCAGGCCGAACAGTTCGCGGCCTTTTTCGAACAGCGGGGTTTCCGGCGAATTGAGATATTTCGGCTCGCCCTGGTCGATGATCCGGCCGCCAAAAGCGATGATCTCACCCTTGGGGTTGATGATCGGGATCATCAGACGGTCACGAAAACGGTCGTAGCGCCGGCCGGCTTCGTTCTCGATGACCAGGCCGGCGGTGAGCAGCAGCTCGCTGTTGTAGTCGGGAAAAACTGCGTCGAGATTCTGCCAGCCGTCAGGGGCGTAACCCATGCCGAAGCGGGCGGCGATTTCCCCGGTCAGGCCGCGTTTTTTGCAATACTCGATGGCGCGCGGCGACTTCTTGAGCTGATCCTTGTAATACTGCGCGGCCCGCGTCATGGCATCGACCAAGTTGCGCGTCTGGCCCTGTTGTTCCGGCTTGAAGCCTTCGTTTTCCGGGACGACCATGCCGGCGCGGCTGGCCAGATCCTTGACCGCATCAATGAAGCCGACGCCCTGGTATTCCATGACGAAACCAATCGCCGTGCCGTGGGCGCCGCAGCCGAAGCAGTGATAAAACTGCTTGGTCGGGCTGACGGTGAAGGACGGCGATTTTTCGTTATGGAAGGGGCAGCAGGCCGCGTAGTTCGCGCCGGCTTTCTTCAGCGGGACGTAACTATCCACCAGGTCGACAATGTCGACCCGGGCAAGGAGATCCTGGATAAAGGACTCAGGGATCATTGGGTTGGGATCGAGTTATCAGGATTGGGGATCGAGTGGGGCTTAGGCGACTCAATCCTCGATCCCAAGCAACTAAATCAGCCTGCCAGAGCTGCTTTGACCAGTTTCGAAACTTCGGCCATGTCGGCTTTGCCGGCCAGCTTGGGTTTCAGCACGGCCATCAACTTGCCCATGTCGGCCGGGCCTTTGGCGCCGGTTTCGGCGACGGCGGCGGTGACGATGGCGGCGATTTCATCGTTGCCCATTTTTTCCGGCAGGTAGGCGGAGAGAATGGCGATTTCGGCCTTTTCCACGTCAGCCAGATCCTGGCGGCCGGCGGCTTCGTATTGAGTAACGCTGTCCTTGCGTTGCTTGACCAGCTTTTCGATCACGGCGGCGACGGCGGCATCGTCGAGTTCGACGCGCTCATCGACTTCCTTTTGCTTGATGGCGGCGAGCAGCAGGCGGATAGCGGCCAGTCTGGCGGCTTCCTTGGCCTTCATGGCCGTTTTCATGTCATCGGTGATACGGGCTTTGAGCATGGGTTTTTAGCTATTAGGATCGAGGAGTTAGGATCGAGTGTTGTGTGGGGCCGAATCCTAGGTAACTCGATCCTTAATCCTAGTCGATCCTGAAAGAAAAAACCGCCAGACTTGTAGCAAGCTGGCGGCTTATTGTGCTGCGATGTCTAATGAATTAGTACATCTTCGGCGGCAGGGTCATGCTGCGGATACGCTTGTGATGGCGCTTTTTGGCAGCGGCCAGCTTGCGCTTACGCTCGGCGGTGGGTTTTTCGTAAAACTCACGAGCGCGCAGCTCGGTCAGGAGACCAGTCTTTTCGACGGTGCGCTTGAAGCGGCGGATAGCAACTTCGAACGGCTCATTTTCCTTGACACGAATGTTCGGCATATAAATCACCCCCTCCCGTAAGGCGCCTGTCCGGTCAAGTAATGGACAGTGCGCGCAAAATTTTGTGTCCGCGTGGTTGCGGAAAGCCAAATAGTATAGAGGACAAAAGCTTTTTCCATCAAGTGTTAATTACGCTGACGATGGTAAAATCTCGCCCCTATGTTGATCCTCGGCGTCGAATCCTCCTGCGATGAGACCGGTATTGCGCTCTACGACAGCGAAGCCGGCCTGCTTTCCCATGCCCTGCATTCGCAGGTCGCGATGCATGCCGAGTACGGCGGCGTCGTTCCCGAACTCGCGTCACGCGACCACATCCGGCGCGTCGTGCCGCTGCTGCGGGCTACCCTCGAAAATGCCGGAAAATCGCTGACCGACATCGACGCCGTCGCCTACACCCGCGGCCCCGGCCTTTCCGGCGCGCTGCTCGTCGGCTGCGCCTTTGCCGAAGCGCTGGCGCTGGCGCTCGACAAGCCGACGATCCCGGTGCATCACCTCGAAGGCCATCTGCTGTCGCCGCTGCTCTCGCGCACGCCGCCGACCTTTCCGTTTGTCGCGCTGCTGGTTTCCGGTGGACATACGCAATTGATGAAGGTCACCGGCGTGGGTGAATACGAACTACTCGGCGAAACCCTTGACGATGCGGCCGGCGAAGCCTTCGACAAGAGTGCCAAATTGCTCGGCCTGCCTTACCCCGGCGGCGCCTTGCTGTCGAA
>JAVBXO010000136.1 GCA_030824535.1 Azonexus sp. | reverse complement strand
CAGACGCCCAATCATGAGCGCACGCTGCTCAAGCAGCTTTCACTGGAGATCAAGCCCGGCCACGGCTTGATGATCATCGGCCCGAGCGGTTGCGGCAAGAGTTCGCTGCTGCGCGCCATTGCCGGTTTGTGGCGTTCGGGCAGCGGTCACATTCTTGGTCCGGACAGTCGGGACATCCTGTTCCTGCCGCAGCGGCCTTACATGGTGCAGGGCAGCTTGCGCAATCAGTTGCTCTATCCCAATCTGAACCATGGGGTGACCGATGCCGATCTGCTCCGCGTCCTGAAGCGCGTCAATTTGCCCGATCTGGCCACCTTCTTTGGTGGTCTGGATGCCGAGCTGGACTGGGCCAAGACCCTCTCGGTCGGCGAGCAGCAGCGAATTGCTTTTGCCCGCGTGCTGCTGACTGAACCGCGTTACGCCATTCTCGATGAAGCGACCAGTGCGCTCGATGTCAGCAACGAAGAGAGTCTTTACCGGCAACTGGCCGCGACCAGTACGACCTTGATCAGCATCGGCCATCGCTCATCGATTCTCAAATACCACGCGCAAGTGCTGGCGCTGGTCGGCGACGGGAGCTGGAAGCTCCATGCTGCCGACGACTATCGCTTTGAGCAGTGATCGCGGCATAGCCTCGGTGCCACTTCTATGACCTTTGCCGTCTGGGCGCTCATCATCGGCGCACTGCTGATTACCATGGCCCTGGCGGGATCGTTGATGAAGCGACTTCCGGTCAGTGCCTCCATGCTCTATCTGGCGGTGGGTTATGGCCTGGGCAGCGGTGGCCTGGGATTGATGGCACCCGATCCCCGACAAATGTCGGCGATCCTGGAGCGCGTTACCGAAGTGGCTCTGTTGATTTCACTGTTTTCGGTCGGACTGAAGTTGGGGATGCCATTTTCCAGTTTGAACTGGCGCTTGCCCCTGCGTCTGGCTTTTCTGTCGATGGCGCTGACCGTTGGTTTGATTACCCTGGTCGGGATGTTTCTGTTTGCTTTGCCGCTTGGCGCAGCGCTGCTGCTCGGGGGCATTCTGGCGCCGACGGATCCGGTGCTGGCGTCGGATGTTCAGGTGATCGAGGCTTTTGATCGGGACCGTTTGCGTTTCAGCCTGAGCGGGGAAGGGGGGCTGAACGATGGCGCGGCCTTTCCTTTCGTGATGCTCGGTCTGGGCCTGCTGGGTTTGCACGAGCTCGGCACGGGCGGCTGGCGCTGGCTGGGAATTGATGTTTTTTGGGCGTTGACCGGCGGATTGATGATTGGGGCCGTATTGGGCGCAATGATCGGCAAGCTGGTGGTCTATTTGCGCACCCGGCATCAGGAAGCGCTCGGGCTGGATGAATTCCTGGCCCTCGGGCTGGTTGCCCTGGCCTTTGGCGTGGCCCAGCTGGCCTATGCCTCCGGTTTTCTCGCGGTATTCTCTGCCGGCCTGGCGCTACAGCGCGTCAAGGATCGTTATCACCAGCAAAAAGTGCCCGACGCCGGGCAGGCGGGCTTGCAGAACCATGCCGCGCATATCGCCGTGGCCACCCATCCCAACCTGGCCGGTGCCTACATGATGCAGGCCGTGCGCGGCTTCAATGATCAGCTTGAACGGATTGCCGAGTTGGTCATCGTCCTCGCCGTTGGCGCCATGCTGCCCTACGTTCATGTTGATTTGCGCAGCATCGTCTTTCTCTGCCTGTTGTTTTTTGTCCTGCGGCCGGTGGCCGTGTGGCTGGGATTGCTCGGGGCTGCGGTGTCGGCCGATCAGCGCCTGCTGATTGCCTGGTTCGGCATTCGCGGGATTGGTTCGGTGTATTACCTGATGTTTGCCCTGAATCATGGTCTGGCCGGCGTCGCCGCTGATCAGATGATCACCCTGACCCTGGCGGCAGTGGCGGCTTCGATCATCGTGCACGGGGTGTCGGTGACGCCCTTGATGGCGCTTTACGCCAGGCGGCTGGCGCGCAAGGGCAGTCGTAATCCGGCCGATAAGCGGCGGCATGAAAGTCCTTGAGCCCGGCGTTTCTTGCGTGGCTTCCGTACTACCAGAACACGTCAGCGCTTATGTTTGATGGCGCACAGAATCGGCAAGCGGGCGGATGGATACTGCCCATTCAGTCCCCGAAGACATTCTTGACGCGAAAGGCATGGGCTAGATGGAGTTCAAGGACTATTACCAGATCATGGGGGTAGTGCGCGACGCAAGCCAGGACGAGATCAAGCGCGCGTATCGCCAGCTGGCCCGCAAATATCATCCGGATGTCAGCAAGGAACCCCATGCCGAAGTTCGCTTCAAGGAGCTGGGTGAAGCCAATGCCGTGCTCAAGGATCCGGAAAAGCGCGCGGCTTACGACAAACTGGGTGCCAACTGGCAGGCTGGGCAGGATTTTCGGCCGCCGCCGGACTGGAATGCCGGTTTCGAGTTTTCCGGCGATGGCGCCAGCGGCAAGGGCGCCGAGGATTTCAGCGACTTTTTCGAGGCCTTGTATGGCCGGGGTTTCGCTGGCGCCAAGCGTGGCCGCCAGGAATTTCACGCCCACGGCGAGGACCGCCACGCCAAGGTCATGATCGATCTGGCTGACGCCTATAGTGGCGCGAGCCGGGTCATCACGCTGAGCATTCCCGAAGTGGATGCCCATGGCCGGGTATCGATGCGCGCCCAGCAGCTCAATGTCACTATTCCCCGCGGCGTTCGTGCCGGGCAGAAACTGCGTCTGAGCGGGCAGGGCGCACCGGGTATCGGCCAGGGGCAGGCTGGCGATCTTTATCTGGAGGTGGCCTTCAATCCGCATCCCCATTTCCGGGTCGAACTGCGCGATGTCTTTCTCGATCTGCCGCTGGCACCGTGGGAAGCCGCGTTGGGTGCGACGCTCAGCGTGCCGACGCCGAATTCTGCGGTCGACCTCAAAATTCCCCCCAATTCCAGAGCCGGCGGCAAGCTGCGGCTCAAGGGACGGGGCATTCCGGGCACTTCGCCGGGCGATTTTTATGTCGTATTGCAGGTGGTTTTACCACTGGCGGAAAGCGAAGCCGACAAGGCCATGTACACGACGCTGGCCGAGCAGTTCAACACCTTCAAGCCGCGCGCCGGACTGGAGGCTTAAATGGACGATAAGAACATGCAAGCGCCAACGCCCGAAACTCTTGTGGAACAGCCTGTTGATCTGAGCCTGAGCGAGTTCAGCCAGGCCTGCGCGGTGCGCAGCGAGACCATCGTTGAACTGGTCGATGAAGGCCTGCTGTCGCCCAGCGGCCGGGAAGTGCAATGCTGGCGCTTTAGCACTACCCACGTCCGCCGGGCGTCGGTCGCCATCCGCCTGCAGCGCGATCTCGGCGTCAACCCCGCCGGCGCGGCACTGGCCCTGCAACTGCTCGATGATCTTGAAGCCCTGCAGGCACGCCTGTTGAAAATGGGCATGATTTAACCGTTGACCGCAGAAATTGCCGTCACTACCAGGAAAACAGCATGCATACGAACGCTAGCCCGAACGCCACCCCCCTTGCCGCCGACGAACTCGCCCACATGGACGCCTGGTGGCGCGCCGCCAATTATTTGTCGGTCGGCCAGATTTACCTGCTCGCCAATCCCATGCTCAAAGAGCCGCTGATCCGGGCGCACATCAAGCCGCGCCTGCTTGGCCATTGGGGGACGACGCCGGGCCTGAATTTCATCTACGTGCATATGAACCGGGTCATCCGGCGCCACGACCTGAACATGATCTTCATCGCCGGCCCCGGCCACGGCGGTCCGGCGGTAGTCGCCAACACCTGGCTGGAAGGCAGCTATAGCGAGCGTTACCACGAAATTTCGCAGGACGAGGAGGGCATGCGCCGCCTGTTCCGCCAGTTTTCCTTCCCCGGCGGCATTCCCAGCCACGCTTCGCCGGATACGCCGGGTTCGATTCACGAAGGCGGCGAGCTGGGCTATGCCTTGCTGCATGCCTATGGCGCGGTCTTCGATAATCCGGAGCTGATCACTTGCTGCGTGGTTGGCGATGGTGAGGCGGAAACCGGGCCGCTGGCGACCTCCTGGCACGCCAACAAATTCCTCAATCCGCGCTGCGATGGCGCGGTGCTGCCGATTCTCCATCTCAACGGCTACAAGATCGCCAACCCGACGATACTGGCCCGCATCAGCCACAGCGAACTGGAATGCCTGTTTGTCGGCTACGGCTACCAGCCGATCTTTGTCGAAGGCGACGAGCCGGAAACCATGCACCATTGGATGGCTGCTGCGGTCGACACCGCGCTGGAGGCGATTTTCACCATCCAGCGCGAGGCCCGTCAGGGTGGCGAACTGGTCCGACCACGCTGGCCGATGATCATCCTGCGTTCACCCAAGGGTTGGACCGGGCCCAAAGTGGTCGATGGCAAGCAGAGCGAAGGCTCGTGGCGCTCGCATCAGGTGCCGTTCAGCGACATGGACAAGCCGGAACACGTGCAATTGCTGGGTGAATGGCTGCAGTCCTATCGCCCGGCCGAGCTCTTCGACGACGGCGGCCGACTCCGGCCCGAGATTGCGCAGTTGGCGCCAGCCGGTATCCGGCGCATGGGTGCCAATCCGCATGCCAACGGCGGCGTCCTGCTGCGCGACCTGCATTTGCCGGATTTCCGCGATTACGCGGTCGCCGTGCCGAAGCCAGGCGGCGTGCTGGCCGAGGCGACGCGGGCAATGGGGATTTTCCTGCGCGACGTGATGCGCCGTAATCCCGACAATTTCCGCGTCTTCGGCCCGGATGAAACCGCCTCCAACCGCCTCGGCGCGCTATTTGAAGTCACCGACCGGACCTGGATGGCCGAACGCCTGGAAGGTGACGACCACCTGGCGCCGAATGGCCGGGTTATGGAAATTCTCTCCGAACACGCCTGCCAGGGCTGGCTCGAAGGCTATCTGCTGACCGGCCGGCACGGCTTCTTTTCCTGCTACGAAGCCTTCATTCATATTGTCGATTCGATGTTCAACCAGCACGCCAAGTGGCTCAAAGTGTGTGGCGAAATTCCCTGGCGGCGGCCGATTGCCTCGCTCAACATCCTCTTGACCTCGCACGTCTGGCGGCAGGATCACAACGGTTTTTCGCACCAGGACCCCGGTTTCATCGACCATGTGGTCAACAAGAAGGCCGACATCATTCGCGTCTACCTGCCGCCGGACGCCAATACCCTGCTTTACGTGACTGACCGCTGCCTGAAAAGTCGCAACCTGGTCAATGTCATCGTCGCCGGCAAGCAGCCGGAGCGGCAATGGCTGGACATGGAAGCGGCGATCAACCACGCCAGCGCCGGCATCGGCCTGTGGGAATGGGCCTGCAACGACCAGCCGGGTGAGCCGGACATCGTGCTGGCGGCAGCTGGCGATGTGCCGACGCTGGAAATGCTGGCGGCCATCGATATCCTGCACCAGCTGACGCCGGACCTGAAAATCCGCTTCATCAATGTTGTCGACCTGATGACCCTGCAACCGCGCGAAGAGCACCCGCACGGGCTGTCGAACGACGAATTCAATACGCTGTTTACCACCGACAAACCCATCATCTTCGCCTACCACGGCTATCCCTGGCTGATTCACCGCCTGACTTACCGGCGCAACAATCACAACCTGCACGTGCGGGGATACAAGGAAGAGGGCACGACGACGACGCCTTTCGACATGGTCGTACTCAACACCCTCGACCGTTTCCACCTGGTCATGGACGTCGCCAGCCGCGTACCCAAGCTGCAGGCGCAGGCAGCGCACATCAAGCAGGCGATGCGCGACAAGTTGAACCGCCATGCGCAATACATCCTGGAACATGGCGAGGATCTGCCGGAAATCCGCGGCTGGCAGTGGCCGGGGTGAGTTCGGCGAACTTGGATCATGTGCAAGTAAACGCTGCTTGAGTCGTCATCCCCGCGCAGGCGGGGATCCAGTTCGTGGAATTTCTGGATTCCTGCCCCCGTTCAAGCCGGGGGCAGGCTCTGCGCGGGAATGACATTTCTAAATTGATCAAGACTTCTCTAAGTTCGCCAGCGTACGGAACAAAGCCGGGGGCCGGGCTACCTTGAGCTCATGTTTGGCGCCGGATTCACCGCCGTGAGTCCGGCAACTTTCGATCTCCAGGAGCAGAGCATGAAGCCTACGACCCTTGTTTTACTTATTGCAGCCATCATCATCGCCCCCTGGGGGACCGCCAGCGCGCAGGGCAACCGTGATCATGATAGTCGCGGCCAGCGTGGCGGGGAGTCGCGGGAATGGCGCGATTCGGGATGGCGCCACGATTCCGGCATGCGCTCCGACTATCGCCGCGAAGCCTGGCGAGGCAGGCATGGCGACCGCGATGGCCGCATGGAAATGCGCGGCGTCGGCCCGAATCATCAATTTTTCCGGGGCCAACGTCTGCCTGCCGAATATCGCAGCACGCAATATGTCGTCAATGACTGGCGCGCTCACCGGCTGAGCGCCCCGCCGCGCGGTTATTACTGGGTTCAGTCGGGCGCCGATTATGTGCTGGTGGCCGTGGCGACCGGGATCATTCTCCAGCTCTTGCTCGATAACTGAGTCGGGTGCGTGTTCGGGCAGCTATGTGCGCCAACGAACGGTAGCCGGAAGTGCTCGACGCTAAGCTGCATTCAGGATGCAAGGTGCATGCGTCGATGGGGCGGAGTCTCATCCATCCAACGATCAGGCAGCCGGGCTTTCCATTTAAGCAATCACTTAAAGGACAAGAAAATGACGATTACCAGACGCAACCTGTTGCAGAAACTCCTGCTGATCAGCGCTGCCAGCCTTTCCATCGCCTCATTCAGCACCCAGACGCTGGCTGCGACGGCTGAGGATCTGGACAAGGACGCCGCCCAAGCCCTGCAAACGCTCTACAAGAGCAATCCGGCCGCTGAAACCCTGGCCGCGAAAGCCAAGGGCATCCTGGTTTTCCCGAAAATCATCAAGGCCGGGCTGGTCTTTGGTGGCAGCTATGGTGAGGGGGTGCTGACCAAAAGCGCCAAGCACGCTGGCTATTTCAATTCGGTCTCGGCTTCCTGGGGCTGGCAGGCCGGCGCTGAATCCTACGGCTATGTCGTCTTTCTGATGAGCGAAAAGGCCGTGCGTTATCTTGACAACTCCAAGGGCTGGGAACTTGGTGTTGGCCCCAGTGTGGTGGTCGTCAATGAAGGCATGGCCAAGAATCTGTCGACCTCGACCCTGAAGGGAGACTCCTACGCTTTCATCTTCGATCAGCAAGGACTGATGGCCAGTCTGAGCATCGAAGGCACCAAAATTACCCGCATCAAGCGTTGAACGTCCAGGGTTGGCAGCGGCTGAATGGCCTCTGCCGGCCTGATTTAGCGTCCGCGCATCTGGCAAAGGAGAAGCGCCATGCTTTATACGATTGCTGTTGTACTGCTCATCCTCTGGCTGCTGGGTTTGGTCTCGTCCTATACCCTGGGCGGATTCATCCATATTCTTCTGGTCATCGCGATTGTCGTCATTCTGCTCCGGGTCATCCGGGGCGAGCGCGTGCTTTAGGCGGTGATACCGCGTCAGCTGACCGATTCGCCAATAATTCGCCAACAAGCACAAGGACCGGAAACACCATGGAAAAAGCAGATTTGCCGTTTTACGTTTTCAACACACATACCGAAGCCGAAGAGGCAATTCATGCCCTGAGCCGGGCGGGTTTCGATGTCAAAAAACTCTCCCTGATTGGCAAGGGGTATCACAGCGAAGAACACCCCATCGGTTTTTACACCACCGGCGATCAGGTCAAGTCCTGGGGCGGCACCGGTGCTTTCTGGGGCAGTATCTGGGGCCTGCTCTTCGCACCAGCGGTATTTTTCCTGCCAGGCGTTGGCTTGGTGGCGATGGCCGGGCCTTTTGTCGCCGCCTTGGTCAGTGCCCTTGAGGGCGCAGTGGTCGTGGGCAGCCTGTCAGCCCTCGGCGCGGCCTTTTCCCGGATCGGCATGGGCGAGGAAGAAGTCATCAAGTACGAAACCGCGCTCAAGGTCGACAAATACGTGCTGCTGGTTCATGGCGGTGAAGAAGAGGCAGCCAAGGCCCGTGCAGTACTGACGGCCGCCAACTTGTGGAAAGCGGCCTGAGCCGCAACGCGAATGACTCGACCCAGACCTGTTGCCGGATTCCCCTGGCAGCCAGCCCCTGGCGCGCAGCCATCGTGAATTCAAGCTGCCCCGGCGCGGTGTGCACCCAAGACGGTCTCCCACAACTTCCCGCCTTCCGGCAAGGCGCGGTTGTTTTTTGAGCGGATTAGCCAATCGATGCAGCCTGCCCAATTGATGGGCACGCTGCATCGATTTGAGAATATTGGCTTCCCGATCAGCTACATAGAAAACGCCAGCACGCGCCAGTGCAATGATTATTAAGGGTGTTTTCGAGGGTTGTTAAACGCGGGTTAACGCCGGGGCGACTCGTGCAGGAAATCGATCATTCTGGGCAGACAGATGCTCGCCAGATCGTAGCGTTGGACGATGGTTTCCCGAGCCTGCCGGCGCATTTCCTGATATTCCTGGGGTTTGTCCAGCACTTCGGCAATTTGCCGAGCCAGGGCATCAGTATCAAAAAAATCAACCAACAGGCCATTTTTTCCGTGTTCAATGACTTCCTGTACCGGGGTGGTCGCCGAGCCTATCAGTGGCACACCGATTGCCATCGATTCAAGCATGGACCATGACAGCACGAAGGGGTAAGTCAGGTAGATGTGGGCGGCTGAGACCTGCAGTGCCCGAACGTAGTCGTTATAAGGCAGTTGTCCAATGAAGTGCACCTTGCTCCAGTCAACCTGATCCTTCAGGGCCTCGCAGAAATGCTGGCGGTAGCTTGTGCCTTCCGGCAATTTTTTGCCATAGCTGACCCCATCGCCGCCGATGATCAGAACGTGCGCATTCGGCCGCAGGGCCTGAAGTTTGGGCAGGGTATTCATGAATGTATGAAAACCCCGATAAGGCTCGAGATTGCGCGCGAGGTAGGTCACCACCTCGTCGCCAGCCTGGAACCTGTGGCCATTCGCTTCGATCCAGGCGCTGGCATCCGGTTTGAGTAGCTGGGTGTTCACGCCTTCGTGAATAACTTCGATCTTTGACTGAAATTCGCTGGGATAGCGGGATTTTTGCCAGTGCGTCGGCGAAATGCCGCGTTCGCAATTGACCAGCGCTTGCAACTGGGTGCTGTTCTTGACCCTGACCCGCAGTTGGTCGTCGAGGTTGGTCAGATTTTCCGGATCGAAACCGACATCGCCGCCGCTGCTCCGATAGAAATACTCGAAATAATTGATCAGATGGACCTGGGGGTAGATGTCCTTGATGAACATCGCTTCTCCCCATGCCGGGTGGGCGACGATCAGATCGGGCGTAAAACCCTTGTCACGCAATTGGAGCAGCAGGCGGGCCAGGCTTTGCCCACGACGAATATGGTTTTCGTGCTCGCGCAGGTAAAAATGAGTCTGCGGATTAGGTTTGGTTTCGTGTTTATAGCCCAATACCCGCAGCCGTGGATGCAGTTGCGGGCGATCCTTGATATTTTCGGCATCACCGATGCCGACTACCTGATTGTCAGGATCGTCGGCGAGGACTCGGGCAATGTGCCGAAACTGGCCGGGGAAGTTCTGGTGAATGAAGAGATATTTCATGTCGGTTTTCGGAGGCGAAGGGCGAGGATGATTTCATGCGGGATGGGCCGGAGAGCGCAGTCTTCCGGCTTTTCCATGAAACTGGCAATCCCGGGAATTTAACAAAAAACCCGCCGAAGCGGGTTTTTATGCTGTTGGGTGTATTTCAAGCTTACAGGATCAGATCAGTCAAAGTCAGGGAAGTGACGCCAGTCAGAGAGATCACGAATTCGGCGGCGCTATCGGCATCGGTATTGCCGTAGAGCACTCCCGCAGCAAACTTGAGCTGGCCGGCCTGGGTGAAGGTGCCGCCAGCAGCCAGCAGCGATGTAAAGGCCTCGTTGGCACTTGTGGCGATATTGGCATCGATACCGCTGAGGTTAATCTTGTCCCCGCTGCTGAAATCGGTAATGACATCGGCTGTGGCCAGGGTATTACCGGAGTCCTTTTCGCTATTGAAGACAAAGGTATCGTTGCCGGCATTGCCGGTCAGCGTGTCTCGCCCCAGACCGCCGGTCAGGGTATTGGCGCCGGCATTGCCGAGCAGCTTGTCGGCAAAGTTAGAGCCGATCAGATTTTCAATCGATGCCAGCGTATCGCTACCTGAACCACCCGTAGCCTGAGCGGCCGCAATGGCCAGACTGACGTTGACGGCGGCCTTGCTGCCAGCGTAGGAAACGCTATCCAGACCGAGCCCGCCATTGATGACGTTGTTGCCAAAACCGGCAATGATGAGGTTGGGCAGGGCATTGCCGGTCATGTTGGCCGCACCGGCCGCTTGAATCTGACCATTTTCAACATTGGCGCCCAGCGTGTAGTTGGCGAGATAACTGATGACCTTATCCGTACCCTGACCAGCAAGCTCGGTCACGACGTCGGCAGCCTGACGGACATGGTAGGTGTCGTTGCCAGCGGCACCTGCCATGCTGTCGTTACCGAGGCCGCCATCAATGATATTGGCTGCGGCATTGCCGGACAGCACGTCGTTGTAGGCGCTGCCGGTCAGATTTTCGACATTGAGCAGGGTGTCGCTGCCAGAATCGCCGGTGGCTTGTGCAGTGGTGCTGGCCAGACTGACGGTGACAGCAGCGTTGGCATAGAGATAACTGACGGTGTCGTTGCCCGCCAGTCCATCCAGCACGTTATTGCCCTTGCCGGCATACAGTACATTTGCCAGCGCGTTGCCGTTAAGGTTCGCGCCGTTATCCAGTACGCGGCCATTTTCGATGTTTGCGCCCAAGGTGTAGGTGCTGAGCGAGCTGTTAACCAGATCGATGCCGGCATTAAGTTGTTCGGTGACTACGTCACCAGTGCTGTCCACAAAATAGGTGTCGTTGCCAGTCGCGCCAGCCATGGTATCGCTACCTGGTCCACCGTCAATCACGTTGTCAGAGGCATTGCCACTCAGATTGTCGGCATAGTCGCTGCCTATCAGGTTCTCGATATTGAGCAGGGTGTCGGTACCAGACCCTCCTGTCACCTGAGCAGTGCTCAGTGCCAGATTAATAGTAACTCCCAGGGTGCTACTGGAGTTAGCGCCCGCATAACTGATGGTATCAAGGCCTGCTCCACCGTCGATGGTGTCAGCATAATAATTGGCGTGTATTTGGTTGTTTAGGCTGTTGCCAATCAGACCATTGCCGCCTTTCCCGTAGTTGATGAAAGCATTTTCGACATTGGCGGGGAGTGTGTAAGATGGTGTCGAGACATATACCGTATCTATCCCTCCGCTGGCAGTGGCATTGGTTTCAATGACCAGCGTGGTGAGACTGTTAACATAGTAAGTGTCGTCACCATCGCCTCCATCCAAGGTATCAGTGCCGCTTTCGCCGTATAAGGAATCGTTGCCGTAGCTACCGGTCAAGACATCGTTACCGGCACCACCGTTCAATGAATCGTTGCCACTGCTGCCGGTGATTGTGTCGTCGTAATTTGAGGCAATAATATTTTCGATGTTAATCAGCGTATCAGTACCTTCGCCGATGACTACCCCGGTAAGCAGATCGGCGTTGATGCCAGCAGGTGCAGTGGAATAATTAGTGGTATCTGTGCCAGATCCACCATCCAGTGTGTCATCACCAGCCCCACCATACAGATTGTCCTCACCCTTGCCGCCACTGAGAGAGTCGTTACCCACGCCTCCAAATAACCAGTCGTAAGTATAGTCGCCACTCAGGTAGTCATTGCCACTATTTCCATAAAGGGGGCCACTGCCGACAAGCGTGTCGTTGTATGCTGAACCTTGAATACCAGAGATATTAACCAGGGTATCGGTACCATCACCGGTGGCCATCCCGGTGAATAGATTGGCGTTGATGCCGGCAGGTGCATTGGAATAGTCAGCTATGCCACCATCCAGTGTGTCATCACCAGCACCACCATTTAGATTGTCAGTGCCCTTGCCGCCACTAAGAGAGTCGTTGCCATTATTTCCATAGAGAAAATTAATTGAATCATTGCCAATAAGCGTATCGTTGTAAGCTGAACCTTGAATGTTTTCGATATTGATCAGGGTATCGCCACCATCGCCTGAAGCTAACCCGCTAAGCAGGTTGGCATTAATGCTTGCAGGCGCATTGAAATAGATGGCTGTATCCAAGCCTGATCCACCATCCAAGGTATCGGAACCTGCATTGCCAGTCAGTGTGTCGTCACCATGATTTCCGTAGAAGGCATTATCTGATGAGTTGCCAACGAGCAGATCGCCAAACCAGGAGCCACTAATGTTTTCGATGCTGATCAGCGTATCAGTATCATCACCTCCAGTAACGATTCCCGTATTCAAGTCAGCATTAATGCCAGCTACCGCCGAGTAATAGTAGGCAGTGTCGCTACCTTTGCCACCATTTAGGGTATCGAAACCAGCATTCCCGTGGAATTCATCGTTGCCTTTGCCGCCAGTCAGGCTGTCGTTGCCATTGCCCCCACTCAGAAAGCAGGCATAGGTGTTAGAGCTATCGATACTCAAGGTGTCGTTACCATCACCACCACTCAAGTAATCCTGTCCCCAATTTCCTCCGTTCAGGGTGTTGTCTGAATTATTGCCGATAAGTGTATCGTTATAATAGGAGCCAGAAATGGCTTCAATATTGCTCAGCGTGTCAGTCCCTGCGCCGCCAGTGACGACGCCGCTAAGCAGATTTACACTAATGCCGGCTGATGCATCGCTATAGTAGGCAGTATCAAAGCCTGCTCCGCCATCTAGAATATCATCGCCAGCATATCCATATATGGAGTCATTTGAGGTGGTGCCAATGAGCGTGTCGTTACTGCTGGTGCCATATAAAGTTGCCATTTTAAATTTCCTGGTTTGTTAGCTTCAGATTAAATTAAATAAATTTAAAGAAAATAATTTTATTTTCGGTTGTTCTTGTTTTTATTGGGAGGTGTTTCCGTTTTTGTTTTTGACTGAAAATAACCAGTCCTGATTAATCCGCCGCTTCACCGTTCGCACCAAAGCGGCATTTTCCTGCGCTTGGCGGCGGGTCAGGCCGAAGCTGTGCACGGTCACGAAGCCATCCGGTGGCAGGAAGAAATGCTCATGCAGGATGCCTTCCTCGCGGAAACCCAGGCGCGCGGTGTCGGCGATGGCTTTCTGGTTGTCGGCATAGACATAGGTGTAGAGCTTGTTCAGCCCGAGCATGAAGTAGGCGAAGTGCAGGGCGATCAGGCTGGCTTTGTGGGCAACGCCAGGTGGCGGGTTGCCGGGAATGCCGATGGAAAATTCGGCGCGGGAATTGGCCTGGTCGATGCTGCTCAGACTGGCCAGACCGACGGGTTGATCGCGAACGCAGATGATCCATAGCAGCAGGCCGACTTGCGCGGGGGCAGCGTTACCGTATTTGTTCAAAGCCTGGGCCAGATCGCCCGACCAGGCGTTTTGCCGGTTGAAGCGCTGGGCGAAATCCTTGTTTTGATAGCACTGCTGGTAAAAAGCTGCATCGGCAGCGGTGCAGCGACGCAGGCTGACAATGCCGTGGGTCAGTTTGGCCCACCACAGGGGTTGCACTTGCCAGGCCAGTTGCTCCAGTTCGCGTTTTTGTGTCGGGGGAGGGCTGAACTTGCCGGCCTTGACCGCCTGCAACAGGCCATGAAATCGGGAATAGGCTTCCTGGAAATGCTGTTGCCGCAACTGCTGCTTGGCTTCGTTGAATATTTTCGCGGCGAGCGCATGGGCCTGAGCGACGGGGATACTGTCCGGGAGCGAATCAGATGTGCTATTCATCAGGTCTGAATGCTTGTCAAAGGCATCAATATAAATAGCGCGTGAGTATATGCCGAAAATGCCATGTATAAATGGCTTTCTGACAGTCATGCAGCACCCATGGCGACTTGTCACAAAAGCGCTACGCAAGCCTGGTGTGCGGGATTTATAATCGCCAGTTATGGTATCCGTAATTCATTCAGTCGCTGCTCAGAGCGACTTCGAGAAGTTCCAGGCCACCCTTTCCGTGGGGTTGTCGGAATCTGAGGCGGCGCGTGTTCGGCAGGCAGTCGAATTCGCCTGGCAGGCTTATGGCGATCGCACACTCGGCAGCGGCGAGCGCATCTGGTCGCATGCTCTGGGGATGGCGCTGATCATCGCCGGTTTGCGCCTCGATGTCGAATCGCGGATTGCCGCCGTGCTGTTTGCCATTCCGGCCCATGATGAACTTGGCGTGGCCCGTATTGAAGAGCATTTCGGCAAGCACGCAGCCAACCTGGTACAGGGTATCTGGCGATTGAATCGCCTGCGGCCGATTACCAAGGGTTTTGTCGCGGCCAATATCGAAGCGGATGAAGTCAATCCGGTGGAAATGAAGGCGCAGGTGGAAGTGCTGCGCAAGATGCTGCTGGCGATGGTCGAGGATATTCGCGTGGTGCTGCTACGCCTGGCCAGTCGGACGCAGACCTTGCGCTTCTATGCGGCGAATCCTGACGACCTGCGCGTGCAGGTGGCGCGCGAGACGCTCGAACTCTATTCGCCGCTGGCCAATCGCCTGGGGGTCTGGGAACTGAAATGGGAGCTGGAAGACCTGTCTTTCCGCTTCATCCATCCCGAAACCTACAAGAATATTGCCCGCCACCTCGACGAGAAGCGTAGTGAGCGCGAAGCTTTCATCGTCGATGCCGTGACCAAGGTGCGCAACGAATTGCTGGCTTCCGGCATTCATGGTGCTGAGGTCTACGGGCGGCCGAAGCACATTTACAGCATCTGGAACAAGATGCGGAAAAAGGGCGTTGATTTTTCCGAGGTCTATGATGTTCGCGCCTTGCGCATCATCGTCGAGGACATCAAGGAGTGCTACACCGCGCTCGGGATTGTCCATAACCTCTGGGCGCCAATTTCCAAGGAATTCGACGATTACATCTCGAATCCCAAGGGTAATTACTATCGCTCGCTGCACACCGCCGTGCGCTGTGCCGATGGTCGTAGTCTGGAAATCCAGATTCGCACCTGGGACATGCACAAGCATGCCGAACTGGGCGTCGCTGCGCACTGGCGCTACAAGGAAGGCTCCAAGCGTTCGGCCGGCGAGGATGGTTACGACGAAAAAATCGCCTGGTTGCGCCAGCTGCTGACCTGGAAGGAAGAGGTCGCCGACAGTTCGGACTGGGTCAAGCATTACAAGCAGGCGGCGCTCGACGAGACGATTTACGTGCTGACGCCACAGGGCAAGGTCGTCGATTTGCCGGCTGGTTCGACGCCGGTGGATTTCGCTTATCGCGTCCATACCGACCTTGGCCACCGCTGCCGGGGGGCCAAGGTTGATGGCCAACTGGTGACGCTCAATACCTCGCTGGAAACCGGACAGCGCATCGAGATTGTGACTGCCAAGCTCGGCGGCCCCTCGCGCGACTGGCTGAATCCGGCGCTGGCTTATATTCACACCAAGAGTGCGCGGGTCAAGGTGCGGGCATGGTTCTCGAATCTGGCCCTGGAAGAAACCCTGGCTGAAGGTCGGGCGCTGATCGGCAAGGAATTGCAGCGTGCCGGGCAGACCGGGTCGAATATCGAAGAGCTGGCGCACAAGCTCGGCTTTGCCAAGGCCGACGATCTGTACATCGCGGCGGCACGTGGCGAGTTGAATCAGCGGCAGTTCCAGGCCGTCGCGCGCGGCGGTGACCTGCTGACCGAAACGCAGTTGCCGGATGAAGTGCAAACCCGGCCGAGCAAGCCGGTCGGTGGCAATCAGGGCATCCTGATCGTCGGTGTCGACAAGCTGCTGACGCAATTGGCGCGTTGCTGCAAGCCGGCACCGCCGGACGAAATCCAGGGCTTCATCACGCGCGGCAAGGGCATTTCGATCCACCGCATGGACTGCAGCAATTTTGCCAATCTTGCGGCATTGCATCCCGAGCGCGTCATCGAGACCGACTGGGGCGGACAGACGACGGGGGTGTTCGCGACCGATATCATCGTCGATGCGCATGATCGCCAAGGCTTGTTACGCGATATTTCGGAAATTTTTACGCGCGAAAAGCTCAATGTCACCGGCGTCAATACCCAGTCCAAGCAGGGCAAGGCGCACATGAGTTTTACGGTTGAAATCAGCAATTTGCAGCAATTGCAGCGGACGCTGACGCTGATTCATGATGTTGACGGCGTGGTTGGCGTGCGCCGGGCCTGACACCAGGAGAAGAGCATGAAGGGGAATTTTGCAGCAGTGGCCTTGCTGGTCATCGGCGCCATCGCTTTGGGCGTCAATCTCGAATTATTCGATTTCGACTTGGTGGCGCTGCTGCGCAAATGGTGGCCGCTGGCCCTGATCCTCATCGGCGTCGGGCTGTTTTTCACGCCCGACGACCGCCCGAAACAGCGCTGAGCGCGCTTTTCAGTCGTTCAAGGTTTCTCAGCACCTGCTGCTGAAGATGCAAAACCGCGATTCCGGCCGGACTGGCCGGAATCGCGGTTTTTGCCATTTTTCAGTGGTCGACCGCAGCACTGCCCAAAGTCATCATCAATTCGCCCTGGCCGTTGTGCGGTTTGGCGCGCGCCGAGCGGCGGCGCTGATAAATGCCATGGTTATTCATTTCCCAACCCTGCTGGTTATCCGCGAGGTAGAACTTCAGGCCTTCGGTGATGACCCGCTTCTTCAGTTTTGGGTCGAGGATGGGGAAGGCCAGTTCGATGCGCTTGAAGAAATTGCGGTCCATCCAGTCGGCTGACGACAGATAGACGTTTTCCTTGCCGCCGGCGTAGAAGTAGAAAATCCGGTGATGTTCGAGGAAGCGGCCGATGATTGAGCGCACGCGAATTTTATCGGACATGCCGGGGACGCCCGGACGCAGCGTGCAGACGCCACGGACGATCAGATTGATCTCGACGCCGGCTTGCGAGGCTTCGTACAGTGCATCGATGACTTCCGGTTCGACCAGCGAATTCATCTTGGCAACAATGCGTGCCTTCTGCCCGGCGCGGGCAGATTCCGCCTCGGCCTTGATCGCCAGAACGATATTCGGCTGCAGCGTGAAGGGTGCCTGCCACAGGTGTTTCAGCGTCCGCGCTTTGCCCAGACCAGTCAGCTGCTTGAAGACTTCGCTGACGTCGTGGGTCACTTCCTCGTTCGCCGTCATCAGGCCGAAATCGGTGTACAGACGGGCGGTGCGCGGGTGGTAGTTGCCGGTGCCAAGGTGGGCATAGCGCTTCAGGCCACCTTCTTCGCGACGAACGATGAGCAGGGCCTTGGCATGCGTCTTGTAGCCGACGACACCATAAACCACATGGGCGCCGACCTGTTCGAGCTTGGTTGCCCAGCTGATATTGGCTTCTTCATCAAAGCGCGCCATCAGTTCGACGACCACGGTGACTTCCTTGCCATTCTGGGCGGCGCGGATCAAGGACTCCATCAGCACCGAGTCGGTGCCGGTGCGGTAGACCGTCATCTTGATCGCCACGACTTGCGGATCACTGGCAGCCTGGTTGAGCAGTTCAATCACCGGGGTGAAGGACTGGTAGGGGTGGTGCAGCAGGATGTCGCTCTTGCGGATGTTCTCGAAAATATTGCTGCCCTTGCTCAGGCCCTTGGGGGTGCCGGGAACAAAGGGGCGGAATTTCATTTCCGGGCGGTCGACCCAGTCCGGAATCTGCATCAGGCGAACCAGGTTGACCGGGCCGTGCACCCGGTAAAGGTCAGCTGACGTCAGACCGAATTGTTCGAGCAGGAATTCAGTCATCGCCGGCGAGCAGTTGTCGGCGACTTCCAGACGCACGGCATTGCCGAAATGGCGCTGGGGCAGTTCGCCCTGCAGCTTGGTACGCAGGTTGGTGACTTCTTCCTCGTCGACGAAGAGGTCGGAATTACGCGTGGCACGGAACTGGTAGCAGCCGAGCACGGTCATGCCGGTGAAGAGTTCGCCGACGAATTCATGCAGGATCGACGACAGGAAAACGAAACCGTATTCGCAGCCGGCCAGTTCTTCGGGCAACTGGATCACCCGCGGCAAAACGCGCGGTGCCTGGACGATGGCTGCGCCGGAACTACGGCCGAAAGCGTCCTTGCCATCCAGTTCAACGGCGAAATTCAGGCTCTTGTTGAGCACGCGCGGGAACGGATGCGAGGGATCAAGCCCGATCGGCGTCAGCACCGGCACCATTTCGCGCATGAAATAATTACGGATCCACTCCCGCTGCGCATCGTTCCAGGTCACGCGACGCAGGAAACGGATACCCTTTTCGTCCAGCGCCGGCAGGATGACGTTGTTCAGGTGCTCGTACTGCTCGGTAACGATGGCATGCGCTTCGGCGGCCACCAGGCGGAAGGTTTCGTGGGCGGTCTTGCCATCGGTGGTCACCACCGAAGTCCGGGCGCGAATCTGTTCCTTCAGGCCGGAAACGCGAATTTCGAAAAACTCGTCGAGATTGCTCGAGACGATGCACAGAAAGCGCAGACGTTCGAGCAGGGGAATATGCTCATCTTCCGCCTGGGCGAGCACCCGACGATTGAAAGCCAGCAGGCCCAGCTCGCGATTAAGGTAGTTTTCCGCAGGAAAACGGGGGTTGAGGTGGGTGTGTGCCATCGCGCTCGCTCCAGATCTTTATTCGAATTTATCCCTCGAGCCTAACATTTTATTGCGCCAATGTTTCAGGTAGATGACGGTCAAGGCCGGTAAAAGACCGCCAGCCAGACCGTCACCTGATCCGGCGCCGTCCAGTCGACACGGTGGCGACGATGCGGCGCGATATCGACGTAATCGCCGGCTCGCAACAGGCGCGCCTCGGCCTCATCTTCAAAGCGCAGTCGCGCCTCACCCTGCAGCACGGCAACCCATTCGCCTTCGTCCTGGTCGTACCAGAAATCGGGCGGGCTGCACTGGCCAGTCGACACAATGCGCTCGATACGCAGACCGGGGCGGGTCAGGATTTCGGAAAATTGCTCGGATTCTGCGGTGGACTGGGGTAAATCGGCAAAAAGCGTGGTGATTGGGGTCATGGCTGAATGGCACTTACTTAAGTCAAAAACTTGCATGTAGGTGCGAATTCATTCGCACAAAATACCTTGACCGTGCGAATGAATTCGCACCTACGCATCATCGTCTTCCTCTAAAAATGGGGT
>JAVBXO010000133.1 GCA_030824535.1 Azonexus sp. | reverse complement strand
GGTGGGCCGCTTCGACAATCTCGATGCGCTGACACGGCACGCCATGCCCGTAACGGGTCACGACCAGCCCGCTCAGCGGCCCCGGCCAATGCGCTTCGACGGCCTTGGCCATCGCTGCCGAAGCCTTGCCGGCGCCGATGACGACCAGCCGCCCGCCGGCTTCGGGCGGATCAAGTTCAGCCAGCGCTGCAGGGACGCAAAACGCCGGATCGGCGGCGGCAATGGCTGCATCGAACAGAGAACGCAGGAATTCACGCGGATTCATTGCTCACTCCTCAAGCGATGCCCTCGGGCATACGAAAAAGATACCGGCGGTTTTACAGCATTTTGAGGCGTTGACCGCAAAACTCCCCCCTCCGTCGTTCCCGCGCAGGCGGGAACCCAGAGATTTCCCGCGAAGCCTCGAGCACGGCACTGGATTCCCGCTTTCGCGGGAATGACGGGTTGGTAACGGAGGCGCTCCGCTCAAACCGCCAGCGAGCGCATCCACCCCAACCCAGCTTCGGTCGTGGTTTTCGGCTTGTATTCGCAGCCGACCCAGCCGTCGTAACCGAGCCGGTCGAGCAGTTCGAACAGATAGGGGTAATGGATTTCACCGGTGCCCGGCTCGTGGCGCCCGGGATTGTCGGCGATCTGGATGTGGCCGATCTGCGGCAGATGCGCTTCGATGGTCCGCGCCAGATCGCCCTGGATGATTTGCGCGTGGTAGAGGTCGAGCTGCAATTTGACGTTGCTGCGGTCGACGGCCTGCAAGAGGCGAAAAGCCTTTTTGATGTCGTCGAGCCAGTAGCCGGGCATGTCGATGCGGCTGTTGATCGGTTCGATCATTACCGTGACCCCGGCCGTGGCCAGGCGGTCGGCGGCGTGGCGCAGGTTGGCAATGTAGATCGCTTCCAGCTGGGCTTCGGCGACGCCCGCCGGGCGCAGGCCGGCCATGCAGTGAATGCGTTGGCAGTCGAGGATCATCGCGTAGTCCAGCGCCTGTTCGACGCTTTCGGCAAACTCACCCTGGCGATGCGGCAGGCAGGCCAGGCCGCGCTCGCCGGCGGCCCAGTCGCCCGGCGCCAGATTGAACAGCACCTGTTCGAGATTGGCGGCCTGCAGCCATTCGGCAAGATCATGCGCCGGCCAGTCGTAGGGAAAGAGGTATTCGACCCCGGCAAAGCCGGCAGCGGCGGCCCGCGCAAAGCGCTCGGCAAAGGGGGCATCAGTGAACAAAAAACTCAGGTTGGCAGCGAACTTTGGCATGACGATGGCGGTCAGTGAGCGGTCGGTCAGTATAATCTGGCCTACTTCAGGAGAGCACAACGTGAGCGATACAGAACAAAGCATCGAACAAAGCACGGAACAAAGCACGGAACAAAGCAGCGCCGCCGGCAATAGCGAACGCAAGGGCAACCGCCTGTCGAAAATCGTCACCCGCACCGGCGACGCCGGCACCACGGGTCTCGGCGATGGCAGCCGGACGACCAAGGACAGCCGGCGCATCGATGCCATCGGCGAAGTCGACGAACTTAATTCCAGCCTTGGCCTGCTGCTGTGCGAAGACCTGCCGGCACATGTGCGCCACGCGCTGCACGACATCCAGCACGATCTTTTCGATCTCGGCGGCGAACTCTGCCTGCCCGGCATGGCGGTCATGAAAGACGCCCAGGTCATGCGCCTGGAGACCCTGGCCGAAGAGTTCAATCACGGCCTGCCGATGCTCAAGGAATTCATCCTGCCCGGCGGCACCCGTCCGGCCGCCCTCGCCCATCTTTGCCGCACCATCTGCCGCCGCGCCGAACGTTCGATGGTCCACCTGCATGCAGCGGAACCGCTGTCGGAAGCCGCCCGCCGCTACATCAACCGTCTTTCCGACCTGCTCTTCATCCTCGGCCGTCTGCTCAACCGCGCCGGCGGCCGCAGCGATGTGTTGTGGCAAAAGGGCAAGAACGGCTAAGTAGCGGCCAGGCCTGAAAAACGGGCATTTTTTGCGGTTGACCGCAAAATTGCCCGGAAAACCCGGCCGGAATCAACCCGCTGCTTCCCCGGCAAAATCGGGATGCTGCGCCAGTACCTGCAACACAAAGCAGGCAATCTCCGCCGGCAATTCGCCGGCCACAGCGGCCAGTTGCTGCCGCACCCGACGCGCCTCAAAAACGCCATCGGCCACCAGCAGCGGCGTCGACTTGTATTTGCCCGGTCGCTGTTCGCCGTCATCGACCGCCATGTGGCGGAATCCCCCTGCCGCCTGCCAGACAATCGAGCGCTCGTGCCGGCGCTTGTCGTAGCACAGCTCGAAGCCGGTCGGGCGGCCGTCCTCAGCCAGCCAGACAATCAGGTCAAAATCGCCGGATGTAAACCAGCGCCGGGAAGCTTCGCCAGCGATTTGGCGCACTTTGATGATTTCCTGCATGTTTCTGCACGTTCCTTACAACAGTTTCTTTTCCAGCCAGGCGCCAACCAGTTCGGGCGGCAGCGGCCGGCTGAAGAAATTGCCTTGCAGATAATCGCAGCCCTCACGCAGCAGGAAATCCCGCTGCCTGGCCGTCTCGACGCCCTCGGCGACCACCCGCAAACCGAGCGTCCTGGCCAGCGCCAGCGTGGCAACGCAGATCGCCGTATCGTTGGCGTCGATATCGATATCGCTGACGAAACTGCGGTCGAGCTTCAAGGCCTGAATCGGCAAATGCTTGAGGTAGGCCAAAGAGGAATAACCGGTGCCAAAATCGTCAATGGCCAGTTCCACGCCACAGTCGCGCAAGGCGTACAACTGGGCAATGGCATGCTCGGGATCAGCCATCGCCGTTGATTCGGTAATTTCCATTTCCAGGTCACCGGGCTCCAGGCGATAGCGCTGCAGCACAGCGGCCGCCTGCTCGGCCAGACCGGGAAAGCGCAATTGCTGCGCCGAGACATTGATCGCCATGCGCAGACCGGGAATGCCGCGGGCCCGCCATTCGGCCAGTTGCCGACAGGCTTCCTCCATGACCCAGTTGCCGATTTCGCCGATCAGACCAATCTCTTCGGCAATTTCGATGAAAGCCCGCGGATAAAGCAGGCCACGCGTCGGATGCAGCCAGCGCACCAAGGCCTCGACGCCCGTCGGCGCGCCGCTGGCCGCGGCAATCTGCGGCTGGTAATGCAGGACCAGCTCGTGGCGCTGGATGGCGTAGCGCAAATCCTGGCCGAGCTGCATGCGTTCGGTGGCGCGCTGATTGAGTTCCTGCTTGAAGAACTGGACGTTGTTCCTGCCCTGCTCCTTGGCGTGATACATCGCCACATCGGCGTGTTTCATCAGCAGTTCCGGCGTGTCGCCATCGCCGGGAAAAATGCTGACGCCGATGCTCGGGCCGCAATGCAGCTGCCGGCCGTCGATCAGGTAATCCCGGCCGAGCGCCTCGAGAATTTTGGCGGCGACCGGCATGGCGTCGGCTTCGCCATCCATGCCGGTAAGCACGACAACGAACTCGTCGCCGCCCAGCCGGGCCAGGATGTCGCTCTCCCGCACACAAGTCCGCAAGCGCTGCGCAACGTCGATCAGCAAGCGGTCGCCGACGGCATGACCCATGGTGTCATTGACCAGCTTGAAGCGGTCAAGATCGAGAAAGAGTACCGCCAGATAGCGTTCGTCGCGCCGTGCCGCCAGCAGCGACTGGCCGAGACGACTTTCCAGGCTGTAACGGTTGAACAGCCCGGTCAGGGCGTCACGATGCGCCAGGCGCTCGATCTTTTCTTCGGCGGCCTTGCGTTCGCTGATGTCGGTAAAACTGGCGGTATAAAAGGCAATTTCGCCGTTGGCATCACGAATCAGCGAAATCGTCACCCATTTCGGGTAGATATGCCCATCCTTGCGCCGGTCCCACAATTCGCCCTGCCAGAAGCCGGTTTCCAGCAAGGACTTCCACATTTCCGGATAAATACTGACCGGCGTGCGCTCGGCCGCCAGCAGGCGGGGGTTCTCGCCGCGCACCTCATCGAGCGTATAGCCGGTCAGACGGGTAAAGGCCGGGTTCAGATCGATGATGCGATTGGCGTGATCAGTGATCAGCATGGCTTCGCCACCATGCTCGAACAGATTGGCGTAGAGCCGGATTTTTTCCGCCGATGCCTTGCGGTCAGTCACGTCATCGTAGATACCCAGCAGTCCGGTCAACTGGCCGCCAGCATCGCGCACCGGAATCTTGCGCACGCGCACCACATGTTCGTGACCATCGGCAAAAAACAGCGACATTTCGGCGGGCAAGGGTCCAAGTTTGGCCACGGCGTCTTCCAGCGAACTTTCCTCCGCCAGCCCCCCCAAAGCCCGCGGCAGGCGCGGCCAGGGCAGCTCGCCTTCGCCAAGCTTCAGGTCGTTGCGGTAGGTGGTATTGGCAAACTGGCAACGTCCGTTGCGATCCAGCAGCCAGATGCCCAGTGGCACATTGTCCAGGACCGCCTGCAGGCGACCACGCACGTCGCGCAAGGCCTGCTGCTGGGCAAACAGCGAGCGGTCGGTCCGGCGCAGCAGGGTACCGATCACGAAATAGATGCCGACCAGCAGCAACAAGGTCAGACCTGCCAGCATGAACACGGTTCGCCGATAGTCACGAACCTGGGTGCTGACATCGCGCAGTACCAGCAACAGGCTTTCGGCATTACCATCAGCGGCGGCCAGCGAGTGGAAAGATGCCTGCCAGGTCTGCTCGCCCAATGACCACTCCCTGACCTCTTCCAGCGGCGTCTCCAGCATGCGGCGAATCAGGACGTCCATGCTGACCGGCAAGGGGGCCAGCGAAGAAAAGACCAGGGCATGCGTATTGAAACGCCCCCACTCCGGCTGATGACCGAAAACCCGCATCGCGCCTTCCCATTTCTCCTGCGACAACTGACTCTTGGGGCGCAGCAGCACGGCCTCGACCCCGAGGTGGGCATGAATGCCGCGCAGGATGTCCTCGATCTCCTCACCCAACTCGATGTAGCCAACCAGCACCCCCTGACGATGCACCGGCAGGACCACGCGCAGGGTAAACGGTCCCAGCGGCCCGTCCTCCAGGCCGCTGCTCATTTCACCGCTGCGTTCCGCCGCTTTCAGGGTATGGCGCTCGATCAGATCGCCCCGAATCAGCGGAGAATGAGCGCGCAGCAGGTTGCGCCGGTCCGGATCATGGAAATACAGATGGGTGATCCGGTAATCGGCTTTATAACGCTTGAATAGCGCCTTCGTCAGTTCGTACAGCTGCGTCGAATCGCGCGCCGCCAACGCCTGCACAATTTCACTGCGGGCCGCCAGCGACTCACCGATCCCGGCCATCATCCGGGTCTCAAGACGCATTTGATAGTTCAGGTCGTAGCGCAGTTCACGGGAGACCTGTCGGGTTTCTTCCTGGATGGCGGCATCCTGCCGATACCCCAGCTGACCCAAAAACGACAGGATCAGCAGGCTGACGACCGACAACAAGGGCCAAAGCAGACGTGCGCGCACCGGTCGCGCCGTATCTTCGCCTTGCCCTGCCGAATCGCCCGCTGCGAACCCGGACTCCACCGCCATTCACCATGCTCCCGAGTTTTATTTGAAAAGGGCCAAGCCAGCAGCGTGCCAGCCAAATGCAAGCATTATTCATACAAAACGCCGCTTGCCTCATCACTTTTTGTTGCCAATGCAGCATTTTTCATGACTACAGCTGGTATTCCTCGCCACCACCCTGCATCGCCATCTCGATAAAACGCCGCGACAAATGCGGCGCGAAGAGACTGATGAAGTCGTGATCATAAGCGCGCAAATACGTCCCCCGGCGCAAGGCCAGACGAGTGGTACTCGACTCGAAGAGGTGGGCGGCACTGAGGGCGACCAATCCCAGATCCCGTTCGGCATCGAAAGCCAAAGCAGAAATAATGCCCAGCCCCATGCCCAGGCTGACATAGGTTTTGATCACGTCCGCATCCAGCGCCGTCAGGGTGATATTCGGCTGCACCCCGACGCGCTGGAAAGCCCGGTTGATTTGCGAGCGCCCGGTAAAGGCCGTGTCATAGGTAATCAAGGGCCAGCGCGCCAGTTCGTTGAGCGACAGCGGGTCGCTCTTCAGTAGCGGATGGCCGACTGGGGCAATCACACAATGCGTCCATTGCCGCACCGGCATGGTGATCAGCTGCGGATACTGGTCGAGCGCCTCGGTGGCGATACCGATATCGGCCTCCCCGGCAATGACCCACTCGGCAATCTGGGTCGGACTGCCCTGGTGCATTTCCAGTTTGACATTGGGGTGGCGGGCGATGAAATCGCGGATCACCACCGGCAGCGCATAACGCGCCTGGGTGTGCGTCGCGGCCAGCACCAGACGGCCAGCATCGCCTGTCGAAAACTCGGCACTGGCGCGCTTGAGATTCTCGGCTTCGCGCAAAATGCGCTGGGCGATTTCCAGCACCACCCGGCCTGGCTCGGTCAGCCCGGTAAAACGCTTGCCGGCACGCTCGAAAATCAACACGCCGAGTTCGTCCTCAAGCATCTTGACCTGTTTCGAGATCCCCGGCTGCGAGGTATAGAGCACTTCCGCCGCCTCGGACACATTCAGTCCCTGGCGCTGGATTTCGACGATGTAACGAAGTTGCTGGAGTTTCATTTTAGGATCCAGGATCGGGGATCGAGGATCGAGTGGGCTTGCTCGCGGCTAAATCCTCGATCCTAATAACTAACCGCTATAACAATCTAACTCAATATTCTTTTTGTTTCAAATTGCTGCCGGTACGATGAGCGACATGGACATTCTCTACACCCTTTCCGGATTTGGCGTCGGCGCGATTGTCGGTTTGACCGGCGTCGGTGGCGGCTCGCTGATGACGCCGTTGCTGGTGCTGCTGTTCGGCATTCCCCCGGCCACCGCCGTCGGCACCGACCTGCTTTATGCAGCGCTGACCAAGGCCGGCGGTACGGTCGCCCATGGCCGCAAGGGACATATCGACTGGCAGATTACCCGTCGCCTCGCCGCCGGCAGCATCCCGGCAGCGGCAATCACCCTGCTGGTCTTGTCGCAAATGCCCAAGGGCAGCAATGTCATTGGCCAGGTTATTTCGCACGGCCTCGGTTTTGCGCTGATCCTGACCTCGGTCGCCATTCTTTTTGGCCGCCAGTTGCGCGACTACGCCGGCAAGCATGACGACTCGCCGCTGCGCCACCGCTACCTCGGCCCGATCACGGTCACCGTCGGCGCCATCCTCGGCGTGCTGGTAACCATTTCTTCGGTTGGGGCTGGCGCGCTCGGCGTTGCCGTACTGTTTTTCCTCTACCCAAAACTTTCCGCCGTGCGCATTGTCGGATCAGACGTTGCCCACGCCGTGCCACTGACGCTGGTCGCCGGTCTCGGTCACTGGCTGCTGGGCGGCGTCGATTGGGCGCTGCTTGGTTCGCTGCTGCTCGGTTCGCTGCCCGGCATCTGGCTCGGCACACAGATTTCCGCCAAGGTGCCGGAGCATATCCTGCGCCGCCTCCTGGCTTCCATGCTGGTGCTGATTGGCACCAAGCTGGTTTTCGCCTGATTCACCTAGGAAGTTCCATGTATAAATACGATGCCATTGACCGCCAGTTGATCAACGAGCGCGTC
This sequence comes from Azonexus sp., assembly GCA_030824535.1. Taxonomy (GTDB): domain Bacteria; phylum Pseudomonadota; class Gammaproteobacteria; order Burkholderiales; family Rhodocyclaceae; genus Azonexus. Next base: position 11,625 of record JAVBXO010000133.1, on the reverse strand, counting down.
GCCCAATTCCGGGACCAGGTCCGCCGCTGGAAAGCTGGCGAACTCGCTGACGACGAATTCCGTCCGCTGCGCTTGCAGAACGGCCTGTACATCCAGCGCCATGCGCCGATGTTCCGCATTGCCGTGCCCTACGGCATGCTCAACACCGCCCAGCTGCGCACGATGGCGGCCATCGCCCGCAAGTACGACCGCGGTTATGGCCATTTCACGACGCGCCACAATCTGCAATTGAACTGGCCGAAGATTGAAGACGTGCCGGACATGCTCGCCGAACTGGCCGAAGTCGAGATGCACGCCATCCAGACCTCGGGCAACTGCCTGCGCAATATCACCACCGACCAGTTCGCTGGCGTCGCCGCCGATGAAATCATCGACCCGCGCCCGCTGGCCGAGATCCTGCGCCAATGGACGACCTTCCACCCGGAATTCGCCTTCCTGCCGCGCAAGTTCAAGATCGCCATTTCCGGTACGCAGGAAGACCGCGCCGTGACCTGGTTCCACGACATCGGCCTGCATCTCAAGGTGGTCGACGGGCAAGTCGGCTTCACCGTGATCGTCGGCGGCGGCCTCGGCCGTACGCCGATTCGCGGCCAGATCGTCCGTGACTTCCTGCCCTGGCAGGACATCCTGTCGTATTGCGAAGCCATCCTCCGCGTCTACAACCGCTATGGCCGCCGCGACAATGCCTACAAGGCGCGCATCAAGATCCTCGTGCAGGCGCTCGGCGTCGAAGCCTTCGGCGAACAAGTTGAAGCCGAATGGGCGCACGGCAAGGGCGGTGCTATGACCATCACCCAGGCCGAGTACGACCGCGTTGCCGCCTTCTTCACCGCCCCGAGCTACGAAGCCGTTGGCGACGTCACGCTGCCGACTGAAAAAGCCTTCAAAAACTGGGTTGACCGCAATACGCACGCCCACAAGGTGGCGGGCTACGCTGCCGTGACCCTGTCGCTGAAAAAGCACGGCGTCGCGCCGGGCGACATCACGTCCGAACAGATGGAACTGGTCGCCGAGCTGGCCGACGCCTACAGCTTTGGCGAACTGCGCATCAGCCACGAACAGAACATCATCCTCGCCGACGTCAAGCAGTCCGACCTGTACGACGTCTGGCAAAAGGCCAAGGCCGCCGGCCTGGCGACGCCGAACATCGGCCTGCTGACCAGCATCATCTGCTGCCCCGGCGGTGATTTCTGCGACCTCGCCAACGCCAAGTCGATCCCCATCGCCACCGCCATCCAGGCGCGCTTTGACGATCTCGACTACCTCTTCGACATCGGCGACCTCGACCTCAACATTTCCGGCTGCATGAACGCCTGCGGCCATCACCACGTCGGCCATATCGGCGTGCTGGGTGTGGACAAGAACAACGACGAGTTCTACCAGGTCACCCTCGGCGGCCGTCAAGGCAACGACGCCAAGCTCGGCAAGGTCATCGGCCCGTCCTTCGCGGCTGGTGAAATGCCCGATGTCGTCGAAAAGATCGTCAAGGTCTATCTGGAAAATCGCAGCGCCGAAGAGCGCTTCCTCGACACCTTCGACCGCATCGGCATCGACCCGTTCAAGAACCGCGTTTATGAAGGCCGCGCCCACGGCAAGGCCAAGGCTGCACAAAAGGAGACCGCATAATGGCTCAACTGATCAAGAACGGCGCTGCTGCGGTCGACACCTGGAAAACCCTGGAATTGGCCGAAGGCGAAACGCCGGAAAGCGTTGCGCTGCCGGCTGGCGAGGTGATTTTCCCGCTCGCCGTGTGGCAAGCGCGCAAGGCTGAAATCACCGGCCGTGAAAAAATCGGCCTGCTGCTGCAACCAGCCGATGCCGTCGAGGACGTCGCTGCCGACCTCGGCCAATTTGCCGTGATCGCCGTCAATTTCCCCAAGTTCGTCGATGGTCGCGGCTACTCGACCGCCAGCCTGCTGCGCCAGCGTTATGGCTATACCGGCGAACTGCGCGCCGTCGGCGATGTGCTGCATGACCAGCTGTTCTTCATGCAGCGCGTCGGCTTCGACGCCTACGCCTTCAAGGATGGCAAGGATCTGGCCTACGCGCTGGAAGCCGGCTTCAAGTCTTTCCGCGACGCCTACCAGGGCGCCACCACCGAGCTGCAACCTTTCTTCCGCCGCCGCGCCTGATTGCCATGAACCCGAATCTGCTCAACGTCACGCCCGAACTCGCGGCCAGCGTCGCGACCAAGACGGCTGCGGTCAAGGATCTGCTGTCCGAAGTCGCCAACACCGCCGCCCCGGTGACCTTCGCCAACAGCCTCGGCGCCGAGGACATGGTGCTGACCGACATCATCGCCAGCACCGAACTGCCGATCGAAATCTTCAGCCTCGACACCGGCCGCCTGCCGCTCGAAACCTATGACCTGATGGCCGAAGTCGACAAGCATTACGGCATCAAGCTGAAGATCTACTTCCCGCTCGCCGAGGAAGTCGAAAGCTTCGTGCGCAATCACGGCATCAACGCTTTCTACGAATCGGTGGCGCTGCGCAAAGCCTGCTGCTACGCCCGCAAGGTCGAGCCGCTGAAGCGCGCGCTGGCCGGCAAGCAAGCCTGGATCACCGGCCTGCGCGTCCAGCAGGCGACGACCCGCGTCGGCCTGCCCTTCCGCGAATACGACGAAGGCAATGGTCTGGAAAAGATCAACCCGCTATCCGACTGGAGCGAGAAGGAAGTCTGGACCTACATCAAGCTGCACAAGGTGCCGTACAACGCGCTGCACGAAAAGTTCTACCCCAGCATCGGCTGCGCCCCCTGCACCCGCGCCATATCCATGGGCGAAGACGTCCGCGCCGGCCGCTGGTGGTGGGAAAACCCCGACTCCAAGGAATGCGGCCTGCACGTCAAGGAATAAGCTGCTTCAGGCTAATAAAGCTGATCCCCGCTGCGGCGGGGATTTTTGTTTGTTGCCCGGAATCTGCCTGGCTTGGATCGCTTCGGCTGCTTGAGTTGAGACTTTCGCGGTCTGGATGGAGACAGCAAAGCCTTGTGTCGCAAGGGATTTAAAGGCCACTGCCAAAAACCTCAGAATATATTGCGTTTTTGCAAAAAAATTGCATAATCAGAATTTATTTTCAATTTCCAAGGTGAATGCGATGCTGGTCGAGTTCCGTATCAAGAACTTCCGGAGCCTGCGTGACGAGCAAGTGCTCAGTCTTGTGGCATCCAAGGACAAGACCCTCGAGAATACCCACACCTTGGTGACTGGCCTCAAGGCTGCGCCCAGCCTGGTACGTAGCGCCGCGATCTACGGTGCCAACGCCAGCGGCAAATCCAATCTCATCAAGGCGCTGCAATACATGCGGGGCGTGGTGATGGAGTCCGCCACCGTAATCCAGCCCGGCCAAACCTATGCCGTGCAAGCCTTCCGCCTCGATAGCGAGTCCGCCAGCCAAGCGACCGAATTCGAAGTTACCTTCATCCTGGACGGCGTGCGTTACCAGTACGGTTTTGCCATGACCGCCCAGCGCATCGTCAGTGAATATCTCCTGGTCTACAAGGCCTTCAAGCCGCAACGCTGGTTCGAGCGCCATTTTGATGAGGGGGCCGGCAAGGATGTCTACGAGTTCGGTCCTGGTCTCAAGGGCCCCAAGACTCTGTGGGAAGGCGCAACCCGTCCGAACGCTCTATTTCTGTCGATGGCAGTTCAGCTCAACAGCGAAACTCTGCGGCCGGTGTTCGACTGGTTCGCAAGCGGTTTGGTGATCTTCAACGAGCAGGCTCAACTCAGTCCGCAGGTATCGATTCAGATGCTCAGGCAGCCAGAGGGCCGCAAGCAGATTTGCGACTTCCTCAGTGCTGCCGACATCAGCATCGCTGACATCGAGGTCGTCACCCGCAAAGTACCTGGGCAGGCAGTGCATTTCGACCTGGTCGCCGGCAAGACCGAGGTACGCACCGAGGAGATGGAAGAGCACCAACTCCGCTTTTCTCACGTGACCAGACAGGGCAAAGCAGTGTTCGACCTGATGGATGAATCGGACGGCACACGTAATCTGCTCTTCCTTACCGGCCCAGTAATGGAGATCCTGCGCAAGGGTCTGACGCTGGTCATCGACGAGCTGGATACCAGCCTGCACACCCTGCTGGTACGCGAACTGGTGCGTCTGTTCCATCGCCCCGAGGTCAACACGGGCGGCGCGCAACTGATCTTCACCACGCACGATACCTCGCTGCTGGATGCCCCAGGCCTGTTCCGGCGCGATCAGGTCTGGTTTGTCGAAAAAGACCGTGACCAGGCATCGGCACTGGTCAGCTTGTCTGAATTCAGCCCGCGCAAGAACGAGGCGCTGGAGCGCGGCTACCTGATGGGGCGTTACGGGGCGGTGCCTTTTCTGGACGACACGTTGGGGTTAAAACACTGATGGCGCGCGACAACTCCCCCCAAAGAGCGCCAGATGAAGCAGCTCGAACGCAAACTGGGCCGGCGTGCCAGTTACGACCGCATCCTGATTGTCTCGGAAGGCAGCAAGACGGAGCCCAACTACTTCAGCGAGATTCGCGCCGCCTATCGTCTCCACACGGCCAATGTCGAAGTGCGGCCCAGTGAACTGGGCACGGCACCAATCCAGGTGGTGCAGTACGCCAAGGCGTTGTTCGAGAACGGCGACCGGCACAAAAACATCCAGCCCCGTGCCTTCGAGCAGGTCTACGCTGTATTCGACCGCGACGACCACGACAGCTATTCCAACGCGCTGCGCCTAGCCGAATCGCTGGACGGCAAGCTAAAAAACGACGCCAAGCAATTCATCCGCTTCCTGCCCATCGCTTCGGTGCCGAGCTTCGAGCTATGGCTGCTGCTGCACTACGAGGACATCCAGGCGCCGTTGCACCGCAACCAGGTCATGCAGCGACTAAAGCTGCACATCCCTGGCTATGAAAAAGGCTCTGGCCAAGCCTTCGCCATCACCCGCGAGCGCTTGGAGCTTGCCACCCAGCGGGCGGAAGCTCTGGCCGAAAAGTTCACCGCCGATGCCGCGCCCGAGCCCTACACCGCCATCTTCGGTCTAGTAAAGCTCCTGACTACCCTGCGCGCTTAATCACCGCTCAATCCAGTGCAGGTAGGCCCGTAGGTCGGGTTAGCACGCAGGGCGTACCCGACAAAGGCCAGCAACCGCTGCAAATGTCGGGTTACGCTACGCTAACCCAACCTACTTGCTGCACAAGGTGCCGTACAACGCGCTGCACGAAAAGTTCTACCCGAGCATCGGCTGCGCCCCCTGCACCCGCGCCATCTCCATAGGCGAAGACGTCCGCGCCGGCCGCTGGTGGTGGGAAAACCCCGACTCCAAGGAATGCGGGCTGCACGTCAAAGAATGAGCTGCTTCAGGCTAATAAAGGTGATCCCCGCTGCGGCGGGGATTTTTGTTTGTGGATTCCCGGGAAATGTTTGGTTGGGATGGTTTGGGGCTGCTTAGGGTGGGGGATTATTGCTGATGGTGATTAAATGTCAGGAACCGACCCAAAGCAAAAACGACTCGTTTCCAAAAGCAGACATCAGCCACCACGTTTTTCGAAGTTAAATGTCATGTTTACTATAAGGATGTCTGCAAATTTTTTTACATCGACAGGGAACGGGTTGAAAGGTGATGAAACTTGAACGGCTCGAATTGCTGCGTCATCAAGCACCTGAAAACCTGATGAACGAATTATTGATGTAGAAATGACATGCCCGGATGAGGCCACTTGATATTCAACTAATGCGGTTCCGTAGATTTTTCCCCTTGCTTCTTCGGGGTAGCGTAATGTGCCAATTCGAGCAATTCTTTCAATTCCTTCAGAAACATAACGCCTCACACTTTCCGGGGAGTCTCGACGAAAGTATCGACGCGTCGGCTTTGCGTTGTACTGGTCAATGCTTTGCTGAATTTCCTTTTCAAGAGCATTCATCTTTTCAGTAATCGCTTTCAACTCCTCCGCCGAAGATTGCGCAAATGATGAGAGTGAAATGAGTGAGGCCGATAAAAAAAGGCACAATTTAGCAAGCTGCATAATTTTCATTGAAGCAAATGATCGTGAAACAAAGCACGATAGCACATCAGCATAAATAGGGGCTTTTAATGTTTACTATGGGCAAGTCAGGCCAAAGGCTGCTGTTGGCCGACAGCCCCCCCATAAACATCATCTCACCCCTCCGCCCGACTGCTCACCAAACCGCTGCTGGCGGCCTAGGCGTTGATGTCGTCGCGGCAGATGGCGGCGGCCATCAGTCCCGTAGGTCGGGTTAGCCCGCAGGGCGTAACCCGACAAAGGCCAGCAACCGCTGCAAATGTCGGGTTACGCTACGCTAACCCGACCTACTTGCTATTCGTCTCAGCCATTGCACCCTCCGCTCAGAACAGGGACAGGATCGACGACGCTATGGCTGCCACGTTAGCGGCATGCGGCAACGCATTAAGGAGCGCGGACAACACTGGTTTGCTTGGTTTGCCACTCTGTATTTGGGCCTCAGCGGAGTCCAGTAGTTCCGAAGCCTCCCTCACCTGATCAGGCGGAAGCCCCATCCCGGATATCACCCCCCTCAATGCAGAAAGTAACTCGACGGCATCCGGATTAACTGAGACGGCGTTGTGCGAGTTGTCCACGGAATTCAGGTTTATCCGCGCGTTGTGCCCGGAGACGTTGTAGGTGATGTTCTCAATGTTCCTTGCCGCCTCAGGTACGCCGAGTTTGAGCACCTTCATCTGGTATCCAGCTGGTATCGCGTGGAATTTCTCGTGGAAGCCCGGATCGAGAACCCTAAACGTCTCCTCCCCCCCGTTCGACATTTTCCGCCTGACAAGGTCCCCTGTCTCAATTAACGGCTGCGCACCCTCAATGAAAATCTTGTTTGACTGCACGCTCGCCTTGATTCCCTCGAACAAATCCCCGTTCTGTTTCAGTATGGAAACCGTGTCCGTCATCAACCCTGCAAAACCCATTTCAATACCCCTTTGTCCTTGATTACCACGATCCACTCTATCATTACGGCATAGGTAGCTGCTCCGGTTATCGCTATCTGCTATTGATTACTCAAACAAATGAATCGCGGGCGTAGTCTCATTGCCGCCCGACTGGAACAGTACGGCCAAACTTCTGCTCTAGGCTGACCAATGCCTCTCCACCAGCATCACCCCTCCGCCCGACTACTAACCAACCCACTGCTGGCGGCCCAGGCGTTGATGTCGTCGCGGCGGATGGCGGCGGCCATCAGGCCGGGGAAGGCATCGGGGGTGCAGGCGAAGGAAGGGACGCCGAGGGCGGCGAGTTTGGCTGCCAGGCGGTGGTCGTAACTCGGCGCACCTTCGTCGGACAGCGCCAGCAGGGTCACGAACTGCACGCCACTGTCCACCAGTTCGGCGGCGCGGCGCAGGAGTTTGGCCTCGACACCGCCTTCGTAAAGGTCGGAAATCAGCACGAGTATGGTGTTACGCGGCTCGCGGATCAGCGACTGGCAATAACCGACCGCCCCGTTGATGTCGGTCCCGCCGCCCAGCTGCACGCCAAACAGCAGTTCCACCGGGTCGGATAGCTGCTCGGTCAGGTCGACGACGGCGGTATCGAACACCACCAGGCGGGTACTCACCGTCGGCAGCGAGGCCATGACCGCGCCAAAGATGCTGGAATAGACCACGGATGCCGCCATCGAACCGCTTTGATCGATGCACAGGATGACTTCCCGCTGCGGACGGCGGGATTTGCGGCCATAGCCGTGCAGGGTTTCCGGGACGATGGTGTGATACTCGGCCTGCCAGTGGCGCAGGTTGGCGCGGATGGTTTTTTGCCAGTCGATTTCCTGATGGCGCGGGCGCCGGTTGCGCTGGCTGCGGTCAAGCGCACCACTGACGGCCGAACGCATCGGTTCATCAAGCCGCTGCATCAGCGCATCAACCACCTGCCGCACCACCATGCGCGCCGTTTCGCGGGTTTTCGCCGGAATCACCTGCGCTAGCGAGACCAGGCTGGCAACCAGATGCACATCCGGCTGGACGTTTTCCAGCATTTCGGGTTGCAACAGCATCTCGCGCAGATTGAGGCGCTCCAGCGCATCCTTCTGCATGACCTGGACCACGGACGCCGGGAAATAACGGCGGATGTCGCCCAGCCAGCGCGCCACCCCCGGCGCTGAAGCGCCACTGCCAGCACGGCGGCGCAAGCCGTTTTCACCATCGGCGTCGTAGAGCGCAGCCAGCGCCTGGTCGATTTCATGCATTTCACCGGCCAGCGCACCGCAACTGCTTTCGGCTTCGCGCCCCAGCACCAGACGCCAGCGGCGCTGGCGGGTTTGCGGGTCGACCGGTTCGGGCTTGTTCTCGCTCATGGCGTGATCCCCATCAGTTGGCGGAGTAAAGGCAGGGGCAAGATGGCCCGCGGCGTATCCAGGCTCACGCTCACGCCCTGCGGGGCAAGGCTCAGCCCCTGGCTGGCGCGCGTGGCCAGTTCGCGGCGTTCGCTGTTAGCAAAGGTGGCGAAACTGCGCCTGACCATCGGCGACACCCGCAGAAAATGCTCGTCGCTCAGCGCGCATAGCCAGTCATCAAGCAACTGCCAGACCTGCTGGTCATGCAGCAGTACCAGGGCGTTGCCGTTGAGAAAACCTTCCAGCCAGGCGGCGGCTGCCAGCGGTTCATTGCCGACCGACAACTGGCGCGACATCACCCGTGCCACTGCCGCGCCGGATTCAAGGCCGGCGTCGAGCAACAGGCGCAGCGCCACGCCAGCGAGCAACGCATGGCCGTTCGCGGCTTCGGCCAGCTTGTGCAAAATCGGCTGCCAGGACTGGTTGACCGCAACAGCGTCGCGCAAGGCAATGGCTTCATGCGCCGCCAGCAGATGCCGACGCAAGGTCGCCGCCGCGTCATCGTCGATGCCGCAGCAAGCCAGCGGCAAGGCCAGCGCGGCCCGCACCGCCAGGCGGTCAAACAGGCTGGCGACCATCTCGGCATCGGTACCGCGCACATTGCCGTAACGAAAGGTATTGGCCAGCGGCGGCAAGGCCACCAGCAACTGTTGCACATCGCCGGAAAGCGCCGCCAGGCGCAGGATGGCCTCGCCCACCACGGGCACGGCGGCCGGCAGTTCGGCGAGCAAGACCCGCTCGATCAGTTCCGACAGTTCGCCCAGGTCTGCGGACTGCTGCGCCAGTTCAATGGCGCGCGCCGCTGCTGCTTCCTCGATGCTGCGCCCCCAGATGCCGGCCTCGACCAGGCGCAGATGAAACGCCGGTTGCCATTGCAAGCGCCAGTTTTCGTGAAAAGTCCCCTTGCCGCGCTGCCCCCGGACCAGCTCGCCCCAAGGCAAACCGAGAAGCCGCAAGCGGTGCAGCAAATGGCTGCGTGCCAGATCGTTTTCCTTGCGCAAATCGAGATCAAGCTGGCGTTCCAGGGCTTCCGGCTTGAGGCGCAGGCTTTTTTGCGCCTTTTCCAGATCGCGCACCAGCGGCGTCGTTGGCACATCCGCCGGTACTTGCCCCAGACGATCACCGACAATCAGCGCCGGCCTGATGAACTCAAGCACGCTTTCGTCACCCAGCGTCAGCACGGTGCGCGCCGCTTCCTGCAGGACATCCAGGCCCACCGACGACTGACCGCGCAAGGCCGCCAGCGTTTCCGCCAATCGCACCGCCTCAATCAAATGCGCCGACGAGCAATCCAGATCGCGCTCGCGCATCAGGCGGGCAATCTTGATCAACCAGCCCACCGTTCGCTGCCGCCCGCCACCATGGCGCCAGAGATGCTCATACCAGCCGGGCGACTCGATCCCGGCGCCGTAACCACTTTCACGCAGCAAGTGTCCATAGCTCCAGGGTATCCAGGTCATTTGCACCTTGACCTTGGGCAAATCCTTGAGCAAGGCCCGGTCAGCCTTGATCGTTGTTTCCTGCTGCAAACCGGCCAGATGCCAGGCGCCGCAGACCACGGCAATGCGCTGATGGCCGGCTTTGACCGCCTCGCGGATGGCCTGGCGCATGTACGCCTCGCGCCATTGCTCGCGCCGTCCGGGCACATGCTGCCCATCCCGCTCCAGCTCCTGGCGCAATGTCTGCATGGCCTCATTAACGGCAGCAAACAGCCCGGCGCCTTCGCCCCGCTCCTCGACCATGCGATTCCACCAGCTCTCACCATCGGCATCGCCGGCGGCCTTGGCCAGCCAGTCCAGAGGATCGCCTGCACAGGGCTCATCCTCGTCTTCAGCCAGCGCTGCCGCTGGCGGCACTTCCGCCGGGATTTCCTGCCCCGCTTCCTGCCCCGCTTCCTGCCCTTCTTCCTGCCCCGCTTCCGGCAACTCGGCCGGCGCAAGTACCTGCATGGCCAGGGTGTGCGTCAGCGGCAGATCGATGAAGCGAATGCTCAGCGACTGTTGCAAAGCCCAACTCAGCGCCTGCCATTCCGGCGAAAACTCGGCAAAAGGAAAGTACACCGCCCGCTGCGGCTGCTCCGGGCAATAGCCCAGCAAGGCAACGGGTGGCTGCATCTCGGCCGAAGCCATGGCCGCCAGTAATCCCTCGGCTTCCGGCGGCCCCTCGACGAGCAGGCAATCCGGCTGCAAGTCACGCAAGGCGCTCAGCAGGCTGCGCGCGCTCCCCGGCCCGTGATGGCGTATCCCGAAATAATGCGTCTCGGCCATGGCCGGCAATCAGCCCTGAAGCTCGCGGCAAGCGCGATAGAGATCTTTCCAGCCCTCGCGCTCCTTGACGACGGTTTCCAGATACTCGTTCCAGACCAGCGTGTCCTGCACCGGATCCTTGATGATCGCCCCGATCAGCCCCGAGGCCAGATCGTGCGGCCGCAAGACGCCGTCACCAAAATGCCCGGCCAGCGCCATACCGTTATTGATCACCGAAATCGCTTCTGCGGTCGACAGGCTGGAAGAAGGCGATTTGATGCGGGTTTTCTCGTCAGCCGTCACGCCATTGCGCAACTCACGGAAGATCGTCACCAGCCGGCGCACTTCGCTGAGCATCGGCGGCTCGGCCGGCAATTGCAAGGCCTGGCCCATTTCGGCGACGCGCTTGACGACAATGCTCATCTCCTCTTCCTCAGTCGCCGGCGGCGGCAAAACCACGGTGTTGAAGCGGCGCTTCAGGGCCGATGACAATTCATTGACCCCCTTGTCGCGATTATTGGCCGTGGCAATCACCGAAAAACCGGCGACAGCGCGAACTTCCGTCCCCAGCTCGGGAACCGGCAGGGTTTTTTCTGACAGAATGGTGATCAAGCTGTCCTGCACATCAGCGGGAATCCGCGTCAGTTCTTCGACGCGCGCAATCCGCCCGGTGCGCATCGCATTCATCAGCGGACTGGCCACCAGCGCTGCCTCCGACGGCCCATGCGCCAGCAGCTGGGCGTAGTTCCAGCCATAGCGCAACTGCTCCTCGCTGGTCCCGGCAGTTCCCTGGACCAACAGGCCGGAATTGCCGCTGATGGCCGCTGCCAGATGCTCCGACACCCAGGATTTGGCCGTCCCCGGCACGCCGTAAAGCAGCAAGGCGCGATCCGTAGCCAGCGTCGCCACGGCGATCTCCATCAAACGCCGCCCGCCAATGTATTTGGCGCTGACGGCAAAACCGTTGTCGAGCACGCCGCCCAGCAAGTAGGTGGTCACCGCCCAGGGCGACAAAGCCCAGTTGGGCGGACGCTGCCG
>JAVBXO010000112.1 GCA_030824535.1 Azonexus sp. | reverse complement strand
CGCCGGCTTCCGCGCCGTGCAGAGCAAGGCACCGCGCGTCGTATTCACCGGCTCGCCGCCGATTTTCCCCAACCTGAAACTACCGCTGCTCATCGAGGAAGCCGGCGGCGTGGTCGTCGCCGACGAAACCTGTTCGGCCAACCGCATGCTCTACGACATGACGGCGGTGGACGAATGGCTGGTCGGCGACATGGTGGACAGCCTCGCCGACAAATACCTGAAGCCCTGCACCTGCCCGATCTTTACCCGCAACGACGACCGCAAGCGCCGTCTGCTCGATCTGGTGGCGCAGTTCCAGGCCGATGGCGTGATCTACCAGGCGTTCTCCGGCTGCCAGGTGTACGAGATGGAATACCGCAGCGTTGCCGAGGAGTTCAACAAGGCTGGCATTCCCATGCTCTACATCGAAACCGACTACAGCCCGGACGATCAGGGGCAACTCTCGACCCGTATCGAAGCCTTTCTCGAATCACTGAAAAACAAGAAGAAGCGTCGCGCATGAATTATTTTGCTGGAATCGATGTCGGCTCGACCGCCATCAAGGTCGCCTTGGTCGATGAACAGGGCACGCTGGCCGGGGTCCATGTCACGGCCTCGGGCAGTCTCTTTCACAAGAACTCGACCGAAGCGCTCAATACCCTGCTCGCCAAGCTCGGCCTGCAGCGTGATGACGTCCGCTACCTGATCGCCACCGGCTACGGCCGCAAGCTGTTCAAGGAGGCCGACGACTCGATCAGCGAAATCACCGCCAATGCGGCTGGCGCTTTCGAGACCGGCAAGGCCTACGGTGGGGTGCGCACCATCATCAACATCGGCGGCCAGGATTCGAAAGCGATTCGCATCGACCCGACCGGCAATGTCGAGAATTTCGCCATGAACGACAAGTGCGCCGCCGGCACCGGCCGTTTCCTCGATGTCGCGGCGCGCAACCTCGAACTCGACCTGGAGGAACTGGGCGACTACCACTTCCAGGGCGACAAGGCGCCGCTCAACATCAACAGCACCTGCACGGTCTTTGCCGAATCGGAAATCATCGGCCTGCTGGCCAACGGTCACGGCAAGTCGGAAATCATCGCCGGCATCCACTACTCCATTGCCTCGCGCACGGTGCGCCTGGCCAAGCGCGTCGGCGTCGAGGATCGCGTTTATTTCGACGGCGGCCCTGCCCTCAACAAGGGGCTGGTCGCGGCCATCCAGGATGAACTGGGGCGCGAACTGCTGGTCCCCGAATATCCGCAGACGACCACGGCTTTCGGCGCCGCCATCCTGGCGCGCAACGACTGGCAGGAAGAAAACGCCGGATGATGGATCCGGAAACCATCGTCGGCCTGCCGATGGCCTTTGCGCTGGGTCTGGTCTACGGGTTGGGGCCGTGCCTGGTCAGCTGCCTGCCTTACCTCGGGCCGGTCTTCCTCGCTCGCGATTTCAGCTGGCGGCGGTCGTGGCGCGTGGTGCTGCCGCTGTCGCTCGGGCGCCTGAGCGGCTACACCGCTTTCGGTGCGCTGGCCGGCTGGGTCGGGCATTACGCCAAGGAAGGCATGGCCGTTTCGTCGTCGCTGCATCTGCTGATCGGCGCGGCGGCGCTGATGGTCGGCTTGTCCTTGTTGCGTTTACAGCGTCCGGCCTGCGCCATGGCGGCAGCAATTCCGGCCGGTGAGAGCGTGCCGCTACGGCGCTTCTCTGGCGGCCCGGCAGAGCAGACCTTGCTGCCCGGCGGGCTGTTCCTGATGGGCGTCGGCATGGCGCTGACCCCTTGCGGGCCGCTGGGCGTCGTCCTTTTTTCCGCGGCGGCCTCCGGCGCTGCCGTCAGCGGTCTGCTGCTCGGTGGTGGCTTCGGCCTCGGCGCCATCGTCGTGCCCTCGCTGGTCTATGGCCTGGGCGTCGCCTATTTCGGCCGTCGCCTGCGCGAGCAGCTGGGGCCATGGATGCCGCGCATCGAACGCCTGAGCGCCGGCCTGTTGATCCTGGTTGGCCTGCGCCAGCTGAGCTTTCTTGTTTGAAGATACCCACCATGAAACGATCCCCCTACCTGCCGTTGATCCTCTCCCTGAGCGCTGCCTGCGGCCTGCATGCCGAGGAAAAAGTCCTCGCTGAAATCCAGGTTAGCGCTGGCGCCAGCGATACCGCCGAACGCCGTGAAGCGGCGACACAGAAAGTCATCATCGCCAGCAAGGACATCGAGAACATGGGCGCGCTGACGGTCAGCGACGTCATGAGCAAATTACCCGGCGTTGAAGCCGGCACACCGGGCGCCGATGGTTCGATGGCGATGCGGGCGCGCGGCATGACGCGCGATTCGGTGCAGATGTACATCGACGGCGAGCGCGTCGCCGGCAACGCGCGCATGGCCCAGGCCATGGTCGGTCGCCTGCCTTCGACGGAACTGGAGCGGGTCGAGATCATTCGCGGTGCCTCCGCCGAATTCGGCGGCAGCGCCCCGGTTACCGTCAACCTGGTTTTCAAAAAAGCCCGTTCACAAGCGTCGACCGCAGTAAAGGCCGCGCTCGGCGTGCGCAACGACGAACCGAACACCCAGTTCAGCCTGACGCGCGGTGGTGGCGACAAAAGCTTCTCCTGGATGTTGCCATTGACCGTCAACCACCATGGCATGCCCTCCGGTCGCGAAGTCCTGCGCCGCGATAGCAGCGGGCTTGATCAGGCCGACCGCGAAGACGGCCGGACGACGATCAATGAATTCGTCTTCTCGCCGCGCCTGTCCTGGAAATCGGGCAGCGACAGCCTGACGGTGGCGCCCAGCCTGTTCCGCGCTTACGGGCATCTGCGCAACGACATGACGCGCCGCGACCTAACCACGCCAGCCAACAGCGGTGCCCGGCATGACGACGAAGAGAACCGCACGGCCTTCAACCGCCTGCGCGTCGATGGCGAAATGCAGCGCGACGGCAGCAAGTATTCCGCCCGCCTGGCCTGGTCCGACGGCGAACGCCGGGCCGACCTGACGCGCGATTTTTCCGGCTTCGGCGCCTTGCCCGGACGCAGCCAGGAATCCCGCCGGCGCAACGAGCGCGACCTGAACGCCAGCCTGCGCGTCGACCGGCCCATCGGCCAGCACCTGCTGGCGGCGGCCGTCGAGGAATCCGAACATCAGCGCGACGACAGCCTCAGCGGTACGACCGGCAACGAGTCGCACAGCGGCCGGGACCGGCAATGGAGTGTGTGGCTGCAGGACGAATGGAGCCCGAATGCCGCGACGACCCTGACCGGCGGCCTGCGCGGCGAGTCGATCAATTACCAGGCGGATGGCCAGGGACGGCAATACCGTGAGCTGCTGCCGTCGCTCGCCCTGCGCTGGGAACCGGTCCAACGCTGGGTCTTGCGCAGCTCGCTGGGCGCCGGCATCAAGGCGCCGAAACTCGAGGAACTGCTCAACCAGCCGATCTTCAGCGTCGCCGCCAACACCCCGCTCGAACCCGACCGGCGCGGCAACCCGCAGCTCAAGGCCGAGCGCAGCATCAATTTTGAAGCCGTCGTCGAACATTACTTGCCCGGCGAAACCGGCGTTGTCGGGCTCAATGTCTATGCCCGCCAGACCGAGGATTTCATCGAAAGACGCACGCAGCAGGAAGGCAGCCGCTGGGTCGAACGGCCCTGGAACGAAGGCTCGGCCCGGCACTGGGGCGTCGAACTCGACGGCAAGCTGCGCGCCGACAACTACGGCTGGCGCGGCGCCACCTTCCGCGCCCACCTGACCATCCCGCGCAGCCAGGTCGACGACACCCGCCTCGGCATCACTCGCGCCGCCCGCGAAACCCCGCGCTATCAGCTAAGCGCCGGCTACGACCAGACCTTGGGCGAACTGAGTTTTGGCACCTCGGTCCAGCATTACAGCCGCGTTGTCACCGAGGTCGCCAGCGAACAAACCACCGTCACGCGCGACCGAACCGTGCTCGACGCCTACGTACTGCAACGCCTCAACCCGCAATTCAACCTCCGCCTGTCGCTGCAGAATCTGCTGAAAACCCGGATCCGCCAGCAACAGGACGCCCAAGTTGCTGCTTCCGCTTGGTCACTCAACAGCACCAGCCTGGGTGTAAGAACCGTGATGCTGGCGCTGGAAGGGAAGTGGTAGGGGAGTTTTGCAGCAAGTGGGTGACTACCGGGAAAACCGTTGATTTCACCGATATTCACTCTGATTTTTGCCTTGTATGGCGTGTTGACCGCAAAAATACGCTCAATGCCCGGCTATGAGTGGTTTGTTGGTGATGACGAGTGACAGCTTGAGCATGAAACTCGATTTTGCGGTCGACCTTGGAAAAACGGCGATTTTCAGATCACGGGGAACTGCAAGCATTTGTCAGGCGAAGGCTTCCAGCGGGATGCTGTGCGTGGAAGGGGGTTGGTCGAGTTGCGATCCTTTCAGGAATTTTGCATGGTGACATCGTCAATGAAAAACACCTTTGGTCTATTATTTATGGGTAATATGCCGTTTTGAAAGAGAACGTGAAGTTCAATTTTCCAAGAAGAGCTCTATACCTGTAAATACATTTGCCGGGGATCCCATGGTTCGAAAATTGATTATTTTGGCTGTTTGTTGTCTCGGGCTATCCGGATGTGGTGGGATATTTGATATTTTTTTGCCAATATCGTCAAAGATAAACAAAGCCTTTCCACTAAATTCCGAGGTTCGTGTAGCAGAAGAGGGTTTGCGAGCCCTGATCAAATCCGACAAGGCTATATCCAGCTTCTTTGATGAGGAGTATGCCTCTTTACTGGAAATCCGGGCCCTTACCTGCAGTCAAGGTATAAAAATAGGTCGATTGTCCTCTGTGGAAACGATCAGATCGCTTCCGTTGAGCCGCGATTGCCTGAGCATTCAGGATGCTCAGCTCTTGAAGTATTTGGGAATTCGCCAAGTTGCAGTTCTGGTAGCACAAGGCCCATTGCGTCCAATCCGGCCACTGGGTAAGCCGTGGTCTGTACCGCCTGTGGCAGAAATGGATATAACATCTGCCGATGCGGCTTCAGCGGCTGGCGTTGCTGTGCTGCGGGGAAATCGTAGCGAATTTGTTTCAATAGAGATTCCTGGTGGAAACAAAATAGCGACTTTACCTACGGTTTTCGATGTGTCGCACAGGGTGCTGTTATCGCCAAATGGGCGTGTTGCAGCCATGCAAATAAGCAATCGGAGCGTGCTTTTTGTCAACACAGAAACTGGCGGAAAAATATTTGAGTCTAGCGAAATCAATAGATTTCATGCCTGGTTGCCAGAAATTTCAGCAGCCTTGGTAAATGAAAGAAAAAATGGCACGTTATCGATAATTGATTTTAAAGCAGCGAAAATTATTCGCCATCCCATTGGCTTACGTGGCCAAAATTGGGCAATTCCGCTTGCAAAATCGTCATCGCGGGTACTGGTCGGTTCCGGAGGAGTATTTTCCGTGATTGAGCATGCTCAAAATTCAGAGGGTATCCAGGGGAAGTTAATTACTGAATACAAAATGCGTGATGGAAATGGTGCGACTTCATCGTCTCCCACTTTGATGTCGAATGGAAAGGTCATAATATTTACCACTGGACGTGATTTAAAAATGTTTGACCTGGAATCGGGACAGGAAACACTCTGGAAAACGGGAGCGTTTCTGGCAAATCGTTATGCGAAGTTAAGCGAGTCGACGCTGTTGGTCGATTCATATGCCGTTACAGGCATCAAAACAAAGCCATGGGTATTTAATGTGGACGACGCCACGCTTTCGCCAGTTGAAAGCGAAAACGGCAATGCGGGAATTATTCAGGAACTTGTCGGCAGAACCGGCTTTGCACGACGAGGCTCGAAAATGTGGTTTGGCGATGAAGTTAGTACTGGAGAACCTGCAGCATTGGATGCCTTGCTTGGCTCATTTAACCTGGAACGTCAAATTGCCAGGCTTGAAACAGATATACGTGCTGCTGAAGGTGATGGGGCTCTGCCTCGGACAGGTACCCCTGTGTTTGCTCCCACCCCCACGCCTGACCAAGCAGAACGGGACAGAATGCAATCCATAGGTTCTCAATCGGGTGGGCGAGCAGCTAGTGGATCAATCGCTAATCTGGCCCGTAATTCCCTGGTTGAAGCGGTCGGCGTATATCAAGGAAAAATGGGAGGGCAAGCGACGACGAGTGAAAGAAGGAAGGGGATTGTTGAAGTCATAGTCCGTCGCTCAACGAGCCCCATTGTTTTGGTGCTGAGCTCTTATGAGCCAGTGCGCTGGCAACTGGTACGCGAACCGGGGGCAAACCTTGCGGCTATTCTGGTTTCCGGATATTACCCATCAGAAGTTATTGGCGCGGGTGGTATCCAGGTTGTGATGAATGGCAATAGTTTTGCTTATAAATTTGAATCAAGGGAGTATGTTTCATTGAATCGCGATGTGCTCAGGTTGACAGGCAAAAATATCGGAATTTTTCAAGGACGATATGAAGGGGAGTCATTTAGTGTAGGTGGATAAAAAATGGTTTGATAATCAGGGAGGCAATTAATTTTAGTTGATTGCAATAGCTGGCGGTAATTTGTTATCTGGCCCCCGGTTTTTGCCACCCAGCTGGCCAACAAACAAAGCGCCGTCACGCACGACCGAACCGTACTCGACGCCTACGTACTGCAACGCCTCAACCCGCAATTCAGCCTTCGCCTGTCGCTGCAGAATCTGCTGAAAACCCAGATCCGCCAACAACAGGACGCCTTGGCCGCAGGCTCGAGCTGGTCACTGGACAGCACCAGCCTGGGCGTGCGAACCGTGATGCTGGCACTGGAGGGGAAGTGCTAGGGGAGTCCTCCGGCAACTGAGGCAAGCTGCCGGCCTGGCATGCCCGGGGAAGGGGCGCCGGGCCGGCTGGCGGCAAAAGCGCTGGCTTTGCCGGGACGGTTGCAGCCGGTTTTTGCCTTGTACGGGGTGTTGACCGCAGGAATGGGGTGAGTGGTTGCTGGCTGGTGATTTTGATTGAGCGTGGAACTCGATTTTGCGGTCGACCTTGGAAAAGCGGGGATTTTCGGGTTCGGTGGAAATGCAATCACCTGAGAAGTGAAGGATTTCAGCGGGATGGCGTGCTTGGGAGGGGTACGGTCGATGAGGTCTTGCCATCAAGCTTGCTTGATTGCAAGACATGACCCCGGCTTGGAAAGAGCCAAAAGGATGTGAAAACCCCCGGATTTTTCAGAAATTGTGGTTCGACTGAGGTGGTTTTTGGAGCCCAAAATGATTTTTGAGCAAACTGTTAGTTGTCAAGTTTCCAGTATTTCTCGATTTTCCATAGTTCTTCATTCTCACCTAGACACTTTTTGATCTTTGCTAGAAGTTCATAATATTTTTCTTTGTCTAGTTTTTGCCATTTGTACTCCTTATCCAAATTTGTTCCTTTTTCTTTATCTAAACCCTTGAGTAGAAATGAATCGATTGGCGGGTGAGCAATTTTTGAAAGGGGCTGGCGTTCATTTCCCGCTAGAATAAAGTACCCCTTTATGAATACTCCTAGTAATTTAGCCGAAATCCCGTATGTAATTTCTTTTTTGAAATTTTCTTTGACGTATTGAATGATGGCTACGCACCATTCGTCATGTTTTTCCCTGTAGGCATCAGCGCCAATCTCTGCACCATCATAAGTATCCAAATACGAAATAACACCACAGTTATTTAATGCGCTACTAAGCTCTTTGCCTTTTGCTTTTGATGAGCCTGCTTGGGCCGCTCTATATGCAGCCCAAGTGGCATATGCAAGCCTATATTCTCTAACAGTGAAATTCATTTTTGTCATAAGTTTAAATTGATTTTAATAAGGTAATGGGGGTGCTTTATTTAAAAAAACGCAGTTTATTCTCTAATTTTGCTAAATTTTTGGTTATTCCTTGAGTAGCTCAATCTGTGATTCCGGGCTGCCATTGGCTACCCAAAAAGCACCCATCGCATCACGACATACATCGAGTGCATTAACCGGTCGATAGAAACCGGGGAAGTGCCGTTTCGCATTAATGAACAAACCTGAGTCGACCAGAGAATTTACCAACTCGGTGGTGGCCTGCATCGTATTTTTATAGGGAGATCCTTGCGGCAGAAATTCGCGACGGATAAGGGGGTCTAGGGTGTTCAATTGGTTTGGTGGAAATTTGTCGTAACTTTGCGCACGCATGTTGACAGCGATACTTTCAATGTCGTGCTGGATGCAGTAAGCCGCCAGACGGACAAGATCCAGCGAGGCTCCGGGGCCACCGTGTGGTAGCGGGACTGTCTTATGCTTGTCGCTGCTTGGACGGGGCGTTGCGGTTTGATTCTCGCTTGCTAGCTTGAGAAGTTTTCGATACTCCTCGTAGGGCAAGACAGCAAAGACCGGTTGGTGATCTGATCCTAGTAGAAATTGGATGTTTGAGGGTACGTAGGACATTGCGAGACTCATTTCGTTGAAGTACGACTATTCTACGACGAAAATAATTGAAAATAAAGATCCCTCTGGAAATTTCGGTATCAGGCCTGTAAACGAAAATTGCCCGATTCCCGCGGTCAACCGCAGGAATCGGGCAATTTCTGTTTGCAGCGGGAGGAGCGGCTTAGCTTGAAGCCTGAATTGCCTTCAGCCCCTTCGCCAGGTTCTCCACCGTCTGCTCAGGGTTATGCAGCTTTTCCAGCCCAAACAAGCCAATCCGGAAAGTCCGGAAATCCGCCCCCTCATCGCATTGCAGCGGCACGCCGGCGGCGGTTTGCAGGCCGGCGGCGAGGAATTTTTTGCAGTTTTGCAGTTCGGGGTCGGTGGTGTAGCTGACGACGACGCCCGGGGCCTTGTAGCCTTCGGCGGCGACGCTGGGGTAGCCGTGGGATTCGAGCAGTTCGCGGACGCGGCGGCCGAGTTCCTGTTGTTCGGCGCAGACCTTGTCGAAGCCGTATTGCTCGGTTTCGAGCATGACGTCGCGCATCGCCGCGAGGGCGTCGGTGGGCATGGTGGCGTGGTAGGCGTGGCCGCCGTTTTCGAAGGCTTCCATGATCTGCGTCCACTTTTTCAGGTCGCAGGCGAAGCTGGTGCTGGTGGTTTCTTCGAGGCGGGCGCGGGCGCGTTCGCCGAGGCCGATCAGGGCGCAGCAGGGCGAGGCGCTCCAGCCTTTTTGCGGGGCGCTGATCAGTACATCAACGTCGCTGGCGACCATGTCGACCCAGACCGTGCCGGAAGCGACGCAGTCGAGCACGAACAGCCCGCCGACTTCGCGCACGGCGGCGCCGACGGCCTTGATGTAGTTGTCGGGAAGGATCATGCCGGAAGCGGTTTCGACGTGCGGCGCGAAGACGACGGCCGGGCGGTAGTCACGGATGGTGGCGACGACTTCTTCAATCGGCGGCGGGGCGAAGGGCGCCTGGGCGCCGCTGCCGATCTGCCTAGCCTTGAGCACGCGGCATTCGGCCGGGATGCGGCCCATCTCGAAAATCTGCGTCCAGCGGAAGCTGAACCAGCCGTTGCGGATGACCATGACCTTCTGGTCGGTGGCGAACTGGCGGGCGACGGCTTCCATGCCGAAGGTGCCGCTGCCGGGCACGACGACGGCTGATTTGGCGTTGTAAACGTGCTTGAGCAGCCGGGAAATGTCCTTCATCACGCCCTGGAAGCGCTGCGACATGTGGTTCAGCGCGCGGTCGGTATAGACCACGGAATATTCGAGCAGGCCTTCGGGATCGGGTTGGGGCAGCAGGGCAGTCACTTTGTCTCTCTCCTTGTGGTTGATGGCGGGTCGCGGGCGATCCGGCGGAAACCCTGAGCATACCGCCAACATGGCGCTTTGTGGCAGGCCCGGCGAGGGTTTGCCAGCCGGGGATTTTTCCGCGACCATGGACCAAGGTCATTGCGGGAGACGACGATGAGCGAGCTGGGACGGGATGCAATGCGGGCGCTTTATCGTGCGCCCGAAGCCGAAAGGGTGGCCTTGCTGGCTTGCGAATTGGCCAACGAACAGGCGGAACAGGCCTACAACCGCGAGGCGGTGGCCGAACGGGCGCGGCAACTGGTGACGAACTTGCGCGAGCAGCGCCGCCACGCCAGTGGCGTCGATCAGCTGATGCACGAATTTTCGCTGTCGAGCCAGGAAGGCGTGGCGCTGATGTGCCTGGCCGAGGCTTTGCTGCGCATCCCCGATAAATCTACGGTCGACCGCCTGATACGCGACAAAATCGGCCACGGCGACTGGCAGGCGCATCTCGGCGGCAGTCCTTCGCTGTTCGTCAATGCCGCGACCTGGGGGCTGATGCTGAGCGGCAAGCTGGTGGCAACGCACAGCCACAGCGCCCTCGGCGCGGCATTGAGCCGGCTGTTGCGCAAGGGCGGCGAGCCGCTGATTCGTCAGGGCGTCGATTTCGCCATGCGCCTGCTCGGCCAGCAGTTCGTCATGGGCGAGACCATTGCCGAGGCCTTGGTGCGTGCGCGGGCCAACGAGGAGCGCGGCTATCGCCATTCCTTCGACATGCTCGGTGAGGCAGCGCTGACCACGGCCGATGCCGAGCGCTATTTTGCCGCCTACGCAAGCGCCATTCACGCCATCGGCGTGGCAGCGGCCGGGCAGGGCGTCCGGGCCGGGGCGGGTATTTCGGTCAAGCTGTCGGCGCTGCATCCGCGCTACCAGCGCAGCCAGCGGGCGCGGGTCATGGCCGAACTGCTGCCGCGTCTGCGCCGGCTGATGCAGCTGGCCTGCGCCTACGACATCGGCCTCAATATCGACGCCGAGGAGGCCGAGCGCCTGGAGCTGTCGCTCGATCTGTTCGAGGCGCTGGCTGGCGATCCCGAACTGGCCGGCTGGCAGGGCATGGGCTTTGTCGTCCAGGCCTACCAGAAGCGCTGCCCGGCGCTGATCGACTGGCTGATCGCGCTGGCCCGCCAGCAGCGCCGGCGCTTGATGATCCGCCTGGTCAAGGGCGCTTACTGGGACAGCGAAATCAAGCGCGCGCAAGTTGAAGGGCTGGTCGATTACCCGGTCTTTACGCGCAAGTCGCATACCGACCTTTCCTACCTGGTCGGCGCTGCCCGCCTGCTGGCGGCGCCGGACGCCGTTTATGCCCAGTTCGCCACGCATAACGCCCATACCCTGGCCAGTGTCGAGCAGATGGCGCGGCAGCGCGGCGTCAGCGATTATGAATTCCAGTGCCTGCATGGCATGGGCGAGCCACTCTACGACCATGTCGTCAGCCACGCCCGGCCCTGCCGCATTTACGCGCCGGTTGGCAGCCACCAGACGCTGTTGCCCTATCTCGTCCGCCGCCTGCTGGAAAACGGTGCCAATTCTTCTTTTGTTCATCGTTTGGTCGATGATCAAGTGAGTCTCGATGAACTGGTCACCGAGCCGTTGGCCGAGGTGGCACGCGAAGGCGGTCAGCGCCATCCGGCGATTCCGCTGCCGGGCGATTTGTATGGCAGTGGCCGGAGCAATGCGGCGGGGCTGGACCTCAACGACGAAACTTGCATTGCGAGCTTGGCCGGCGAATTGGCGGCCTTGGCCGGGCATTCCTGGCTGGCCTTGCCGCAAGTGCCGGGAGCACCGCCGACGTCCTTGCATCGGCGGCCGGTGGGCAATCCGGCGCGACCCGGCGAGTGGGTTGGCGAAGTCGCTGACAGCGATCCGGCCTTGATTGCTCTGGCCTTGAACAACGCTGCGTCGATTGCGCCGGCGTGGTTGGCGACGCCGCCAGACGAACGCGCGGCAATCTTGTGCCGGGCGGCTGAGCTGTTTGAAGCGCGGCGCGTGGAACTGATGGCACTGCTGATCCGCGAAGCCGGCAAAACCTGGCGCAATGCGCTGGGCGAAGTGCGCGAAGCCGTTGATTTTTGCCGCTACTACGGTCAACAGCTGAATTTGGGCCATTTTGCCGGGGCGGCAAGCCAGGGTGTACCGGGGCCGGTGGTGTGCATCAGTCCGTGGAATTTCCCGCTGGCGATTTTTGTCGGCCAGGTGACGGCGGCGCTGGCGGCGGGCCGGCCAGTGCTGGCCAAGCCGGCCGGACAGACATCGCTGGTCGCTGCGCTGGCGGTGCACTTGTTGCATGCAGCGGGGATTCCGCCGGCGGCGCTACAGTTTCTGCCCGGTAGCGGTGCGCAGGTCGGCGCGGCGCTGCTGGCTGATGAACGAGTCAGCGGCGTGCTGTTTACCGGTTCGACCGACGTGGCGCGGCAGATCAATCGCCAGCTGGCCGGGCGTCCGGGCCGGTGCTTGATCGCCGAAACCGGCGGCCAGAACGCGATGATTGTCGATTCCTCAGCCTTGCCCGAGCAGGTCGTGCAGGATGTGCTGCTGTCGGCTTTTGACAGCGCCGGCCAGCGCTGTTCGGCCTTGCGCGTGCTGTGCTTGCAGGACGATATCGCCGACACCGTGCTGGCGCTGTTGCGGGCGGCGATGGCCGAGCTGGTGGTCGGCGATCCGGCCGAACTGGCTTGCGATGTCGGCCCGGTCATCGACCCGGCGGCGCGTGACAGTTTGCTGGCTTACATCGAGCAGGCGCGCCGTCGCGGCTGGCCGGTCTTTCAATGTCCCTTGCCGGAGACGGCGGCGGCGGGCTATTTCGTGCCGCCGACCTTGATCGAGATTTCCGCTGCGACCGACATGACGCGGGAAGTTTTCGGGCCGGTGCTGCATGTGCTGCGCTTTGCCGGCGATCAACTCGACGCCTTGCTCGAACAGATCAACGCCTGGGGTTATGGCCTGACCATGGGTCTGCACAGCCGCATCGATGAGACGCTGGAGCGGGTCCGCCAGCGCGCCCGCGTCGGCAATCTTTACGTCAATCGCAACATGATCGGCGCGGTGGTCGGCGTCCAGCCCTTTGGCGGCGAAGGCTTGTCGGGCACCGGGCCAAAAGCCGGCGGGCCGCTGTTTTTGCCCGCTTTGAGCGGTGCACCGCAATGGTCGCCGGCCAGTCTCGGGCTTCCGGCCGCCGGGCATTGGCCCTTGCCGCTGGCGGCGCTGGCCGAGTGGGCGCAAATGCGTGGTGATCTGGCGCTGACGGCCGATTGCCAAAGCGGCGCCATGACCACCTTGCTCAGCCGGTGCCTGACACTGCCTGGCCCGACCGGCGAATGCAACGAACTGACTTTTGCGCCACGCGGGCGGATGCTGTGCATCGCCGACGACGAAGCGCAATGCTGCCGGCAAATCGCGGCGCTGCTGGCGACCGGGAACGACATCGCGCTGCCTGATGGGGCGATGGCGCGCGACCTGCTGAACGCCTTGCCGGCGGCCGTGCAGGCGGGCATCGAACTGCGCCCGGTCGGAGAATTTGCCGGACTGGTCGGGGTGCTGTTGGCCACCTGGCCGCATGACGATCTGCACCAGCGCCTGGCCGCCGAACCCGGCGCCCTGATTCCGGTTTATCAGCAGGGCAATCGTATGAACGCTCGCTCCCTCCCCTTCAAGGGGGTGAGGACGGGGTTTCGTAGAGCATCGCTCTGCGCCGTCCGAGCGGGCTGGCTGTGCAAAGCCAGCCCCGGAGCGGCCAGGGTGGGGATGGGTCATGCCAGCACAACCGGAACACGAACTACCGCGAATTACCGCGTTTTCAGACCCATCCCCCTCCCAGCCTCCCCCTTGAAGGGGGAGGAGTGCATCCGTGTGGCATTCAGACAATTGCCCTGGGTTTATCTGCCAGAGACTGACAGCGGCGCTTACCCGCTCTATCGCCTGCTTGTCGAACGCGTCGTCAGCATCAATACTGCTGCGGCCGGCGGCAACACCGCGCTGCTGACCCTCGCTTCCGCAAAGGAACTGTCATGAATCATCCCGTCCTGCCTTCGTATATTTCCGCCGAAAACGTCGGCCCGTGGCATATCTACCTGCAGCAGGTCGAACAGGTCGCGCCGCTGCTCGACAAATCCCTGCATCCCTGGGTCGAAACCTTGCGCCGGCCCAAGCGCTCGCTGATCGTCGATTTGCCGATCCGCCTGGATAACGGCGAGGTGGCGCATTTCGAAGGCTATCGCGTGCATCACAACACCTCGCGCGGGCCGGGCAAGGGTGGCGTGCGCTTTCATCAGGACGTCACGTTGTCGGAAGTCATGGCCCTGGCC
Organism: Azonexus sp.; assembly: GCA_030824535.1. Lineage (GTDB taxonomy): Bacteria > Pseudomonadota > Gammaproteobacteria > Burkholderiales > Rhodocyclaceae > Azonexus. Next base: position 5,305 of record JAVBXO010000112.1, on the reverse strand, counting down.
GGCTGGATGACGATCAAGAACGCCGTGGTCAACGTTCCCTTCGGCGGCGCCAAGGGCGGCGTGCGCATCGATCCCCGGCAGCATTCCTGCGCCGAACTTGAGCGCCTGACGCGGCGCTATACCAGCGAGATCAGTTCGATGATCGGCCCCGACCGTGACATTCCGGCGCCGGACATGAATACCAATGCCCAGACCATGGCCTGGATGATGGACACCTATTCGATGGGCGAGGGCCGCACCGTGACCGGTGTCGTGACCGGCAAGCCGGTATCGCTGGGTGGTTCGCTCGGGCGCCAGGACGCGACCGGGCGCGGAGTTTTTGTTGCCGCCCGTGAAGCGGCGCGGCGCTTGAACATTCCGATTGAAGGCGCACGGGTGGCGGTGCAGGGCTTCGGCAATGTCGGCGAAGCCAGCGCCCGCATCTTTGCCCAGCACGGCGCCAAGGTCGTGGCGGTGCAGGACGCCAGCTGCACGCTTTACGACCCGGCCGGGCTCGACCTGGCGGCGTTGAAGCGCCATGTTGCCGAACATCGCAGCCTGCTCGGCGCTCCCTGCGGTGAACCCATCGAAAACGCCGATTTCTGGGCCGTGCCTTGCGAATTCCTCGTGCCGGCGGCGCTTGAATCGCAGATCAACCGCTACAACGCCGAACGCATCGTCGCCAAGCTGATCGTCGAAGGCGCCAACGGCCCGACCACGCCGGAAGCCGAGCTCATCCTCGCCGGGCGCGGCATCAGCATCGTCCCCGATGTGCTGGCCAATGCCGGTGGGGTCACGGTTTCCTACTTCGAATGGGTGCAGGATTTCTCGAGCTTTTTCTGGAGCGAGGACGAAATCAACCAGCGCCTGGACCGCATCATGAGCGATGCTTTCAATGCCATCTGGCAGCTTGCCGAAGATCGGCGCCTGACGCTGCGCGCTGCGGCCTTCGTCATCGGCTGCAGCCGCGTGCTTGAAGCGCGGGCAACCCGTGGCCTGTATCCCTGATTGCCATGCTAGAATCGCGGGATTGTCTTGATTAGCTTGAGGAAAGCGCAAAATGGGTGAGGTCAATACCAGCTACGTGTCCGATCACCAGACCTGGATGAACGAACAACTGCAGCAGAACCCGGAATGGGTTGAGGATCAGAAGGCCGGTCGTGCACTGTGGTGGGACAAGAAGCAGGACGTCGATACGACGACCCGCAACGCCGCCGCCAAGGTTCCCCAGAAGCCTTATCCCTACGACGTGAATTTCTACGGCGAATAAGCTTTTACCCCAATGCGGGTGATGGCATCAGCCGGCCGGATGGCCGGCTTTTTTACGTCCATCGCTGGCCTCTGCCCAATGCTAAGATGGCCGCGCCCATTCCGGAGATCCCCTCATGAAATCCACTGTCCGCCCCGTCCTGCTTGCCACCGCCTTGCTCCTCGGGCAATTTGCCGAACCGGCGCTGGCCGCCAACTGGGATGTGCGCATTGCCGGCTTGGGCGCGCGACCTTGCAGCGAGTGGATCGACTGGAAAAACACCCAGAAAGGCGAATTGCGGGCGATGGCCCTGGAGTGGGCGCAGGGCTTCATCACCGGGCATAACATCTATGCCCGCGCCAACAACGCCTCGGTCAATTCGGTGGTCGCCGATACCAGGATCCTCGTGACCCTGCTCGACGCCTACTGCCAGAAAGCCCCCGAATCGCGCATCCTGAACGGCGTCGTGGAAGTCACCAAGAGCCTCGGCGGCGCCAGCGTCAATGTCGTGCCGAAATCGCCGGCAGCGCCGGCCAAACCCGCAGAAAGCAAGGAAAAAGGGCCGATCTGAGCGAGGAGGGCGGGCAATTTGCCCGATCCTGAGCCGGAAAAAACCCGCGCCAGCTGGCGGCTGATTTTTCAGCGGCAAGCAACTCTAGAATCCGGACACACCATCCCTTCCGGAGAAAAAAGATGTTGCAGAAATTTGCCCTGGCCCCGCTCGGCCGCGCCCTGATTGCCCTCAGCCTGGCCCTGTCCCTGGGCGTCGCCGCCGCCACGACCCAGCAAGTCGAGGAATCCGTCAGCCTGCCGCTCGCCCCGGCCAAGGTCTGGGCCGTTGTTGGCGATTACGCCGGTCTCGCCGGCTGGCACCCGGTCGTCGCCAAAACCACGATCACCCGTGGCAGCAACAACCAGAAAGGCGCGCTCCGCCGCGTCGAAACCAAGGACGGCGCAGTGCTCATCGAAGAACTACTGGCGCGCAAGGACAAACAGCACACCCTGACTTACCGCATCGTCGAATCACCGCTACCCGTCAAGGACTACGTCTCGACCCTGAGCGTCAAACCCGAAGGCCAGGGCAGCCGCGTGATCTGGCAAAGTCACTTCACCGCCCTGACGGCTGAAAACCTCGACGAAGCCAAAATCCGCGGCATCGTCTCCGGCATCTACCGCGCCGGCCTGGACGAACTGGCGAAACGCTGATTGCTGGTCGGTTTTTGAGAAAACGCCTGCTCGGGAGGATGGAGCAGGAGTTGTTGTTTGTGGGGCGGTGCGTTGGAAGAAGACTGCGGTTTTTTGCTGAGCGACGGCTCGCTTGCCAAATGTTGAGAGGCAGGAAACGAGCCAATCCGGTCAGATGCTTACTATCAAAGCAGGCGTTCAGCGTTTCGGTTAGTGCTCACGGTTGGAAATACATCGCGGATGCCCTTGCTATTTTCTGAAGAACAGCCATACACGTTTGTGTCGGTAGCCGCGCATGACCCACCGAGATTATCGGATAAGAATTTGCAATTGCTGAACGAGCATTCAACGAGCCTACAGCCAGCAAAAGAAGTACCACGGAATGTGCACTCTTCAAACTTGCAACTGACAAATAGGGCCATATTAAATAGACCCCAGTACCACTCAAAATCGCGAAACGTACAGGAGAGGAAAACTCCATCGGAGCACCCTCCCTCGATGGCGGCGGACTCAAAACTGCAGTAGCGAAAGATCTCATCGTTGGCGATGAGTGCTTTCTCGACGTCCTTCGATGAAGCAAAGGCCACGCTAGTGTGCGGCATGTTGGTCGTGCACATTTGGATTAGCTTGGGTAGCCGATAACAAGAATGTGCTCCTTAAATTTATGAGGTGGAATATAGAGAGGGGAAATCCAGCTTGTTTTGCTTCGACCAGCAGGGTCATAAACCCATGCTTCTTCCAAGAAATCGCTCGCTTTGTGCCCATACATACCAGCGCAATAGAATCCGCCTGGAAATACAACTTCCTTGGAAACGCGAGTTGGCTCCGAGAAAAACCGGAAGTCGTCGCATAAGTAGGACATGTGCTGGTTTTCCCGGAGTGACCACCTAGAACCGTTCTTCCAAACTCCGACAACGAGATACTCTGGTCTGATTGATCGGAAAGCGTTTCGAACAAGAGGGTCATTTTCTTGAATCTTGGCACTTTCACTCAAGGTAGGCGGGATATACGACTCTATCCATGCCGTCTGTTGAGGAGTCCTTCGAAGAATAAAGACATTAATGCCTTCCCATTCAACTTGGCGTAGTTGCCCTGGCTCCAACTCGTTGAGGTCGATTTCCAGTTGATGTGATAGCAGCGTCGCTTCTGTAGGCTTTAGAGAAACCATGAGCGCCCAGCAGACATACGCCATACCGGCCATGAAAAGGCCACTAGTAGCCAGAACCAACAGTGTTCGCAGGCTGGGGCGGTTCATAGAGGGTAACGCTGCTGTAAAAAAATAGTATTCATCCCGCCATCGTGCCGTTAACTGTAAGGAATAAGAAGCCAACCTTATATCACTCGATGTGGCTGCGAATGGCTGTTACGGAGCGATTCCTTGAGTGTCCACCCCTGGCCGGTTCCGGTCTAATGCCAAGCTTACGACGTTACGTAGCCCTCTGACCAGTAATCGAGGTCAAGTCTGAGTTCGTCGACATAAAAGCCTTCCATTTGGTTATCGTCTCCCGGCGTAACAACATCTGGTAGGTCGCGGAAGCCCGGCTGGCTCTTTAGACGATTGACGGCTGCGAGGACTGAATCACGGGATCGATATGCCCCGATGAGCTTGACGTCATCTTCTCCTCCTGGATGGAGGTGAAGATGCTGGAGGATGAAAACGCTATCCATAGCTACCTTACGAAGTCGAATAGTTCATCATGTATTAAGTCAAATTGTATAGCTAGACTTGAGGTCCGCTATTGGCCGGAACCGGAGTTTCTGTTCCACCGCATGAATCCCAAAGCCCCCCATCCCCATCTCTTGCCGGGCTAGTTTGAAGTCGCTACGCACACCGAGTTTGTATTCGATCTGGTAGTGGGTGCTCTGGATGGTTTTTGGGGCTGGTAGCGAGTGGACCGCAGATTTCTTCGATATTTTGGCTGGCGACCGCTATGCGCAGGATTTCCAATTTGCCTGGGCTGAGTTCGGTGTGAGGGGGCCTTCGAGCAAGCTAAGGCGCACTCGTCAGATTCAGTTCGAACCAGAACACGCTGCCCACGCCGACCGTGCTATCGGCGCCGATGCTGCCGTCCATCAATTCAATCAGCTCTTTGCTGACGACCAGGCCGATGCCGGTGCCTTCCTCGGTACTGGCATTTTTGCCGAGACGATTGAACGGCTGAAAAAGTTGGGCCAGTTGTTCCGGCGCCAGACCATTACCGGTGTCCCGAACGCCGATCCGAATTGAATTCGGTGGAATCAGGGTGTAGTCAACGACGACCGAGCCCGCCGGTTTGTTGTATTTGATGGCGTTGGATAGCAGCTTGATCAGCACCTGTTTGAGCCGGGCCCGGTCAGCACGAACAAAGCAGGGAAGCTCGCTTCGTGGAAAAGTCATGCCGATGCCACGCTGCTCTGCCAGTGGTTCAAGCATGGCCCGGCATTCGAGCATGAGCGCGGGTAGCGAGACCGGTTCGATCGTCAGCGTCGCCTTGCCCGACTCAATCAGCGCGAGATCGAGGATTTCGTTGACCAGTTCCAGCAGGTGCCAGGCTGCCTTGTGAATCTGTTCGAGGTTTTGCTGCTGTGCCGGGGGCGGCAATGGCCTGTCGGCTTTAAGGAGTTGGGTCGCGCCAAGGATGGTGTTGAGCGGCGTGCGCAATTCATGGCCCATGTCGGACAGGAAATCTGACATGACGAGCTTGGCCTTCTCGGCGGCTGACTGGGCGTTTCCCTGTGCGCGATTGTTTTCCAGCAGGGCTTGGTCGAGATGCTTGCGCTCGGTGATGTCGCGCGCCGTGGCGAATACCCCCTGCAGCTTCCGGTTTCGATCATAGAAGGTGGCGGCATTGAAAGAGACGACCGTTTCCTTGCCGTCCCTGGTGCGCGCGGTGAGTTCATAGTTGGTGACAC